>JADGNQ010000218.1 GCA_017883385.1 Candidatus Sulfotelmatobacter sp.
AACACGGCTGGCTGAGCCGGTTGCGGTCGTACTTCATCCTCGACCCGCTGATCTGGCTCTACACCCTCGTGATGGGCCTGCTCGCGATCCCCGGCGGTTTGTTCGACCGCGATGCACGCCGGCTGCACTGGTTTTCCTACGCATGGTCGTGGCTGATCATGAAGACGATCTTCTCGCCCGTGAAAGTCACCGGTCTCGACAAGATTGACACTTCTAAGCCTCATGTCTACGCGTCAAATCATGCTTCCGCGCTCGACATCCCAGTCCTCTATACCTATCTGCCGTTCCAGTTCCGCATTGCGTTCAAGAAGGAGCTGTTGTCGTATCCGGTGGTGGGTTGGCAACTCAAGCGTTCAGGCCAGGTCTGCATTGATCAGCAGAACCCATCGCATTCAATCAGCAGCATCCGGGCGGCGTTGAAGGGGCTGAAGGCGGGGCTGCCGCTGGTGATCTATCCGGAAGGTGGGCGGACGCCGGATGGCGAGATCAAGCCGTTTCTGCCGGGCGCGTTTTTTCTGGCCATCAAGGCGCAGGTGGATATAGTGCCCGTAGCCCTGGTGGGCACGTTCGAACTGCTGCCCATGAACACCTACCACATCAAGTGCCGTCCGCTGGAGATGCGGGTGGGCGAGCCGATCTCGACGATCGGGCTGACAGTGCGGGATCTGGAAGCGCTGTCGAACAAAGTGCGGACGGCACTGGAGAACCTGTATTACTCGGAGAGTTCGGTCTCCCAATAGTCCTGTTTTTTTCGCGTAACCTTTTGCCCCTTCCGTCCGTTACTCACAATGTAAGGCCAAACCGCGGAGAATTCGTTGAAGGCTCTGAAGAAAGAAGCGGACGAGCGGCTTCTGATCGAAGCTGCGCAGAAGGACCCCGCCCGCTTTGCCGAGCTTTACGAAATCAATTTCGAGCGTGTGTATGCCTATGTCGTGAAGCGTGTGGGAGATCGAACCGAGACGGAAGATGTGACCTCGGAAGTATTTCACCAGGCGCTGGCGAACCTGAAGCGATTTGAGTGGCGTGGCATCCCGTTTGCGGCTTGGCTGTTCCGGATTGCGGCGAACCTGATTTCGGACCGCTGGCAGCGGTCGGGGCGGGAAGTGGCGGACGATTCCGCGATCGAGTCCGCGCAGGCAAGTCCAGCGGAAATTGAAGAAGTAGAGCGGCGGGCCACCTTGTTTCGGCTGGTGGATACGCTGCCCGCCGAGCAGCGGCGCGTAGTGGTGCTGCGGTTTGTGGAGCAGAAAAGTATTAAGGACGTGGCGCGGGAGATTCGCAAGACTGAGGGTGCGGTGAAGCAGTTACAGTTCCGCGCGCTCAGCAGCTTGCGGGCGCGCATGGAGGGTGCCGATGCCTAAGCGCTCTCTGCATTCAGGAAACAGCGACCCGAAGAAGATCGAGCAGCTCAATAAGGCTGTGGACGCGATGCTGTCTCGAGCGGACGGCAAGCTAGGCAAAGTGGAAGGCGACATCGAGCCACTGGTGCGCATCGCGGCGGACTTGCGCAATCTGCCGAGTGCGAGTTTCAAGGCAAGATTGAAATCTGAACTAGGAGGAAAGAAGCGTATGTCTACCATTGCCGAGCCTGTCGCCGCCGTTCGCATCACTGCATCACCAAGGTTAGCGTTCCGAGATCCTGCCAAAGCGATTGAGTTCTACACGCGCGCTTTGGGTGCAAAGGAAACGTTCCGTTTCGAGATTGGAGGCAGCATCCCGCACGCCGAGATCATGATCGGTGATTCGACCATCGACGTAGCCGGCGAATGGCCCGAGGGAGGCCGCTTCAGCGCTGAAACCCTCGGCCACTCGCCGATTTCGATGTCCATCCAGGTCGCCGATGTCGATGCCTTTGCAGAACATGCCGTGGCGGCAGGGATGAAGCTGGTGCGTGAAGCTCAGGACCAATTCTACGGAAAGCGCGATGCCCTGCTGCAGGATCCATTTGGCTATTCGTGGGCCGTGTTCACCGTGAAGGAAGAGATGTCGCTGGAGGAAATGCACCGGCGGATGAAAGGGATGACGGAGGGTGCTGAGGGCGGGAAGGTTTCTGAAAAGGATAAGTCCGGTGTGGAGCCTGTTCCCCGGGGCTTCCGCATGGTCACCCCGTATCTGGTCGCCGAGGATGGCTTGGCACTGCTTGAGTTTGCCAAGCAGGGTCTTGGGGCAGAAGAACTGATGCGAGCTGTGATGCCCACTGGGGTGCATGGTGAGGTTCGCATCGGCGATACCAGGCTCATGATGGGCGGCGGCATTGCCGGCAAGAAATTCCCGGGGACGCTGCAGCCAAATGCGCTGCATGTGTATGTGAAAGATGCGGACGCTGTCACTCAGCAAGCCGTTGCGGCGGGCGCGACGCTCATCGATGAGTTGCGCGATCAGGAGTACGGTGAGCGTTCCAGCACTGTGAAGGACCCAGCGGGCAACTACTGGTATATCGCCACCGCCAAGGGTGAGAGCCATGTTCCCCAGGGCCTGCACAGCGTGAATCCGTATCTGCACCCGCGCCGGGCGGAACCGCTGATTAGCTTCCTGAAGCGCGCGTTCGAGGCTCAGGAAGTTGCGAAGTATGCCTCGCCGGATGGAGTTGTGCATCATGCCGTGGTTCGTATTGGAGATTCTGTACTGGAGATGGGCGAGGCCCACGGGAAGTACGAGCCCATGAACGCTATGTTCTATCTCTACGTGCCGAACATGGAAGCGGTCTATCGGCAAGCCCTTGCGGCGGGTGCAACATCGTTCCAGGAGCCGACCGACCAGCCTTACGGCGACCGCAACGCAGGCGTGCAGGACGCGTTCGGGAACAAGTGGTACATCGCGACGCACGTGAAGGACATCGCTCAGCAGAGCTGATGTTTGTGGCCAGTCACTGTCCCCCGCCACTGGCCTGTCATCCTGAGGCCCGCGTCCCCGGCGGGCCGAAGGACATGTGCATTCTGCGAAGGAGTGCATAGGTCCTTCGCTTCGCTCAGGATGACAGCGCTTGAATTGACCCTGCTCCGTTTGACCCTCTGGAATCCCTCCAATAGACTGAAAGATTCAGAACACCTGCAGGTCTCAATTTATGGCTGACAGCATTCATGTGAAGCTCCCGGACGGGAGCGTGAAGGAAGTTCCCAAAGGCACCACCGCCCTCGACATTGCGAAGGAGATCAGCCCGCGGCTGGCGGATGCGGCGCTGGCCGCCAAGGCCAATGGCAATCTGATCGATCTGACGCGGCCACTGGAGAGCGATACCGATCTCCAGCTGCTGACCGACAAATTCCCCGAGGCGCTGGAGGTTTACCGGCATTCGTCGGCACACTTGCTGGCGGCGGCGGTGCTGGAGCTTTTCCCAGAGACCAAACTCGGCCACGGACCTGCGACCGAGAGCGGATTCTTCTACGACTTCTATCGTCCGACGGCGTTCACTCCCGAGGATCTGGAGAAGATCGAGAAGAAGATGCAGGAACTGGTGCAGCAGAACATTCCGTATGCGCGCGAATTTCTGCCACGCGACCTTGGGCTGGCCGAATTCAAAAAAGAAGGCGATTTCATGAAGTGCCATTTCATCGAGCAATTCACCAAGGCCGATGAAAAGATTTCGCTTTACCGCACCGGCAAGTTCACGGATTTCTGCCGCGGTCCGCACATCCCATCGACGGGGAAGATCAAGGCATTCAAGCTGCTCAACATTGCGGGCGCGTATTGGCTGGGGGATGAGAAGAATCCGCAGCTGCAGCGTATTTACGGGACGTCGTTCTTTTCCAAGAAAGATCTCGACGACTATTTAAAGCATGTCGAGGAGACGAAGAAGCGCGATCATCGCGTGCTGGGCAAGCAGCTGGATCTGTTTTCGATTCAGGAGCTGGCCGGGCCGGGGCTGATCTTCTGGCATCCCAAGGGCGGGATTATCCGCAAAGAGATGGAAGACTGGATGCGCGCGGAATACATCAAGCGCGGCTATGCGCTGGTGTGTACACCGCATGTGGCGCGGCGGCAGTTGTTCTACACCTCGGGGCACGAGGGCTACTACTCGCAGAACATGTTCGACGCCATGGAACTCGACGATGCCGAATACCGGCTGAAGCCGATGAACTGTCCGGGGCACATTCTGATCTACAAAGATTCGCTGAAGTCGTATCGCGATCTGCCGGTGCGGCTGGGCGAGTTGGGGACGGTGTATCGATATGAGCGCTCGGGCGTGATGCACGGCCTGTTGCGGGTGCGCGGGTTTACCCAAGACGACGCGCACATTTTCTGTACCCCGGAGCAGATTGAAGGTGAGATTGCGGCCTGTCTGAAGTTCGCGCTGGATGTGCTGAAGGATTTTGGCTTCGACAAGTTCCAGACCGAGCTTTCGACGTGGAATCCGGAGGACCGCAAGAATTTCGTGGGGAGTGAAGATCAGTGGAACCACGCAACGCAGTCGCTGGAAAAGGTGCTGAAGGCGCAAGGGATCGAGTACAAGACGATTCCGGGCGAGGCTGCGTTCTATGGGCCGAAGATTGACATCAAGCTGGTGGACGCGATCGGACGGCTGTGGCAGCTCTCGACCGTGCAGTTCGATTTCAATCTGCCGCAGCGGTTTGGCTTGGAGTATGTGGCCGAAGATGGCTCGCGCAAGCAGCCGGTTATGGTTCATCGCGCGTTGTACGGGTCGATTGAGCGGTTCTTTGGAGTGCTAATTGAGCACTACGCGGGTGCGTTCCCGGTATGGCTGTCGCCGGTGCAGGCCGTGATGATTCCGATCAGCGAGCGGCACGCGGAGTATGCGAACAAGGTGGCAGCGCAACTGAAGGCCATCGGCGTGCGCGTGGAGGTGGATGCGCGCAACGAAAAGATGAACTCGAAGATCCGCGGACACGCCATGCAGAAGGTGCCGTTCTTACTCGTTGTCGGGGATAAGGAAGCCGAGGCGGGGAGCGTGAACGTCCGCTCGCGCGGCAAAGAGAAGACGGAAGATATGCCGGCGGCGGAGTTCGTGGAGAAGATCCGGAAACTGATTGCGGAGAAGAGTCCGGGGTTGTAGGTATGCCATGAAAATCCACCACTAAATGGCCGATTTTCATGGTATGGAAGGCTTCCGGCTCTCCGATCTTGGGGCCTCCGCGCAAACTCGCCACTGGATCCGCGGGGTTCCCCTTGGCTTGCGCGGCCCGGACGGAGGCGGACTCCACCGCCTGGCGGAGTCAAGTCCTGCAAACATTTCTGGAACGCGACATGCCGCAACTGGCAGTCCTACCGGGCTGGTCGCTGAGTTCCTTCGGCACGGCACCCAGCTCCTCAGACGGTGAACCTGGGCCAGATCCCGCTTCCCCTGCGGTACCATGTTCCGGTGCATTCCCTGGCGGAGCGCGTGCTTTCCCACATTCGGCGGGAGGAACTGCTGAGGGCTGGGGATCGCGTGGGGGTTGCTGTTTCCGGGGGGATTGATTCGGTTGCGCTTTTGCGACTTCTGCTGGAGTTGCGGGGCGAACTCGGGATCGTTCTCTCTGTTGTTCATTTCAATCACAAGTTGCGCGGGGCGGAGTCGGATGCGGATCAGGAATTCGTTGCGGGTCTGGTGCGCGCGCACGACCTGGAGTTTCACGTCGACAGCGACGATGTCGCGCAGCATGCGGCGGAGGAACGCGTCAGTCTGGAAACGGCTGCGCGGGAGTTGCGGTACGGATTTTTCCGCCACCTCCTAGGCGAAGATGAAGCGGTGGGCCCTCAGGGGCTAAAGCCCGAATCCATTCATGCAACTTTCGGCGCGGCTGAAAGCCGCGCCCTTTCAAAGCGCGACCTATCGAAGATCGTGACCGGGCACACGCTCGACGATCAGGCTGAGACGGTGCTCATGCGGTTGATTCGCGGGGCGGGGCTGCGGGGGGTGGGTGGGATTCATCCGCGTCTTCTGGTGGAAGACGACGACGGAGAGTTTTCGGGTGAGATCGTGCGGCCTCTGCTCGCGGGTCGCCGCCGCGAATTGGAGCAGTATCTCAAGGATATCGGGCAGCCTTGGCGCGAGGATTCAACCAATACTGACGAACGGTTCACGCGGAATCGAGTGCGCAAACTGGTCGTGCCGCTGCTGGAAAAGGAATTTAATCCCGCAGTGGCGGAGAATCTGGCGGAGTTGGCGGCGATTGCGCGCGGGGAAGAAGACTACTGGGAGAACGAAGTCTCGGGGTGGCTGGGAACTACGGTGCAGTGGTCGGAGCCGGAGTGGGCCCGTCCGGTGTCTAGCGAAGCAAGCCTGGTTCAGATCGCAGGGCTCGGAATTGCTCCCAAGGAGTCAATTCCCGTCAAAACCGCCACTTCTCGCGCAAAAGACGCCCGAGAAATGGGGCACCCGGGAATCGATGATTTGCAGTCGCGAATCGACAGCGCGCCGTGGCTGGTGGCGAACGCATCCGTGAGCCGCGCGTGGCTGCTGGGTGAGCCGATCGCGGTGCAGCGCAGACTGGTGAAGGCGGTTGGGGAGCGTGCCGGGATTCCACTGGAGTTCAAGCATGTGGAGGAAATTCTGCGCTTCGCGGCGGAAGATGGCCCCTCTGGCAAGGAATTGTCCTTGCCACTGGGATGGAAGGTGGTGAGAGAGCCCGAGGAGTTGGGGTTTGTGACTCCGGACTTGCGAGAACAGGCTGCCCCACGGGACTATGAGTACGAACTTCCATTCTCCGGGAAGCTGATCATTGGCGAGACGGGGTCGATCATCGAGGTGCAGCGCATTCCAGCTAGCGGCGAGGCGGGGTATAATCCAGAGCACCTCCTAGATGCGGAATCCTTGCCCGGATCATTAAAGGTGCGGAACTGGCGT
>JADGNQ010000219.1 GCA_017883385.1 Candidatus Sulfotelmatobacter sp.
ACCGACATCGATGCCATCATTGTCGGCACCGTGACCCCGGACATGTTTTTCCCGTCCACAGCGTGCCTGGTACAAGACAAGCTGGGCGCAAAAGGTGCCTGGGGATTTGATCTGTCCGCCGCCTGCTCGGCTTTTCTCTATTCGGTGCAGGTAGGAGCGCAATTCATCGCCAGCGGCGCGCACAAACGGATCCTGGTCATTGGCGCCGACGTAATGTCGTCGATCATCGACTACGCCGACCGTGCCACCTGCGTGATCTTCGGAGACGGCGCGGGTGCGGCGATTCTGGAACCCGCCGAGGACGACTCCGTCGGGCTGATCGACTTCATTCACGAGGTCGATGGTTCCGGCGCCCAGTCTCTCTACATGCCCGGCGGTGGCAGCCTGCACCCGACCAGCAAGGAAACGATCGAGAAGAGAATGCATTATGTTCACCAGGACGGCCAGCAAGTCTTCAAGTTTGCAGTGCGCAAGCAGACTGAGCTGTGCCAGAAGCTGCTGGAACGCAACGGGCTGAAAGGCTCGGACATTGATGCCTTCATACCCCACCAGGCCAACCTGCGCATCATCAATGCCACTGCCGATCGCCTGGCCCTGCGCCCCGAGGCTGTGATCGTCAACATTGATCGCTACGGCAATACCACCGCAGGGACGATCCCGCTCGCTATGAATACGGCGATTGAGGAAGGCAAACTGAAAAAGGGAAGTCTGGTGATGCTGGCCTCGGTCGGAGCAGGTTTCACGGTAGGGGCAACTCTGCTGCGTTGGGCATTCTGAAGGCGGGTGTGCTACATCTCCAGCGGGCGTACCAGCAATGGGTTCCAAGGAACGTCTCTGCGCTTGGATTTCTAAGTAGCATCTAACGTCCCGTGACGTTCGTAACTGCTCCTCGTTTTGTTTCGATGGCATGGACCGCTTTCCGACTGCTATCGTTTTGATACGTTCGCGCCACGTAGGGATGACGGCGGGCGTTTACGGGCATGATTCGCAACCTCTGCTGCTGTCTTCTGCTGACTCTATCTTCGGTTGGAGTAGCGGCTCAACAGGCTGATCCACGCGAGAGCAAGCTGCTCGTTCTCGAGCGCTTGTGGAACGAGGCGCAGGTGCACCGCGACGCGCCCGTCCTCGACGCCCTGGTTTCAAGCCGGTTTGTGAACACGGAGTGGGACGGCGAAATCAGCGACAAGCAGAAATTTCTCGCCGACATAAGAGACCCGCGTTTCAAACCTACAGCGGCCAATATTCAAGACCTTAAGATGAACTTCTTCGGCGATACCGCGGTGGTTACAGGCACGTACCACACTCAGGGTACGTATCAGGGTAAGGCGTACGACCACGTCGGGCGCTTCACCGACACCTGGATTCTGGACGGCGGAAAGTGGCAGTGTGTCGCCAGCCATACCAGCCTGCTCAAGAAATAGTTCCTTCGGTCCGATCTCCACGTCGTTCCCGGTTATAGCCTCATAAAATCTTTTTATGCCTCAAATCCGCGCCCAGAGCGGGTTAGCGATGATCTAATCAGGGTCGGAATCGCGCTTGTGATCTCGCGCAGGAATCATCAGACATGGATGCTGCTTCCCAACCTCGTGCGTGGAAAGTTCTACTGGCCTTCGCCATCATCTATTTCGTCTGGGGCTCAACGTTCCTGGCGATCCGCGTGGGTGTGCGCGAGGTTCCGCCGTTTCTTCTCGCGGGCATGCGCTTCCTGGTTGCGGGTGTGGTTCTCTACGGTTGGATGCGCGCCCTGGGAACGCCCTCTCCGACGGGGCGCGAATGGGGCGCCGCCTCATTTCTCGCGATCCTGATCTTTGTTCTCGACTACGGGTTGCTCTTCTGGGCCGAGCGGCGTGTGCCGTCGGGAATTGCGGCGGTCATGATGGCGACGATTCCGGTGTTCATGGCGCTTGCGGAGATCGTTTTCCTTCGAACTCAACACCTCACCTTACGACTCGGTGTTGCCCTGCTAGTGGGGATGGCTGGCGTGGCCGTTCTTGTCGGACGCACAGTGAGTTTGGGAGAGGCCCCGGTAGACACGGCCGGTGCTTGCGCTTTGCTGGTCGCGGCCATCAGTTGGTCGGTAGCCGCGTCTCTGAGTCGCAGGCTGCCGTTGCCCGCCGCCAAGGCCATGAGCTCTGGAGCGCAAATGCTTGCCGGAGGCGTTCTGCTCACGCTGACGGCCGCGCTGCTGGGAGAATTCCGCGGCTTCCACGTGCAGGCAGTCTCGCGCGGGGCGTGGCTCGCCTTGGCTTACTTGATCGTCGCAGGATCGATCATAGGCTTCACGGCGTATGTCTGGCTCATTCACCACGAATCGCCGACGAAGGTGGGCACCTACGCTTACGTAAATCCGGTGGTCGCGGTTCTGGTGGGATATTTTCTGGGGGGAGAAGCGATTGGCCCGCGCACGATGGCCGGTACCCTGCTGGTGCTGGTCAGCGTGGTCGTGATCACGACCACACCGACGAAAAGAGTCAGCCCTTCACCGTTGGGAAAAGGCAACGAATTGACCGAGCCGTCCGTCGAGAGCTAGCGGACAGACTGCGCTACGGATGCGTCATTTTCTCTGGCTTCACCAGTTGATCAAATTCTTCACCGGTGAGATGCCCCAGCTTCAACGCTGCCTCGCGGAGGCTGGAGTGTTCGACGTGCGCCGTGTGTGCGATCTGGGCGGCCTTGTCGTATCCCACTTTCGGGGCCAGCGCGGTGACCAACATCAGAGAGTTCTTCACGTACCAGTCCACTTTGGCGCGATCGACTTCGATGCCGTTGAGCATGTATTCGACGTAGCCGTGGCAGGCGTCGGTGATGAGCGTCACGGAGTGCAGGAAGTTGTAGATGATTACGGGCTTGTACACGTTGAGTTCGAAGTTGCCCTGCGATCCGGCGAATCCCACGGCGGCGGTTGCTCCGTGAACCTGCACGCAGACCATAGTCATGGCTTCGCACTGTGTGGGGTTCACCTTGCCCGGCATTATGGATGATCCGGGCTCATTCTCGGGAATCGAGAGTTCTCCCAGACCGCATCGCGGGCCTGAAGCCAGCCAGCGAATGTCGTTGGATATCTTCATCAGCGACGCGGCCAGCGTTTCCATGGCACCCTGCGCGAACACAATCTCGTCGTGCGCTGAAAGCGCAGCGAACTTGTTGGGGTGCGAGCGGAAGGGAAGGCTCGTGAGTTCGGAAATCTTTTTTGCCGCGCGCTCGGCGAATTCGGGATGCGTGTTCAGCCCAGTGCCCACTGCCGTTCCGCCGATGGCCAGATCATAGAGGCCATCCAGCACCTGTTCCAGTCGCTTGATGTCGCGCTCGAGCAAGCTGGCCCAGCCGCCGAACTCCTGTCCGATGGTCAAAGGTACGGCGTCCTGCAGGTGTGTGCGCCCGATCTTGACCACACTATCGAACTCCTTCGCCTTGGCGGAGATCGCGTCGCGAACGGTCTTGATCGCGGGTATAAGAGCGTTCTTTACTCGCTCTGCCGCGGCAATGTGCATCGCTGCCGGAAATGTATCGTTCGATGACTGCGACATGTTCACATGATCATTGGGATGAACGGGCTTCTTCGATCCCATCTCACCACCTGCGATTTCGATGGCGCGGTTCGAGATGACCTCGTTCACATTCATGTTGGTCTGAGTGCCGCTGCCCGTCTGCCAGATGCGCAACGGGAACTGGTCGTTGAGCTTGCCGGCGATGACTTCGTCGGCGGCCTGCACGATCAACTTTGCTTTGTCGGCAGGAAGTTTGCCCAGATCCTGATTGACGAGCGCGCATGCCTTCTTAAGCGTGCCGAAGGCCCGGATTAACTCCGGCGGCATGGTGTCGCGCCCAATGTTGAAATGCAGCAGCGAGCGCTGCGTCTGCGCCCCCCAGTAGACGTTCGCCGGGACTTCGATCTTTCCCATGCTGTCGGATTCAATGCGGGGCTTGATTTGGGCTGGGGCGACGGGTTCAGTGAGAGGAGACATGACTGCTCCTAAGTAGAGCCAATGGATGAATGCAACCGCAAATTATAGCGCGGGAATGAGGCCGCGACGGAGCGTCCGCGCCCATTCGATCGGGCTCGCAAGGCCGCACTGACTCACGTGCTAAAATCATCCGTTTCCGACTTGCGCTCGAGCCCCGATCCATCGAGTGACCCTGCATGCAATCCATGCCTGATTTCCTTGCCGCCGAAGAACTCGACATTCTCCCCTTGGCCAAGGCCAAGCCTCACCCGGAGATGCGCACTGACGTGCTCGTAATCGGAGCCGGGCCAACCGGGTTAGCGTGTGCCATCGAGGCGCAGAAAATCGGACTCAAGGTCATCGTCCTCGACAAAGGATGCCTGGTGAACTCGCTGTTCCACTATCCGGCGAACATGGTGTTCTTTACCACGCCGGAGTTGCTCGAGATCGGCGACATTCCCTTCACCACGGCCCAGCAGAAACCCACGCGTGAAGAAGCACTCGAGTACTACCGCAAGGTTGCCGAGCACTATCACATCGACCTCCGCCAGTATGAGTGGGTCAAGACGGTCATGGGCGAGGATGGAAACTTCAGCATCACGGCGACCGATCGAGCCGGGCGCCCGCATGACTACCGCACGAAGAAAGTCATCGTGTCGACCGGATATTACGATCTGGCCAATCAACTCGGGATCCCCGGGGAGGAGCTTCCCAAGGTCTCGCATTACTACGGCGAGCCTCATCCGTATTACGACACCGATGTGATGGTGATTGGAGGAAAGAATTCAGCGGCCATCGCTGCGCTCGATTTGTGGAGACACGGCGCACGCGTGACCCTCGTGCACCGCGAGGCTCAACTGCACCATCACGTCAAGTACTGGATCAAGCCCGATCTTGAGAACCGCATCAAGAAAGGAGAGATCGAGGCTTACTTCAGCACGTCGGTGCAGGAAATCGGTGTGGATCACGTCGTAGTGAACACGCCGCGCGGCCCCATCCGGCTAAAGAATGACTTCGTGCTTGCCCTGATCGGATACCATCCCGACTACGATTTTCTGCGCAGCATGGGAATCGAGCTGTCGAACGAGCAATGCCGCCCCGTGTGTGATCCGGTCTCGCTGGAATGCAACGTCCGGGGAATCTACGTTGCGGGTGTGATTGTCGCAGGATCGCGCACGAACGAGATCTTCATCGAAAACGGCCGCTTCCACGGCAAGCAGATCGCCGACGACCTGAAACGCAAGCTGCTACCATAGTGCCGCCGTCCCAGAACATTCAAGCGGGTTCGGCCTACTTCAGCAGATACTCCTTCACAAACTCCACCGTGGCGTAGAACTGATAGTCGCGGTTCTTCTTTTTAGCGAAGCCATGACCTTCGTCTTTGCCAAGGAGCCACCATACAGGAGTTCCATTCTGCCGCAGGACCTGTACCATCTGCGCGGATTCGCTGGCGGGCACCCGCGGATCGTTTTGCCCTGCAATCACAAATAGAGGCTTCGTGATGTTCTTCGCCTTGTTTGCAGGTGCAATTTGCTCCAGAAAATCATGCATCTTTGGATCGCGCTCGTCGCCATACTCGACACGGCGCAGATCCTTGCGATATCCGGAGGTGTGTTCCAGGAATGTGACCAGGTTGGACGGCCCGACTACATCTACCGAGCAGCAGATGCGGTCGTTGTAGGTGGTCGCGACCGCGAGTGTCATGAAGCCGCCATAGCTGCCGCCGGTGATCATGACCTTGCTGGCGTCCAGATCGGGCTGCGTCTGAATCCAGTCGAGCAGCGAATTGATGTCCTTGTACGATCCCTCGCGCAGGAAACCGTTGTCGAGTTTCTGAAACGTCTTGCCGTAGCCAGTCGATCCGCGCACGTTCGGATAGATCACGGCGATGCCCAACTCGTTGATGTAGTAGTTATCGCGTCCGGCGAAGTCGGGGCGCTCTTGTCCTTCAGGACCGCCGTGAATGCTGATGATCACGGGACGCTTCCCCGTGAATTTCGCTGGCGGCTTGTTGAGGAACGCCGAGATCGAGTGGTCATCCCAGGACTTCCAGTGAATCAACTTCGGCTCCACGAATCCGGATGTATTGATCCCTCCAGTCTCACTGAAAGTCCAGCGCTCGACCTTGCCAGAAGCCATATCGATCGAATAAACATCGTCAGGCTGATTCGAAGTACTCAGGCTGAACGCCAACTCGCGGCTATGATCGCGCCATTGGATTCCTCTGAGCACACCCACCGGCAGCTTGGGAACTGGAACCTCCTGGCCCGTCTTCGTGTCGAGGACATGCAGCTTGCTGATGCCGTCCTCATTCGCCTCGAACGCAAGCCAGCGGCCGTCGTGGGAAAGATCGATCTCTTCGACATCCCACTGCAACGCAGGAGTCAGCACCGTCGTTTTGTGACTGGCTAGATCCATATACACCAGGCGCTGAAACTCCGAGCCCGCATCGCTGGTCAAGTACACACCCTTGCCGTCCTTGGCGAATTGCGCATTGCCGTAGGCCACGGTGTCTGCTCCGGACTTGGGGGTCAGCAACGCCTTCTTGCCGGAGGCCACGTCCACCAGCCAGACATAGGTTTCAGCTGCCGATACTTCGTTCAACACCAGAAGATGGCTCGCATCCGGCGACCAGTCGGAAACTCCCCATCCCCCGCCCTCCATTTGCGTGACCATGCGTGCGGTTGCGGGATCGGAGGCGTTGACCACCCAGATGTCCACATCGTTGCCCGTCCGCTTGGTGGAACCGTAGGCGACGCGGTCTCCCTGGTGCGACCAGCGAGCGCTGGTGTTGCGGGACTTGCCGTCGGTTAAGAGCGTGATGTCTCCGGTCGC
>JADGNQ010000220.1 GCA_017883385.1 Candidatus Sulfotelmatobacter sp.
ATTGCCGGTCTCCTTTATCTCTTGCGCTTCAAAGCGCGTCGATAACTTGGGAGCCTACAGCATCCCGTCGGAGACCGGCCTTCTCATCCCATCTGTTTAAAACAGCTAACCTTCTTCAACGGTCCTCCGGACCAGAGAAAAAGCCGCCCAGACATCGAGCGGCCCAGGGTGTTGCTATGAGCTGGCGAAGCTTATTTTAAGGTTTCTCGCAGTGCAGCGCTGGCGGGCTCAACGCAGTTTGTAATAGCGCCGGTACGGTCGATGAAGCGAGTGATCGGAAATTGCGGTTCGCAATCTACATCCAGGCCACTCAAGTTACCCGTTATGCTGGCAGCGAGGAAACCCGCGAAAGCGCCGTCTTCCAAGTGGACACCGACCCCGCCGTTGCCGGTGATTGTCGGACCCAAAAACACCGCTTTGCCGCTGAGGAGTCTAATGCCATCGCTGCTGTTGCCACTGATGGTACCGCCCCTGAGTGTCAGGGTTCCGCCCGCGTCAATGCCAACACCGTTGTTGTCAAACTTGGAATTGAGTGATTCGAAGTAAGCCGCAGCTAACACTACTAGCGCTGACCCCCCATTGCTTTGGAAGACGTCATTGCTGCTGAACACTTGCCCACCACTATCAATGAATGCCCCGCGACCCCAGTCCTCGATCACATTGCTTTCAAGAAAAACGCGGGAACCTTTAATTACATTTATACCAAACCCTCCAGGACCCTGAATCGTGTTGCCGGTCAGGTAGCAGAGACTTGCGGTACTGCACAGGATACCCTGCGCCCCGCCGTTGATGGTGAATCCCTGCAGGGTTACACGCTGCGAATCCTCGATATCCACGACCGGCAAGGTTCCGCCGGAACGATCCGTGAGCGAAGCACCATTCTTGGTCATTAGCGTCAGCCGGTCCATACTTCGAATCACAAGGTTTCCTCTGCAGACGCCGGTAACGTTGATCGTATTCGGTCCATGCGGGTTGGCACTCGCAAGCACACGCAGGGCCTTGCCAATGTGTTCGTGTTTATCGCAATTGACGTTGTAGGTCGCGGCCAGAGCATGCTGGCCTGCCGCCCCAATGGCCATCAGCAGAAACAATGCACGAATCCGTGCCCCTTCTTGCCTCATGATGCTCTCCTCTCTCACGTCAGTGAGTGGTGGTGCTTGTGGTTGAGTTAGTATTGATCCGCCAACACGCGGACACGCCCACAGGCAGCACCCCCGACAACACAGCGCTGGGTCTGACGCACTTCTCGATGAGCTTTGTGCTTGTAAGGCCCCAATACGTTCGAAAGCCAGAACCTAGGAAGGGTAAGGTCAGGTTCGCTAGGAAAAGGCTATCCACAACGTGCCACGAAACAGTGCGCCCAAAGGGAGCCGTTGTCAAGGTGCATGCGGCTTCCCCTGATCGATGCTGAACTCGGATGGCTGTTGAAATATCGCCATTTCACTCATTGACCTCGAAAAAGGCGAACAGATGGCGCAAGCTTGTGCTATGGCCTGATAGCTTCAATCATCATGGAACTCGGCGAAGAATCGGGGTAGAGTGTCTCTGTGAAACAGATAGTAATCACATTGCTATTGCTTGCGATTCTGCCTGACCTTACGCTCCTTTTCGCACAGGCGAAGGTCTCAATGAATAGTCTACCGAATGGCGATCAGAGTCTAAAGATGACAACCATCGGTGAGGGATATATGTTCGGTCGTCACGCGGCGTTCCGAACCTACGAAACTCCGGATCACACTGAAGCACTGGTGTGGTACGGTGAATTTCGGTCGGAAGAGGAATCGAAGCTCGCGACTGAACTGTCGCTCAAAGAGCACAGGATAACTGGTACGGAGCACGTCAGAGACCTGAATGGACATGTAATCGGCGATCGAATCGTAGCGGCCCCGAAGGAAGAAAAGAAAGCGTTCATGGTCATCCGAAAGCACGGTCCCAACTACTGGATCATTCAATCGATCTCGCTCGCAGTTGCGATGCAGGTGGACGAGTTGATAGAACCGCCAACACCTCTGGCGGCGTTTGCAGAGAGCCCTTCGTCATGCGACAGATCCAGCGAACTTCTGTCGAAGCAGCAGTGGTTGTCCGAGGAGGAGCAGAAGAAGGTTCACCAAGTTCGAGGAATGGTGGCTATCGTTATCAACGCGAATGGTGACGTTGTCGATGCAAAGGTCATTTCGGCGAGTCGTCCCCGCGACGGTAACGAAGCCGGACTGTCGTCAGCTGAGTCGGTTGACGTTTTGCTGTCTCAGGCCCGACCAATGAAGTTCAAAAGTCGGCCGGGCTGTGCGGACTTCCGATACGTCGTGAACTTCTGAGGTTCACGCTTCAAGGACGATTGGCGCAAAATCGCCATAGCGCTCATTGACCCGCGGCCAAAACGTGTAATCGCCTGCTAGCAACACTTCCGCATCATTTGTGGCGATTCTGAATGGCGTCTCCGAGGTTGTGCGCTCGTCGATTCCCGAGGATTGGGAGTGTCTACGTCTTCCCGCCGCCGAGAACGACCTGCAAAATCCTTCACCTTGCGCAACAGTTTGCGCTGCGACAGTGCTACTTACCACGACGCGACCGGCCCTGCTGGACCTCCGCTGTTCCTCCACGGAACGTTCTATGGCGCGGCGAACTACTCGAACAGCGTGTTTACCCTGGTGGTGACGCCCTGAATCATCGCCGGTGGTGAAGATGGGTTCTGGAAGCTAGAAGCTAGGAGCTTGCTTTCTTCTGCCGATCGTAGAACCGCTGCACCTTGGCCCGATTTCCACAGCGCGTCATGTCGCACCAGCGTCGGTGATGGTTCTTGCTGGTATCCAGAAAAAACCACTCGCAGGTTTTCGACGAACACGCCCGCACCAGGGGCAACTGATCCGACGCAAGCAGATCCGCAGCCGAACGCGCGATCGGCCAGAGCACGCTATCGAAGTCACCCCGCTCGTCGAACCTCCACTCGAAGCGCCCCTTCACGGGAATCAGCCGCATGTGACCGGCCGCGCTCTGCGCGTCGGCATTCAGCCTGGCCAGAGCAGCCGGCGGCACAGGACGTTTATTCATAATCGCCCAAAAAACATCGTGGATGGCCTCGCGCAATTCTCTGGCCCACAACAGAACTTGTTGCGCGCGATCCCGCGCGATGTGGCTGCGCTCGCAGAGTCGGTCGGCCTGCGTCGGTTCGAGCAGCCCGGTATCTTCGCCGAACCGTGCCAGATCCACATACGTCTCAATCAACTCCTTGGGCTTGATGTGCCGGTCGTCAAGCGTGTTGACGAAGTCGAGGCACACGTTACCCGCAATCAGATCGAAGCGCGGCGCACGCCGCCGAACAGTCTTTCTGGCTCCGTTGGTCTCGCTCAGAGGATCCTCCCCTTCCAGTCTATTATCTAACCACCAAAACACTCTTGACAAGTTAGATGCAAAAGGTCTAGATTGGATCTAACCTGTAAACACAGTTTAAGAGGTTAGCCCATGTTCCTCGATCAACCCGCCCAGATTATGGCCCTGATTCGCAGCGGCAGAGCGACCAAACAAAAGATGGTAAACATAGGAGGTAGACCCGTGATCGTCCCAAACACAAAGACGAAGATGAAGACCAGCCACCAGCGCAGTGACGCCATCAAGATGGCGCTCGCCTTCGTGGCGATCTATGTCATCTGGGGCTCGACCTACCTCGCGATTCATTACGCGGTCGAGACCATTCCACCGCTGGTCACCGCGGGCATCCGGCACGCCATCGCGGGCAGCGTCTTGCTGGCGTGGGCATGGGCGCGCGGGTTTCGTCCCACGCGCGCGCACTGGATTTCTGGATTCGTTTTAGGAGCCCTGTTCTTTTTTGTGGGTCACGGCACGCTGCATTGGGCTGAACAGTATGTGGGCTCTGGACTGGCGGCACTGCTCATCGCAACTGAACCGATGTTCATTCTGGTGCTGGCGTGGTCGATGGGCCAGCAGAAGATCAGCCGGCTCAGCGCGCTGGGCCTGGGTTTGGGCGTGATCGGTGTGGCCATGCTCACCGGCGTCGAGTTGACCGTCAAAGGCTCGAGCGTGCTGGGGTTGCTCGCCGTGTTGCTGGGTTCGTTGGCGTGGTCAGCAGGCGTAGTGATCTCTCCCAAACTGAAGCTGCCTACCGATGCGCTGGGACGCACAGCGCTCCCCACGATCTGTGGCGCGGTGATGCTGCTCGCGGCTGCGGGCGTCACGGGTGAGTTTCACGCCACGCACTGGGCGAGCATTTCTTTGAAATCTATTTTCGGCCTGGGATATCTCATCACGTTTGGATCGATCGTTGCCTTCACGTCATACACGTGGCTGCTGCAACGGTGCCCACCAGCTCTGGTCGCGACGCACACGTATGCGAATCCAGTGGTGGCTGTGTTTCTAGGATGGCTGCTCGCTTCCGAACCGCTGAGCATGCGAGTCGTGCTCGCGTCAGTTGCGATCCTGGGCGCGATCGTACTCGTCCGCAAAGGCGAACGAGCAGTGGCGCCGCGCGCCCCGCTCCCAGCCTCGGTCGAGGCTCGACCATTGGAGGAATGCGCCTAGTAGCTGCGCTGCAGCTCGGAACACACGATCCACAAGTGATCCATATAGTCGCCGCTCCTGGAGCGGAAGCCAGTGACGACCGAGCCGGGAGGACATTGGACCTCGTCCGACCTTCCTCCTGGCCTGGGGCGGGTCACCGACTCCGTCAACTCAGTCCTGGGATTGTCGGACCTTGAGGCAAGCTCCCGAACGGAGGCACATTCGCCGATGGCTTCATCGATGGATGCGCCGGTTCGTCCGCGCAGGCCACGGAGCGCGCGGCCCTCGGAGCAGGAGGCATCGCGCACGGCACGACCGCCCGGGCTGCCGGTTCTGGCAGTCATTCTTCGTTCCTGTCCTAGCGATCCATCGGATCGCATGGGAGCGCAATCAAGCCACGCCTGGTTGATGTACTCGCCGGTCTGCACGTGAAAACCAACCGCCACAAAGCCAGGATCACACAGCGCATCGGGTGAAGGCCTTCCGCCCGAGCCTCCGCCAAAGTCACGCGCGATGCGCTCGTACGACAGGATGAGAATCGTGTTGCGATCGTGATCGCGGTCGCGGTCATGATCGCGGTCGTGATCACGATCTTGATTGCGGTTCTGAGGTGTCGCGAGCGCGACCATTGCGATCAGGAGAAGCATCGCAAAAACTGACGCTATGCGTGGAACTTCCCGGCTGCCATTTGAAATTGCCATTGCACGCCCCTTGAGAGATCGGTGCGCCTGAACAGGAAGCGGACACCGCCCTGATTTGAACGGATGGTAGAAGTCGGCGGCGGCGATGTCAATGCGGATTCGGATACCGCTCTACGAAGTCTCGCGACATTCGCCCTCCTTACTTCTATACGCATATTATTGTATGTACAATGTTCCCGCGGGAACACTGTGGAAAACTCTCAGGGGCTCCCTGTGTAAGTCATTGATTTCTGGAGTGGGGTTTGAAGCGTGCTCGAGGACACAAGGGGTTAGGCTGTGGAAAACATGTCTACTTTCGAGGACGTTGAATGACCACGAAAGTAGACTTGACGCAGATCGGCTCCGGCACGGGCGGGTGGGTTGCCAGGAACCAAGACCCATAGCGCTAACTCAGGGGGAGTTCCTTTTGTTTGGGATGCCAATCTGTCCTGCCACGAAAGGCTTTCAGCCGATCAAAAAGCGCCATATCTCATCATGGCCATTCCCTTGCTTACATTTGACCAGGTCTACGCCCAACTGAGTTAAAAGATCTCGCCACACCATTGAAGACAAAGGCCCTAACTGCTGGCTCGTGAGGCGCCGATGTTCCGGCGAGTCACGAGCCGGGTTGTGGTTTTCGTCCAAGTTTCGCACACACAATCCAGATTGCAGATACGGAGAACGGTCAGTGAAAAGCCAGGGAACAGGTCAAGTGAAATCAAAGTCCCTTTTGAATCGCAAGATGCAACTCGCGTTCGGCTCCGCGATGTTGACCTTGCTCATCGTGGGTGCGATTTCCTATCGAGGCATGGTCGTCTCGAGGGAGACCGCGCGGTGGGTGAGCCACACTCACGAGGTTCTGGAAAGCGTCCAGGACCTGGTCTTCGCCGTGGAGACCATCGAATCGGACTCCCACGGATTTGCGCTGACGGGCAAGGAGTCCTATCTCGAGTCCTACCGTGTCGGTCTACTAAAGGCCGCGCAGGACCAGGCAGCGATTCGCTACTTGACGTTGGACAACGCTGAACAACAGCGACAGGTTCCTTTGCTCGAAAGACTGACTGCGCAGAAGATCCAGCGTGCGGAGGTGGTCATTCGTCTGCGCCGGACGCGGGGGCCGGGGGTGGATGCCATTCCAAGCGGAGCAGGCCAGGGAACCATGGACGAGTTTCTAGCCGTAGTTGGCAAGTTGCAGGGCGAAGAGCTGCGATTGTTGGTGCTGCGCAACGCGGACACGAATCGGCGCTTGAGCCAGACCAGGACGCTTCTGATTCTCGGAACCGTCCTCGGCTTGTTGATCGCCGCTGCCGCTGGTTGGAGCGCCCAGCGCGGCAACTCCGCGCGTGGGCGAGCCGAGGGAGCGCTCGGGGATAGCGAAGAAAAATATCGGATGCTGCTTGACGGAGTGCACGACTACGCGATTTTCATGCTGGACCCGCTGGGCCGGGTTGTCAGCTGGAACGCCGGGGCCGAACGAATCAAAGGTTACACCGCCGAACAGATTGTCGGGCACAACTTTTCGTGCTTTTTTTCTCCCGACGATATCAAGCGGGGCAGGCCGGAGGAAGTAGTTCGGAT
>JADGNQ010000221.1 GCA_017883385.1 Candidatus Sulfotelmatobacter sp.
GGCCCGCGCATGGCCTTGCCGCCGCTGAAAGTCACGAGGTCATATCCCATGTTGGTGTAGTCCCAGAGATGAGAAACCGGGGGCGTGTCGGCCGCCGCGTCGTTCATGCAGGGAACGTTGTACTGCTTGGCCAGCTTGGCCCACTCGTCAACCTTGATCTGTCCGGCGGCATTGGCGAAGTTCGTGAAGTGCATCATCGCCGTCCGTTCGTTGACTGCTTGCTGCAGTTGCTCGCGAGTCTCGATCACGATGAGCTTGATTCCCGTCGACCGCAACTGATGATCGAAGGGGTTGCGATGCGACTTCTGGATGATGACTTCCGACTTCATGCTAGTCAAATCGGGGAGTTGACGGATCAAGGCCTCGTTGTCGCCCGTCAGAATGCCGGCCAATCCGGACTGAATCGCAGCCGCGGCGCCGGAGGTGACGAGCGCGGTGTAGCCCTCGGGCAGCTTGAGCATTTCCGCGATGCGTTTGCCCGCGGCCACTTCCAACTCCGGGATGCTCACAAAGTGGCGCCCGGCCATGGCCATGACGGCTTCGAGTTCGGGACGAAGCACCGAACCGCCAAGCATCGTCATGGTGCCCTCACAGTTGATCACGGTAGTGACGCCGAGTTCGTCGTAAGGATTGCCGGTCTGCCCGAAGCCGTTTACCGCAGCGCTTCCGGCCGCAGGCGCGCTGTTCGACGAAAACAGTTTGCGAGGCGCCAGGATCGATGCTGCGATGGCGGCGGCCGTGCCGAGAAAGCCGCGCCGGTTCCACTTCGGATCGAGTCTCATGAGAAGCTCCTTTGCGGTTCTAGTTGCGCCGGACAGCGATGTTACAGTTTGATTTCCAACAGCGAATGTCGAGACGCATCTCAAGGCAATGCAAAACTGAATACATCGCTTCCTGCGGCGATGGCCACATATTGCTTGCCTGCGACCGCGTAGCTCATGGGAGAGGCGCTCATATCCTGTCCCGTATTGAAGTGCCAGAGCGGCTTGCCAGTTCGCGCGTCGACGGCTTCAAAGGACCCAGCGTCATCCCCGAAGAAAACCAGCCCTCCCGAGGTCGTCATGGTCCCGCCTGAGGAGTGGCCTCGTCCCGTCTGGGGATACTTCCAGTCAAGCGAGGCGGTATCCAAGTTGAAGGCGACAAGAATTTTCTGTGACGTCTCGCCGGCGATCCGCTTGACTCCCGTGGAATAGTATTCCTTGCCCTCCACGAACGCCTGGGTCGGCGAGGAAAAATAGGTTTCACACTCTTCCAGCGTCAGGAAGTACACCATGTGCGTGGACTCGTTGTAGGAAGGCGAGTACCAGTTCGTGGCGCCAGAGTAGCCAGGACAGACGCGGGTTCCGCTGGGCGTGGGCCTGACATCGGTGCGAATCGGCCTGCCTTGCTCGTCGATTTCCTTGGTCCAGTTCAGTTTCTCAACAAAGGGAGTAGCAGACAGGAACTTCCCGTTGGTACGATCGAGCACGTAGAGATAGCCGTTCCGGTTCGCCTGCACCAGCAGTTTTCGAGGTTCACCCTTGTAAACCGCATCGATGAGCATGGGCGTTTCCACCGCATCGTAGTCGAACAAGTCGTGCGGCGTGAATTGGAAATACCACTTCAGCGTCCCCGTGTCCGGGTCCAAGGCGAGAACGCAATCGGTATAGAGATCATCACCAGGACGCACATCGTCATTGAAGTCCGGAGCCGGGTTGCTGGTGCCCCAAAAAATCAGATTCAGAGCGGGATCGTAAGTGCCGGGCATCCAGGTGGTGCCGCCGCCGCGCAAATACGCCTTGCCCGGCCAACTGTTGGAACCGAATTCACCCGGGGCTGGAATGGTCCAAAATCGCCAAGCCAACTTTCCGGTCATGGCATCGTAGGCAGCGACGAACCCGCGCACGCCGTCATCCCCGCCCGAAGTCCCCACCAGAACTTTATCTTTCACCACCAGGGGAGCGCTGGTGGCGCCATAGTTCTTGTTCCAGTCGGCGTAGGCCACATCCCAGATCTGATTGCCTGATCGTGCGTCCAGGCACAACAAGTGTGCATTGTCGGTTTCCATGTATAGACGATCATGCCAGACCGCAACTCCGCGGTTCACATGCTGCGCAGCATCGTCAATCAACCCCTCCGAAACAGGCCGCGAATGGTGCCAGACCTCCCGCCCTGTGCGGGCGTCGAGAGCGAACGCGTCGTTGGCAGCAGTCACAAACATCATCCCGTTGATGACGGTGGGAGTATTTTCCAGCCGATTTGTATTGCGCGCGTGAAAGACCCATTGCGCCTGCAGTTGTGGAACACTCGCCGGATTGATTTCTGCAAGCCCACTGTACCTCCGTCCGGAATAGTCTCCGTTGTATGAGGTCCAGTTCTCCGCCGCGGGCTGAACCAGCAAATCTTCATTGCGCACATTGATATTGCGCACATCGATGATATTGCGCACATCGATCTTCACCGGCCCCGAACCGCTGTCTACGCCCGCGGCCAGACAACTGAAGAGCGCGAGAAGATGTAATGCTCCCCGCAGGCTCAGAACCTCAGAGAGCCACTCGTGCACGCCTCGCCTCCGCCGTGCTGCTCTTGCCGATCAGCGTACGAACTGCCGGATTTCCGGACGGCTGGTAGCCGAGTTCCCGGGAAATTTGCAGTCCCGCGGTTTGGACGAGCGGCGCGAGTTGCCGCAAGCGTGTCACCGGCATGCGCACCAGGGGAGCGGTGATGCTGACGCTCGATTGCACGCTGCCCGTGTGATCCCATATCGGCGCGGCCAGACAACGTATGTGCATCTCGTGCTCTTCCAAGTCGCACGCGTACCCGTTCTTGCGGACGCGATACAACTCCGTCTTAAGCTCCTGCAGATTTCCCACGGTGTTCGGCGTCAGCCGTTTTAATTCCAGTTGGGGCAAAACTCGATCGCATTCGTCAGGCGCCATGTATGCCAGCATCACCTTACCTACGGCCGTGCAATACAGCGGGACGGCTGCCCCGATACGCGAGTGAATGCGCAATGGCTCCGGCGAATCCAGTTTCTCAACGTACACAGCGGACAATCCGTGGCGGACCGTGAGGTGAATTGTTTCCCGTGTCTGCTGATTCAGTTCCCTCAGGTACGGAAGGCTCAGACGGCGGATGTCGAGTTGCCCCACGGCCGCCTGCCCGATGGCGAAGCACGCAATCCCCAGATGGTAGCTGCCGTCGCTGTCGCAGCTCAGAAAGCCCGCAGTTACCAGATTCGCCAGGAAGCGGTGAACTGTGCTGACCGGGAGCCGTGAAAGTCCCGCGACCTGTTTCGCAGTGAGCCCGCGCGGAGATTCACTGAAGAGATGCAGGAGTCGCAGCCCGCGCTGCAGGGCCGTGATGTCGTAGGTGCGTTTGGGGCCAGCCATGAAAATCTACTCGATGCAAAAATGAAAGTGCGAATTATCTGATGAAAGTGACTTTTCTGCAATCTCTATTTTGCTAGAGCCGTCCAAACTTCTTCACGGCGGCCACAATCGACTTGAGTTGCTCGATGACGGCGTACATGGAATGTTCCTTGAAGTCCATCTGCTGGGCCAGGGTAAGCACCGGTTGCGCCTGCGCTCTGGGCACAACCGCCACGCCATCGCTGTCGGCGACTACAATGTCTCCCGGATTGACGGAAACTCCGTTGCATACCAGCGGAATTTGCGCGCCCGCGAAGCGGTAATGATGCACTGAAGTGGAGGGAACAATTCCTGTAGCAAACACTGGGAAGCCGATCTTGCGTAAATACGCGACATCGCGGACTCCGCCATCGATCACTGCTCCGGCGTAGCCACGGGCAGCCATCGCAGTGCCCATCAATCCGCCCATCCCGGCAATGTCTTCCCCACCCTCAACCACCATCACATAAACCGAGTCGGTCGATCCCTGGTCGATGGCTTCCAGCATTCCGGTCAAGGCCTCGGGATCCTTGTTGCCCTCGTCTTTCTTGAGTTGTACCGTGCGCGCGAAGCCTGCGAACTTGGCCGTGAAGATCGGTTGCATGTGGTGACTCATGTACATGCGCTTGCCGGTAATTTGTTCGAGCGCATCGGACACGGACGCAACCTCGACACGCCGGAATTGCGCAATCAATTCGCTGTCAGACGAAGCAGCGGTCGCGGGTGTGGCTTGCGCCCGGACCATCCGGACTCCACTGCTGAGCGTAATGATCAAGGCCACAGCCGCGAGGCTTGCAGCGAATGTATGTTGCTTTGTGAACCTGAGAGATTTGTCCATTTCACCCTCCGGGTTGTATATATGTCCGCGGACTCTAACACCGTTATGCCCGGGTTGGAAGAGTGAAAGAAGAGTGAAAGCGACTGTTCAAGGAGAATATGAAATGCACACGAAAACGAATCGGATGTTTGCGCTGGTTCTCGGATTGGCCGTCACTATGGTTCTTGCGGGTCAACGCGGCTACGCGCAGGAGCGCAAAGCCATCAATCTTTCGCCCACAAGAGGCCTGCCCTTCAGTGACGGGATCATTGCCGGAAACACGCTCTACATTGCCGGACAGGAGGGCACGGATGAGTCCAACAAGTTGGTAGCCGGCGGCATTGGCGCTGAGACTAAAGCTGCTCTCGACAACATCGAAAAAGTCCTGAAGGCGGCGGGCTTTGAGTTGAAAGACATCGTCTCCGTTACCGTGTATCTGGCTGACATCCACGACTTCCCTGAGATGAATAAGGTTTACAAGACAGTTGTTCCCGATCCCAAACCGGCGCGGGCGACGATTCAGGCCGCCGCTCTGGTCAATGATGCACGGGTTGAAATTGCGGCGATCGCCGTAAAACAGAAGTAAGCGGCTCTATTTTCACAGCGTGCCAGCTGTGGGCCAAGCGTGTCGCGGAAAACACAGCAGAACAATGCTGCCTTCCCGCGGCAGTTGGCGATTATGGTGGTTGACAGGCGCACCGAATTTGGGATAAACCCTCTCTCCATCGGTTGGTGTTTTCTCACGATGAAGAGCGTGCTTTCACCTGATGAAAGTCCCGATGGAGCGGGGCCGACCAATATGAGCTCGTGCTCTCGATCAGCAGTTCACATATTCGTTGCGATCTCGCTTCTTTTGTCGATAGGAGGGCTCTTCGTGCTCTCTTCGCAAGCACAACAGGATGAGGCCCTGGTGGAGGACGACTTCAAGGCGAGTCCCACACCCGGCCAGCGCGCTTTCACCGCCAGTTGCGCGGGATGCCACGGCCTCGATGGCCGGGGAAGCGAGAAGGCTCCGAACATCGTCGGCAACGCCAAGGTGCAACATCTCTCCGATGACCAAATGTCCAGCATTATTTCGAAGGGTGTTCCGGGAACCGGCATGCCCGGCTTTCCCTCACTGAGTGCAGTGCAGGTTCGTTCACTGGTCGGTTATCTGCATGTCCTGCAAGGCAAACTGGGAGCTCGGGCACTGCCCGGCGATGCAGGGCGCGGCAAGAAAATGTTCTTCAGCAAGGGCGAATGCTCCAACTGCCACACGGTTTCCGGTGAAGGTGGGTTCCTTGGTCCCGACCTGTCCTCTTACGGTTCCGCGATGTCAGCGGAAGCTATTCTGAAGGCGATCCTCAATACGAGTCGGATCGTTCAGTCCGGGTACAGGTCAGCAACGGTCACAACTCGCGACGGCAATCGTGTGGAAGGCGTGGTTCGCAATGAAGACAATTTCTCTGTGCAGTTGCAGGCAACAGATGGCAGTTTCCATTTCTTTCAGAAGTCTGACCTGCAGAACTTGGAATATCTCGACCGCTCATTGATGCCCACAAATTACGGCGAGCGACTCAGCCGAAGCGAACTCAATGACCTAGCCAGCTATCTGATGAGTACAGGTTCGTCATCGAAGACGGCTCGCACTTCGAAAGAACACTAGAGGGTTACGGCATGAGATTTGCTGGCAACGTTGTCTTCTGTAGCGTGACGGTGATCTGCCTCTTGCTAACGGCCGGCGCACAAGACCGCCGCACCTTCGGACTTCAATCGACTTCCCCGAGCTTCTGGGATTTGGTCGATCACAACGCGAAACTCGAAACAGTAGCGACCGGCTTCGGCTTTACCGAAGGCCCTATGTGGGACCCAGCCGGATTCCTCTACGTCAGCGACGAAACCATTAACAAGATTTTCCGCGTCGATCCCAAGGGCAAGAAAGAAGAAGTTATTGCGCTGGGAGACCCGGACGGCAACACCTTCGACCGCCAGCACCGGTTGATCGATTGCGCCAGCGTATTGCGGGCAATCATCGAGGTAACGCCCGATGGAAAGTACAAGATTCTCGCCGACCGGTTCGAGGGGAAGAAACTCAACAGCCCGAACGACGTGATCGTTGGACCCGACGGCGCGCTCTACTTCACCGATCCCACGCTCGATCTGGTTGCCGGCGAAAAGCAGGAGATTTCCTTTCAAGGCGTCTATCGTCTGGACGACAAGGGCGGCGTTCGTCTACTCACCAAGGACTTGACTCAGCCGAATGGTCTGGCCTTTTCCCCGAATGGCAAATATTTCTATGTCGACGACAGTGAAAAGAGAAACATTCGCGTGTACGACGTTGCCGCGGACGGCGCGCTCACCAACGGCCGCATCTTCGGCGAAGAACCGGGCGAGAAGAACGACGGCGTCCCCGATGGCATCAAGGTGGATAAGAATGGAAACTTGTTTGTCACCGGGCCCAAGGGCATCTGGGTCTGGGATGCAAAAGGGAATCACCTCGGCACGATCGTCATCCCCGAGCAGCCCGCGAATCTGACGTGGGGCGATGCGGATTACCGGACGCTCTACATTACGGCAACCACGT
>JADGNQ010000222.1 GCA_017883385.1 Candidatus Sulfotelmatobacter sp.
AAGGGAATCACCTCGGCACGATCGTCATCCCCGAGCAGCCCGCGAATCTGACGTGGGGCGATGCGGATTACCGGACGCTCTACATTACGGCAACCACGTCGGTGTATCGCCTGAAAATGAAGGCGCAAGGCTTCGTGCCGTATCTGCAGCACTGAAGCGGGCCGCCGCTCAGAACTGTCACTTCGAAATAATCCGCAGCGCCACGAGCGATGATTTGCCGGGCACGGAATTTTCCACCGTGGTGGTGAGCAAGAGCTGGAAGTTAGGTGGAATCGTTTTGTGGTCCGGCGAACGCTTTAGCAGTTCCTTCCGCAGTTCGGCCATCTGTTCCGGATTGGTGAGGTATTCAATGGCAGCCTGCGATCCCTGCGTGTAAATGCCGTAGATCAACAGGACCCGTCTTTCTCTGGTTTCGTTGGGGAGCATAAGCACGACCGCGTAGTCGCGTGTCAGTTGGTTCGTTACCGAGTCAAATTCCGGTTTATAGACCGCTTGCTCGCCTGCCTCAGGATTCCGGTTGAGAATGATGCCACTCTGAAAATGAAATCCCTCAACGTTGAGGAAGACTCGCCCGCTCCACGCCTGATTGCCTCCGAGCAGAATTGCGTTGTCTCCCTTGATTTCGTCGAGGTTGACCAGACGTGACTGCTGCACGCGGCATTTCTGGCCGACTGTGGAAAACATTTCGCACAAGTTGACGAGTCCCAGAGTCTCGCCCACCGAAGTAAAATCTGTCAGGCTCGGGACAAAGAGAAAGCGCTTCAACTCACGGAAGTGAATGGTGTCTCGGAATTCCGGGAGGCTGGATTTGGGAATCTCATGGCCGCGCGCCAAAGTCTGGGGGCTGTCCCCATCGTGAGCCGCCCGCAACAGCGGGTGATTGGGAATCGTGATCAACGGAGCTTCCGCCGGAGGCAGGAAAGGATGCCAGAACCAATCAAGGCTGTCCGGTAAGGCGCTGGGCTGGACTCGAGACTGTGCACTGCGCCGGTTGGCCCAGTTCGAGGCGACCAGCAGCGATGCCAGCACTACGCACAGCACACCCAGGATGAGCGTCGCCGCGAGAAGAACGCGATTGGATTTCCGTTTCTCCGGAGCGACGGCAGGTGTCGGCAACGCTTCGGGGACTGCGTCCTGCTGCGGGTTGCGGCCAAAGATGGGAACATAGTGGCCCGATGGCAGATCCATGTGGATCGGGCTGCCTTTTCCGTCTTCCTCGTAATACTTCTTCAGCAGTCGCCGAATCTCGTGCGCCTGCACCCGTACGATCGGATCCCTCTGGGGGTTGAAGTCCACGCCCCGTTCGTAGACCTCCACCCCGACAAGGTACTCATTCAGCTTGTCGCCGTTGCCCAGGAAGGCCTGTTCAGAGACGAACTCCAGAAATCGAGTCTTCTTGGGGGAGTTCGAGAAGTACTTGCTTTCCAGGATTCGGCGGAGCTCCTCCCGCTTCTCGAACAGAGAGATGTGAGGCACCGCGGACGTGTGAACAGAGGCCACGTTAGCTGCTGATATTGGCTCCTGACCGGAAGGGCAAATCTGAGTCAGGGCTGACTCACTGGTGTTCCCGGTCGGACGATAGCACTGCGCGTCAGCAGGCGTCAACGCGCCCGGGGCCAAATACGAGAGGGAAGTAACTAACGGTTATTTGACCGGTTAATTGCTGTTAACGCTTGTGGCGAATTTCGACACCCTTAGGCCGGATTAGACTCAGTTTGCGCGCAAATCTCACGGAGCCATGAGGATTATCATCGATTTGCAGCCCGACTCCGGACGATGCGGTTTGCCACCCACTCGTTTTGGGGCCGAACGGACGCCCCGGCCCAGTCTCTGGTGGCAAACACTCCCGAATTCACCGACTTAACCTCCCCATAACCTCGATTACCTTTCAGGCCGGCGAGCCGAGGCCTAGAAAGGTGGGTCGTGTTTTGGGAACCAAAATTGGTGGTAGCGCGCAGCTGGCGAATACCCAAGCCTCTGGTGGCGCTGGTCCTTATTACCTTTGCCGCTCCTACGCGTTCGGCTGGGCAGGAACTCGTCGTGACCAGGTCGTCCGAGAGCCCCATATTGACAATCCACTCCGACGGCGCCCAAGGCAACAAGTATGGCTTCGAGGGTGGGCGAGTGCTCAAGATCAAGGGCACGTACCACTTATTCACCTCAGAGATGGTGGGGGATCCACATTGGGTCAAGATGCGGCTGGCGCATTGGACAAGCCCGGATCGCATCCACTGGGAGCGGCTGGGCACCCTGGCCGAATCGAGCGGCGACTACACCGGCAAAGATCCGCGCGCCGCCCTATGGTCTCCCCTGCCGGTCTTCGACCCGAAGGAGAGCCGGTGGAACCTGTTCTACGTGGCGTATCAGGCGGCTCCAGATACTTCTCAGCAATGGCTGACAAATCATGAAGGCCGCATCTGGCGTGCGATCTCCATAACCCCTGGCGAGGATGGAATCGGCGGCCCTTACAAAGACTTGGGAGTGGTCC
Organism: Candidatus Sulfotelmatobacter sp.; assembly: GCA_017883385.1. GTDB lineage: Bacteria > Acidobacteriota > Terriglobia > Terriglobales > Acidobacteriaceae > Sulfotelmatobacter. Next base: position 2,489 of record JADGNQ010000222.1, read on the forward strand.
TCCAGCGTGGAAAAGACTCCGATTCGTGGGAAGGGCTCCAGGGAACGGATTCGTTTTTTCCTTACCGCGTAGGCGATCGCTGGTACGCGTTTTATGGAAGCGCCCACACCGAAAAGCTACCCCTGTCGTCGTGGCAAGTGGGCCTGGCGAAGTCGCAAGACCTCGCCGGGCCCTGGCTGCGTTGCACAGAACTCAACCCCTTGAAAGTGGAGAAGAGGTTTATCGAGAATCCGATTGTCACGGTGTTGGCCGACGGGACTTTCGTGGCCGTCTACGACACCGATGCGCCGAATGCGGTCGGCTACACGTTTTCGAGCGACGGCGTTCACTGGTCCATGGGACAACACCTGGTGGTTCAAGAAGGAAATGGCGTCTGGGCCAGCGAAGTGCGAACGCCGCTGGGCCTGATTGCCGAGGGGAAAGATTCGTTCACTCTGTTCTACACGGCCAATGAAAAAGTCTCAGGCACGCTGCCCGATGGAAACGGCATCAACACGACTCCCGGTTCGATGGGACTGGTAGAGGTTGAGTGGAAGAAGGCCGGCAGCAGCAATTAGGAACACAATTCCGGTTTTGCGATGGTGGGAACGTAGTACGAAGAGCTTGTGGGGAGGAAATATGCGGAGAATCCGATTGTACGGGCTGTTGGTTCGTGTCCTGCTCAGCGCCATGATGGCTCTCACCATGCAAAGCGCGCTGGCACAGGCAAATCGTGCCACGATCACGGGGACCGTAACCGATACTAGCGGCGCGATTGTGCCCGGCGTGGAAGTGACCGCCACCAACAGCGGTACTGGGGTGTTCACGAAGACCGCGTCCAATGGTGCCGGCATCTATTCCTTACTGAATCTTCCCCCGGGAACGTACGCGGTCATTATCAAGAAGGAAGGCTTCAAGCCGGTCGAGTTTTCTCGCGTCACTTTGATCGTGGACCAAGTGGCGGCCCTGAATGCCACCCTTACGGTGGGGGCAATTTCAGATGCCATCACGGTCACAGCAGATTCGCCTGTGCTCGAAACCGAAACCGGTACCGTCGGCACGAACATGAACGGCAATGTGGTTACGGACTTGCCCTTGAACGCTTACGGTGGTCGACAAGCTGAGTATTTTGCCGTTGCTCTTACGCCGGGCTATTCGCCATCGAGCAGCCCCTACCTGGCCATTATCAACGGCACTCAAGGGTTTACCAAGGACTTCACCGTCGACGGAACTTCCGGCACCGCCAACCTGCAAGGTGACACTTTCGAGGTTGGGCCCAGCATGGAAGCGATTGAGGAAATGCAGGCCGAGACTAGCGGTCTCAGCGCAAAGAACGGCATCACCAATGGTGGCGTGATGATGTACAACCTGCGATCCGGCACGAACAAGTTCCACGGCAGCGCATTCGGATACGGCCACAATGAGTTTCTGGATGCCAACACTTGGGCCAATGGGCACACTGGAGATATCAATGTCCCTGGCAGTACCACCACTCGCAAAGGCAAGTCACGGTTTTGGGACTACGGATTCAGCGCGGGCGGGCCTATCATTAAGGACAAGACCTTCATCTTTGGGACGTTTGAGCGTTACCAGCAATTCGATTTCACTCCAGGAGGTTTCGGCAGCGCATCGACCGTTCCTACCCAGGCCTTCCTGCAGGGCAACCTCAGTTCCTTGCTCGTCACATCAAACCTGCTCGGAACAGACGTTCACGGCAATCCCATTTATCAGGGAGCAATCTTCAACCCAAGCGATCCAGGTGCCGTATTCGTAGGCAACGTCATTCCCTCTGACATGATCAGCGGAGTGTCACAGAAGATCACGGCTCTATATCAGAAGTTCTACACTCCCGAGAGGGATGGCCTCATCCCCAACGACAGGCTCCCGGGAACCAACACGCCATCCCAGACACCAAACCAGATTGTGATCAAGGTGGATCACAACCTTACGCAAAACGATCGGCTGAGTGGTTCTTGGATCTACAATCACCGCCCGCGGACTCTGGTCGACTCTGGAGGCGTCTGGGCTCCTGGAACCACGGACGGCGGTCCACTAACGAACTCCCGGCTGCAGTTCGTCAAAGCACATGAATTTCGCCTCAGCGAGGCGCACACCTTCTCGCCGACTCTTCTGAACGTCGCCAACGCCACTTACAACTGGTATTGGAACGGTTCGCTTCCAACCAGCACGACCAATTGGCCCTCCGAGCTTGGTTTCGGAAACACCGGGGCCAACAATTTCCCCCAAATTGATTTTGGCCGTACCGTCGACAATGCCGGTGGAACTGGTTTCGGCGAAACCGCTATCGGCAATACTTGGTCTGGCAACTGGGTCGCTGGAACCTACATCTATGGCGATCAGTTGATATGGACCAAGGGCCGTCACAGCTTTACTTTTGGCGGAGACTTCCGCGCCATGCAAATCAACAGTCATGCAGCGTCTGGGCAACTCAGCCTCAGATTTGATCCCGACACGACCGGTGCTCCTACGCAGCCGTATTCCAATCAGGTTGGATTTGGTTTCGCCAGTTTCCTTCTGGGTGATGTGCAAAACGCTCAGGAGAACACCCCTTACAACCTCTATGGACGCCGCAAAGCCATGTCTCTCTTTGCGCAGGATGACTTCAAAGTCACGCGCAAGCTCACACTCAATCTGGGCTTGCGCTGGGACGCGACATTCCGCTTCCACGAAAAAAATGGAAACTGGGCGAGCTTCGACCTAAATGCAATCGATCCGAATCTGGGAATCAAGGGCGCCATCCTTTACGCCAAGAATGGAAAGGATAGCTTCGAGCGGAAAGAAGATTGGAAAAACTTCGGGCCCAGCATCGGCTTCGCCTACAATCCGTGGGACAAAGTAGTGTTCCGAGGCGCGTTCAGCATTCTCTACGTCCCCATCGGAATTCAGTACTACGAAGGCGTGCCCTACGGGTTTGATCCCGGCCTGCGCGGTACCAACACCGCCGGCGCTTTCAACTGGGACGGTGGCTATCCAGGAGTCTTCGTGCCGGGCACTAAGACCACGACTCCCGACCCATCGTTGTTCCCCATTGCCAGCGTCGATCCCCGGTCACTATTAGCCGGGTACACGGACAATTTCAACATCGGAGTGCAATACGCCTTGAGTCAGAATACCCGCATTGAGGCGACCTACATCGGCAACCGCGGCCACCGGCTGCAAGATTCCAACCTCGCGTACAACGAGCCAGATCCAAAGACGTTTTTCAACCTGTTCAATAACAATCCAAACTTCTACAGCTATATCTGCGATCCAGCGACCGCCGCCGCCGATGCGGTTCCGTATCCCTATGCTGGTTTTTGTGCACCCGCCTATGCCGCCATCGCACCTTACCCGCAGGTGGCTACGGGATTGGACACTTATTGGTTCTACCCGAACCTCTATTACGTCGGTTTGCCTTTAGGCCAGTCGTACTATAACTCGATGGTTCTGCATTTGGTGAAACGAACCGGGCATGGTTTGATGGCGGACGTGAGCTACACGCTCTCGAAGCAGCAGGGAGACACCTTCAATAATCTGGGCGACAACTACGACACCGGCCTCTTTGGCATTCAGGACTACACCAACTTGAAAGAAGCCGCTCAGACTCTTTCGGTGTATGACCAGAAGCACGTCGTCAAAGCCGGAATTGAATATGAGCTTCCCATGGGCCGTGGGCACAAGCTCTTCGGCGGCGTAAATCAAGTTGTCAACAAGATTGTCAGTGGCTGGAAGATCAGCCCGCTCCTGTTATACGCAACCGGTCGTCCGCTGAGCTTCTATTCCTCCACCACGGGGTTACTTGGCTATCCTGCGTGGTCTGCGGTGTATGTCAACTACAACCTCGGGAATTATCACGGGCGATTGTTTGACCCGGGTAAATTCCCCGATCAAAATCAGTATTTGCCCACGGATGTGGTGTCTGACCCTACGCTCGGGCAGTTGGGCTCGGGCCCGTCGCGCGTGGGGGCGTTGCGCACCTTTGGCCAAGACAGCGAAGACATCGCGGTGCACAAGTACTTCAAGGTCGGAAAGGACGGTCAATACAGTCTGGATTGCGCCGTGGAGTTCTACAACATCTTTAACCGTCATGGGTTCGCCGACCCCTCCACATCAATCGGTCCACAATTTGGCCAGGTTCTTGGCGACAGCGGAGCGCCCCGCAACGGACAATTCGAGGCAAGATTCCGTTGGTGATTCCGCCGGGACAAATCAGGCACTCTAAACTCGGAGTTGCCTTCTTAGCTGTCGCTCTTGAATTCTTGTG
>JADGNQ010000078.1 GCA_017883385.1 Candidatus Sulfotelmatobacter sp.
TGGAGTGCACCCCAAAACTGAGACATGGAAAATGGTGACAGTTCTCGGGAGGAGAACGCATGTCACAAGAAGTTGGGAAGCGGGTTGAGTACGCGGTGGAGTTAAAGTTAGCGGCGGTGCGCCGGATCCGAGCGGGAGAAAGCGTCCGGGTGGTAGCGGAGGAACTTGGGATTCGACGTAAGCGGCTGTACGTGTGGAAAGACCGCTATACGGAATTGGGTGCGGCCGGGCTAGAGCGGCAGCGCGCCGGTAGGCCGCGGAAGGAAGCGTCGGCTGGGGAGAACGGCGGGGAGACGCTGGTAGGGCGTGGCGAATTGCTGGCGGCGCGGAAGCGGATTGCGGAGTTAGAGCGCAAGGTGGGGCAGCAGGAACTGGAACTGGATTTTTTCGCAGAAGCCTTGCGGCGCATCGGAGCGGGCGGGAAGCGATCTGCACGTTGATCGCGGAACGGGCCGGGCAAGGCGGCCTCACGATAGAACGAATGTGCGAGTTGAGCGGGATCAGTCGTGCGGGATTTTATCGGCACTGGCAAGTGTCGGCGCCGCGACAGGCAGACACGGCGTTGCGCGATGCGGTGCAGCAAGTAGCTCTGGAAAAGCGGTTCTACGGCTATCGGCGGGTACAGCAGGAGTTGCGGCAGCGCGGGCACCAGGTCAACGCCAAGCGCGTGCTGCGTTTGATGCGTGAAGACAATCTGCTCTGCCTGCGGACCCGGCGTTATGTGCCACCGACCACCGACTCGCGGCATGGCTGGCGCGTATGGCCAAACCTGGCGCGCGGGCTCATCACGCGGAATCTCAATGAACTCTGGGTTGCCGACATCACCTATGTGCGACTGCAAGAGGAGTTCGTCTATGTCGCTGTGGTTCTGGACGCGCATTCCCGTCGGGTCATCGGATGGGCGGTAACCCGGCATCTGGGCGCAAGTCTGGCGCTGGAGGCTTTGCGCATGGCCTTGGCCGAAAGGCGACCTGCGCCCGGATTGATTCATCACTCCGATCGCGGCATTCAGTATGCTTGCGCCGACTACCTCACTCTGCTGGCCGAGCATGGAGTGCAACCGAGCATGAGTCGGGTGGGCAATCCTTACGACAACGCCAAGGCCGAGTCGTTCATGAAGACGCTGAAAGAAGAACAAGTGCGCGGCAACTCGTGGCGCGACCTGGATGCACTTCGTGCCGACCTGACCAGATTCCTGCAGATCACTTACAACCACGAACGTCTGCACTCTGCAATCGGCTATCAAACCCCGGCCGCCTTCGAACAACAGCTGCCACGATCCTCCAGCACTGGGCTTCTACAAAGCTATGTGGGGCGAGGGAGCTAACCGCCCCCTCGCCCCACACCCCACTCCCCGGTTTACAATCTTTCCAGTAGTACAAATCTGTCCCTAGTTTCTCTGTCTCAACTCAGGGGTGCAGTCCACGCGGCGTAGCTGATTTCTCCAGCGAGAGGTCCGGGCTGAAGCTTCTCGGGCATGGTCATGCCGATCTGGAATCCGGAGACCAGGTTCGAATACTGCCACGTCAACTCCCAGCCTCCGGGAACAAGCTGTTTGGAGGTGGGGGAGAGAGTGTCATCGGCGAAGTCGATGTCGTGGAAGTTGGTTTGCATAACGAGCGAGAAATTACTCGCTTGCGCGATGCCGTCGGCCAGTTGGTAGCGCCAGGAGTCGAGTCCCTGCGAACGATAGGCAACGTGCAGGCTGGCGTCCGCTCCCGGCGGCACCGTGGCCTGCCCGACCGTGCCTTGGTCGTCGGTGACAAGCGCGACGAGTTGGTCGTCGACCTTCATCTGCAAATTGTCGTAGAGCGCTTTCTGCGCCGGAAACCTCAGGCGGAAATCGACCGTCTGGGCTTGGGCCGTGTCGTTGCGGAAAGAATAGTCTCCAGCGAATTCGACCCCGTAGGTGCTGTACCAGAGCAATCCTTTCTGGCGCGGATCGAGATGGAGGTTCACGTGAATGCGGCTGGCTGCGAGTGCGAGCGGAACCTGGCGCTGCACTTTGTCGTTGTGGACTATCAGCTTGCCGTTTTCCACCGTGGTTGAAGTTGTGTTATCGGTCACGGTGTAGGTGGCCGTGGGCGGCGATTGTTGTTGTGCAGTGCCCCAGGTCGAAGCTACGTGGCCCTGCAATAACTGGTTGGCACCGTAGGTGCGGGAGAAGATAGTCGTGCCGAGAACTATCCAGGCGATGGTAGTGCAAACAAAAATGAAGACGAGTGCAAGAGTCTGCCGTAGCAAGGTTCTTCCTCCTGTTGTGGTGGATCGCACTCATTTCGTTGCAAGGAGGCTGCCGCCGCAGACGCGTTGACAGTAGGTAGGTTAGGGCAACCTGACAGAGAAGAGTGTGTCAGAGACGACACGTGTGTGTGGCATGGGAGACAGGCTGGGAGCGAGTCTGGGACTTCCCCTACTAGCTGGCGAGTTTGCGCAGGAACTCCTGCTCGTCCATGTGGTACTTGAACGCTTTGCGGCCGTCGATGAAAACGACGGGGACGTCGTCGTTGAACTGATGGCGAAGTTCGGCATCAGTGTCAACGTCGACCTCGGACCAGGTGAAGCCACCGCGGCGGGAGAGCTTGGAGAGGCTCTCCTTCACAACTTCGCAGAGATGGCATCCCTTGCGGGAATAGACCACGACGCTGCGAGGGCCTAGCATGCCGGGAGATTCTAGCGCGGGGAATAGCGGGCTTTCCAGCAGGAAAGTGGGTTGGGAAAGAGAACGTACGTTATTTCGTGAGGTCCGGTGGTAGGACCATTGGGGGTGTGTACTCAGCTTTGGGACTGGTGCAGTTCGGCGTGACTCCGGTCACTGCGCGCCGGAAGAAACTTCTGATAATTACGATTACCGATATGCGTGTGGAACCGGCACCCGGGTTGAACGCGTGACCCGGAGAGAGGGGGCCCGGTGAACAAGCGACGCGGTAACTCGGTTCTCTGCATCGGGAATGATCCTATACATCTGAATCTACGCTGCTCTCTGCTGAAGGAGTACGGCTGGAACGTATTCAGCTCGGGCAGTGGACACGAGGGAGTCATCCGGTTTGGTCAGGAACGGGTGGATGCCGTCATTCTCGATCTGAACGATGACGGAGTGGAATCCGCACTGATCGCGGGCGAACTGAAAAGGCTGCGCCCGGAAGTGCCTGTCATCATGTTAGTGGCGGAGGTGAATACTCTGGCACCGGGCGCGACGGACCAGGCGGATGCCGTGGTGGTGAAGTCGGAAGAGACACGCCGTTTACCTGATGCGCTCAAAGTCGTGATGGGGACTTCTTAAGGGGCCTGGAACTCTGGGTTCAGGCTGACCGGGGGAATGTCTGTCAGGACGACGTTAAGCTGGTGGCGGCAGCCATGAGTGCGAGGCGGTAGAATCCCTCCATGCAAGACCTTCAGGCAAGACCTCTTCGTGGGAAGACTGCCCTGGTCACGGGCGCGGCCCGGCGGCTGGGACGGGCGTCGGCACTGGCGTTAGCCCAGGCGGGCGCGGATGTGGCCATCACTTTCAGAGACTCGGCGCGCGAGGCGCGGGAGACCGTCGTCGATTTGTCAGGGCTAGGCGTGCGGGCGTTTGCGCTACGCTGCGACGTGACCGACGAGGCCAGCGTGCGCGCGATGATGAAGGAAGCCGGGCGCGAGCTGGGGCGGATCGATATTCTGGTGAACAACGCGGCGAACTACGAGACGGCGGAGTTCGAGAAGTTGACGGTGCGGCAGTGGGATGCGATTTTCGCGTCCAATGCTCGCGGGCCGTTTCTGGTGTCGCGCGAGGCCCTGAAGTGGATGCGGCGCAAGCGCGGCAAGGGCCAGGGCGCAATTGAGGCGAAGATTATCAACATGGGATCGCTGGGCGGACTCAGGCCGTGGGCGACGCACGCGCATTACTGCTCGTCGAAAGCGGCTCTGCACATGCTGACAAAAGTCATGGCGAAGGCACTGGCGCCGGAGATCGCGGTGAATGCGGTGGCTCCGGGGATGATCGACTTGGGCGAGAAGGCGGCGGCGGCGTTTATGCGGCGCATGGCTAAGCAGACGCCGATGCGGCGCAATGGGCGCGGGGAAGAGATTGCCGAGGCGGTATTGTTCTTTGCGACCGCTCCGCAGTTTATTACGGGGCAGATTCTGGCCGTGGACGGAGGGATCGGGTTGTAGTGGCCGGGCGCCAGCAGTTCTTCTAAGAGAACTCACAATTCGTATCAGGGCTTCGCTTCAGCGATGCCGTGTGTGCCGCAGCATAAGCCGGCTTCAGCCGCTGCGGGACGTCACCACAGGATGCTGAGGACTTTGCCTTCGAATCGCAGCGCCTGAAGGCGCGATTGACTCCCGAACATGCGGTATGCCTGAAGGCACACCCTGCTACAAATCCCAGAGTTTTCAGGCAGCTTGCTTAGCCTTCGGCTGACGTCGGATCGATTACCAGCTTCACCTCAGAAACGCGGTTGGCGGGGAAGCCGCCCTGCTTGGCGTGCTCGCGCACCATTTCCTCGTTAGGCGCGATGTAGACGCAGTAAATTTTGTCCTGCGTAACGTAGCTGTGCAGCCACTGGATTTTCGGACCCAGGTTGTTCAACACACTGCAGGATTTTTGCGAAATCGCGATGACTTGGTCTGGGGTTACATCGCCAACGTTAGGGATGTCGCGTTCGATAACGTATTTGGGCATGTCTTCCTCTTCGTGATTTGGAGGCGTGAACATCCCGCCTCGGCGGTTGTCGCCGGGAAAGGATTTTAGGCGATGACGCGGAAAATAGCCATTGCTTCATGGGCGCGGTATATTGGGGCGAATGAAGAAATCAAAGGGCAATCCTTCTCCGGCGGCCTCTTCAAAGGGGCGCGCCTCTTCCCGTGTGGCTTACTCGGAGCCGCGAATCGCGGTGGCCATTATGGCGGCGGGCAAGGGGACCAGGCTCAAATCGCAACTTCCTAAAGTGTTACATGAAGTCGGAGGAAAGCCGCTGCTGGAGCATGTGATCCGGGCAGCCGTGCGTATTGTCCCCGCGAAGGATGTCTACGCGATCATCGGACACGAGGCCGAGCGGGTGCGGGCGGCGCTGGAGCACACGGGAATTCACTTTGTGCTGCAAGCGGAACAGCGAGGCACTGGCCACGCTCTCATGGTCGCGCGAGATGCGCTGGCTGCTTACGACCACGTGATTGTGCTCTCCGGCGACGCTCCGCTGATTACCCCAGAGACGATTGGGCACCTGCGTAACTTTCACCTGGAAGAGCAAGCGGCCATGACGCTGCTGAGTGCCGACCTAGAGGACCCTACGGGGTACGGCCGGGTGCTGCGTAAAGGCGCGCGCAGCGCCGAGGTACAGGCGGTCGTCGAGGAGAAAGCGGCAAGCGCGACGCAGAAGAAGATTCGAGAGATGAATTCGGGGTTCTATGTGTTTGCGGTGAAGGAACTCTACGCCAATATCGGGAAACTCTCGACGGCCAATGCGCACGGAGAGTACTACCTGACCGACATGGCCGAGGTGCTGCGCAAGGCGCGGGAACGCGTGGTGGCGTGGAAGACTGCGAATGCGAGCGAGGTTCTGGGCGGGAACACGAGGGAGGAACTGGCTGGCATCGACGAACAGATGCGGCTGGCGAAGTGCCGACAGTTGATGGCGGACGGGGTGACTGTGTTTTATCCGGCGACGTGCGTGATTGATGGCGACGTGGAGATTGCGCCCGACACAGTGATCGAACCATACGTGCAGTTGCTGGGGACGACGCGGATTGGAACGGCCTGCCGGGTGCGGTCTTACAGCGTGATTCGCAATTCGGAGATTGGCGATGGAGTGAACATCCTTCCGGGATGCATGCTGGACGAAGCCTTGGTGAGCGCGGGAGCGATCGTGGGGCCATATTCGCGCCTGCGTCCCGGGACCGAGATCGGCGAAGGGGCGCACGTTGGGAATTTCGTGGAGACGAAAAAAGTCAAGCTCGGCAAAGGATCGAAAGCGAATCACCTGACCTATCTGGGCGACGCGGAAATTGGCGCCGGCGTGAACATTGGTGCGGGGACCATCACGTGCAACTATGACGGAGTCCATAAACACAAGACCATCATCGATGACGGTGTCTTCGTGGGCAGCGACAGCACGCTGGTAGCGCCAGTGCGGGTGGGCAAAGGGGCTTACGTGGGGGCGGCTTCCTGCATTACTGCGGACGTGCCGGCAGATGCGCTGGCGATCGGACGCGCGCGGCAGATCGTGAAGGAAGGGTGGGCGCGGGAGAAACGGGCGAAACGAACGAGATGAGGTCGGCACGGAGACGCACAGGCACCCGAATGGCGGTAGAAACTCCTGTAGGGGTTAGTTGTGGCAGTCGAGGATAGGGATCCTTCGACTTCGCGGGTGCTTCGCTGTGCGAAGCACCCACTACGCTCAGGATGACAGAATGAAAGGCTAGTGCGTGACGGCGGCGAACAGTTCCGAGTGCATCAGGGACTGGAACTGCTGATCGTTGGCTTTGAAGTGTACCTGCACGTTCGAGCCGTCGGAGTCGATGGTGGTGTTATCGACGGCAATCTTCTCTGCGGCGGTGGCGCTCATTTTCTTGAGCATTAGACCGGCCTTGACCAGCGAAGAGATGGTCCCGGCCGTCATGGAGTCGGAAGTGATAACGGCCATGTCGAAGTTGACGCCGTTGTTGAAGTTCATGGTGTAGCGCGAGCCCTGCAGGTGCTTCTTGACGCTCTCGTAGTCGGCGACTTTGGCGGCGTCTCCGAGCGCGGAGCGCATCATGTTCTGCGTGCCCAGCTGGTCGAGGATGCTCCAAACCGGCGCGGAGTCGACACTGGTCATCATGTCAGCCATGTTGCCGTTGGTATCCATACCGAGAGTCTGGCCATCCTTGGTGTCGAGCGCGGCGCGGATCGCAGTGGCATCGCCGAACAGCAGCGTGCTGTCATCGAGGAAGCTCATGACAAAACCGCCATCCATTGGATAAATCAACGAATTGCCGTACTTCTTGGGTGTGACCTTCTCCAGCTTCATCTTCTTGAGCACGGCCTTCATGTTGAAGGGACCGCTGGCCACGCCGGTGGTCTTGACGCCTTGCTTGCCGCTGCGGAACGACGCGAACGTCAGCGTGTCGACATCTTTGTCGGGATCGAGGCCGATGTTTTTCAGGGCAGCCTCGAACTGCTTGATGTTGTCAGGCAGCAGTTGCTGCTTCAGGGCCATCGCCGTGGGCGAGTCCTTGATCGCGCGGTAGTCCACTGAAATCAACTGCAGCAGATCGGCGGGAATGGATGAGCGAGCAGAAGAGTTCAGTGGCATGGCGTAGGCCATGCTTACCAGCAACAGAGAAACCAGGCACAGCTTGAAAAGTCTCATAACGCCTCGAAATTCATGGAACGATTAGGGTTGCGTGCGCTCTTAACTTGGATGCACGATCCAGCCCCTTCGTTAGTAGATCGCTTTATTCTATTTTACTTGCAGCCCCGGGCATGGAACAAAAGTACATGCCCATTGACCGGTTGGAGTCCAGGACAGGAATCGTCCCTGGAATGCGTTTAGTCATCGTCGGGGTCGATTCTGGGGCTCTTGTCGTTCAGAAAGTAGGCCGCATTCAGGGGTGCATTGATCGTCTTGAATGGGATGGGTGTCTGGGTGAAGTCAAAACAGTCGGAAAGATCGTCGGCGCGGGCATCGGCGTAGCCCAGCGAGGGCAGGCTGAACGTCTGTTCGATCAGGTTCAGGATGCTTCCGAAATCATGGTTGACGTGCGAGATATACCCGGCTTTGGCATACGGGGAGACGACGATTAGCGGTACGCGGAAACCGTAAACGTATCCCGATCCCCAGTTGGTGCCATCATTGACGATCGAGGGCGGGGGAACGTGATCGTACCAGCCTCCCCAATCGTCCCATGTGATGATGATGGCCGTGTTCGACCAATAGGGGCTGGTGCCAATTGCATTGACGATCGAGGCCACCCAGGATGGTCCGCCCGTGGAGGCCGTGTTTCCGGCGTGGTCTGAATTTGTCCCGGTCGGGATGACCCAACTCACCTGCGCGAGCTTCCCGTTCGCGATGTCGGTGAGAACCTGAGTCTCGGGAATGACCACACGGTTGGTCCAATCCGAACCGGTGCAGGCCGTGGCATTGGGTGGCGGGACATTTGGTCCGCACATGTGCTGAATCGCATTCGGTCCGGTCCAATGTGAGCCAGCGGAGGGCGTGTAGTAGCGCCAACTGATGCCCTTGTTGTTGAGCTCATCGGTAAGGGTGGGATGGTCCACACACGGATACATCGTGCTGGACTCGTTGCCGGTGGGGTCAATCAGGTAGACGAATTCAGCAGGGGGAGCCAGACAGCCCGTTTGGTCGACCGCATTTGCGACGCCCTGTGGGTCCTCCGCGACGAACAGGTTGCTGGTCGCCGTAGGCGCGGACGTGCCGGAAATAATGAACTGGTGCGCGGGGAAGCTGGGTCCCTGGTTGGTCTGAAACATGCGGTCGCCAAACGTGTACTGCTCGGCCAGCCGAAAATAGGGCTCAACGTCCGGGGGATTCACATACCAGAATTGCGGATTGGGCGGGGGACAGTTGGTGGCGCTCTGGGCACACGAGTATGGGTTCAAGTCGGCGCCGTCCATCTTTCCGCCGTCATACATGGCAACGAACGCGGAATGCGCGTGGCTGACGTCGTAGTCGACTCCCAACGAACCGGCAGTGAGCGGTACGGTCTGGCCGAGAGAATTGAGTCCGCTGCTGGCGATGTCCGCGCCGTTTGCCATCAGCACAGTGTCATGAAACAGATTGTCGGGAGTCCGGTTCTCCTGGAAGATGATCACGACGCGCTGGATTGATCCCAGCGGTGGGGGCACTGTAATTGTGGCGGGCGAGTTGCCGCCGCAACTGTTCAGGCTAAGCAATAGCGCGCCAGTGGAGAGCAGCAAAATTGAGAGATTCGCGGATGCGGTGCGTTCCATGGTCAACCACCCTGACGCCGAGGCGCTGCGTGCGAGTCCAATATGCGCTAACCCAGAAGTGGAAAGTCCGACTCGCTGGTGCAAAATGATTATGGCGGCTTACCTTCCGATTCTAGTACTGCCGGCATTGATGTTGCCAGCGACGTTTCTACGGAAGGGACGCGGTGCGGCGGCGTACCGCGGTGGCGAAGGCCTGATCCTTCAGCGACCCCAGATTGATCTCTACGTTGGCCAGGGCACCAGCAATGGCCGCCCCGGCCAGAGCCAGGGCCGTGGTCAAGTCGGATTTCATATTGGGGTTGGTGATGGGATCGAGTAACCTTACGATCTGCGCGATCTCGTGGGATTTCTCGGCGACGCTGAGTGGAATGGTGGTCGCTTCTTTCAGGGCGGCCTCGATCATCGCCTCACCGGACTTTTCATCCGCGGCCGTTTTGGCCTGCTTGTAGGCCTTCATGACCGAGTTGTACGACTCGGCGTCAGCGTCGACGGCGGCTTTGAGTTCTTCACGCAATGGATTCAGGCGGGCGATGGCGGCGCTGAGCTGCGCTTCATATTGCAGGTAGGCCTTCTTGCCGCGCGACATGGAGGCGACCATTACAGCGAGGCCCGCAGCCATGGCTGCAGCTGCAGCTGAAGCGCTGCCGCCGCCGGGAGTCGCCGTCGGGGCTGCAAGTTGCTCGACGAAAGGTTCAACGCCCGCACGCAGGCCGCCGACAGCCATCTTTCCTCCCATGACCGCGGCCAGGCGGTTTTCAAGAATCAGAGACGAATCGAAGTTCTCGACCTGCAGGAACCATTCGGCCGCCTGCTCCAGAGCTTTCTTGGGAATCAGTCCGACAATCTCGCTCGATAGTGGCGTGACGCCATAGCGGGCGGCCTCGCGCTTCACCATTTCGAAGACGCGGTGCACGGGGGTTTGCTCGAAGTCGGTGAGGTTCATTGAAACCTGGGCCAAGCCGCGTACAAGAAATCCTGCGCCCTTGACGAAACGCATGCCTCCGTTCGAAAAGCGCACAGCTTTGGCAATCTTCTTGGCAATTTCCACATCAGGCGTGTTGAGGAAAACGTTGTAGGCGATGAGGAATTTGCGCGCGCCGACGACCGTTGCGCCAGCCGTGGGATGCACGCGTGGCTCGCCAAAGTCCGGGCGGCGGGCTGGATTCGTTGCGATGTCGGCGCGGATGCCTTCAAATTGGCCGCGGCGGATGTTCTCCAGTCCCTGGCGTTCGGGAGTCCGGGCGGCGGACTCGTAAAGATAGACCGGAATCTGGTAGCTCTTCCATATCTGCTCCCCGACATGGTTCGCCATCGCGATGCAGTCTTCGATGGTGACGCCGTCGATGGGAATGAAGGGGACGACGTCGGCGGCTCCCATGCGGGGATGCGCACCGGTGTGGACGTTGAGGTCGATCAGTTCGGCGGCTTTGCCCACGCCGCGGATGGCGGCCTCCTGAATGGCTTCGCGCTCGCCGACCAAGGTGATGACCGAGCGGTTGTGGTCAGAGTCACTCTCGCGGTCGAGCAGGTAGACGCCGGGCATCTTCATGGCGTCGATGATGGCGTCAACTTTAGCTTTGTCGCGGCCTTCGGAGAAGTTCGGGACGCATTCGACGAGCGTGGACATACGGGAGAAGAATAGCTGGCGGCGGAGTGACGGCGCAAGGTTAGCTTGTCCCTGATGCGTATGGTGGGAAATCTTTCACCACGGAGGACACAGAGGGATTCTCTAGGGTCTTCTACCGCCGAAGAACTTTCCTACTCCTAGCCGCACCTGCACGGTATTGACTCCCGGGTTCGGCGCCGCCAAGCCTGCGTTCGAGATGTGCATGTAGCGCAGTTCTAGACTCACGTTGTGCTTCGCGCCCAGAATGTGCACGCCGAAGGCTGCCTGGTCCGTGAAGTTCACCGTGTTCGTGCCCGTGGGGACGCTGTGGTCAGTGAACAACGTGCCGCCGCAGAGTTCAAGGTAGGGCGAGAGGCGGCCGTGGCGCTCGAAGTTCCACTTGAGGGCGATTGGGTCAAAGCCCACGCCGTAGGTCGTGTTGGCGGGCTGGAAGACGAAGAAAGCGGGGACGGCATCGACCGCATATTCGAAGCGCCCGCGAAGAAAGCCGGGGAGATGCGGACCGGTGAGGATCCATCCGTAGCGCAGGCCGGCGTTGAAGGCGCTGGTGTCGCCGCGTCCGCCGCTGACGGAGTGGCCGCCGCCCGCCCAGATCTGGACTTCGTGTCCGCCGCTCTCAGGGCCGGTCTGGGTGAAGCAGAGAGCGGATGCGAGCAGCACGACACAACTAATCAACAGGGAAGGCCGCATGATTTGATCGACCTCGAAGACGGTAGAGCCTCGAAGCGGAAGATTCACGATACAGGAAGCGGGTGCGGGGCGACAAACAGCCGAGCTACGGACAAGCGGCGTCCCGGACTACCCGTCATGACCAGCAGGACCGTCGAGCCTCGCTCGACCGGACAGCCGAGGGCGGCTGTCCCCACATGGGCTATCCGAAGAAGTTACGATTCGTGACGCGCCGAGGAACGCTGGTCGTTGCTCGGGCGATGTGCGACGAGTTGCACCAGATCGCGCGCCACGCGAGAGGTGTTGTGGCGGGCGACCCCGGCGTCTTCCAGATAGTCGCCGAGGACGGGAACCACGCCGAGGGCCTCGATTGCGTCAAGGTCGTTCACGATCTGGCAGGCGCCTTCGCTGGCGTACTTGGTTTTGAGTTCGTCGGACACGGGAGTGCGGTTGATCAGGGCAAAGTCGAAAATCTGTTTCTGGGCGTGGCGATTTAGTGCGCGGATGTGGTCGGCCGCGGTCAGGTCGAGGCTCTCGTTTGCCTGCGTCATCAGGTTGCAGATGTAGACCTTGGTGGCGGGCGACTCGACAATCGCCTGCGCAATGCCGCGCACCAGCAGATTGGGGATCAGGCTGGTGAAGAGCGAGCCGGGTCCGATCGTGATCATGTCGGCATGGGCAATCGCTTCCAGAGTCTGGGGCATGGGGCCAACGTTGGGCGGAACGAGGAACAGTTCCCGAATGCGCCCCTTGCTGGCAGTGATTTTGGTTTCGCCGCGAACGCGGGTACCGTCCTCCATCAGCGCTTCGAGTTCAATGTTCGAAGTGGTGGCGGGATAGATGTGGCCGCGTGTGAGCAAAATTTCGGATGACAGACGAACGGCTTCGGAGAAATCAGAAGTGAGAGAAGTGAGCGCAGCGAGAAACAGATTGCCGAAGCTGTGGCCTTCGAGTCCGGAGCCTTTGTCGAAGCGATGACGAAAGAGTCTCGACAACAGGGCCTCGTCTTCGCTGAGGGCGACGATGCAGTTGCGAATGTCGCCGGGCGGAAGCATGTTGAGTTCTTTGCGCAGGCGGCCGCTTGATCCGCCGTCGTCGCTGACGGTCACGACGGCGCAAAGGTCGCGGATGAGGGGCGAATCGGGCTGCGCGAAGGGAATCTCAGCAGGGGACAGGACGAAGCGCTTAAGTCCTTTGAGCAGGGTGGACAGTCCGGTGCCGCCGCCGATGGCAACGACGCGAAGACCGCGCTCGCGCGCGGTCTTCTCCAGCGACAGCAACTCAGTAGTTTTCGTTTCCATCGAGATTACCCCGCCCCGGCCGGCTACACAGGTTCGTCGTCGTGCAGGTCGCCGTCCGGGGAACCGAGTTCGCCGCCGGGATCCGGGTACAGCAGTTCGGTGAAGCGCGGATCCTCCGCCAGATTCTGAAAGTCAGAATCGTTGCGCGCCTGGAAGCGCAGCTGCGGCTTCAGACGAAGAGCTTCGTCTAAACGCCGGAGCGCGTCTTCGACGTGACCGGTGAGGCAATCAAGGGCCGCCAGGCCGTACACCACGTATTCCGCCTTGGGATTCTGCTTGAGCAGTTTGTCCAGATGTTCGCGGGCGGTGACGTAGTCGCCCACATTCATCAGCGAAACGGCGTAGTCAAAATGCTCCTCGGCATTCTTGAATTGCGCGGCAGTCGAGCGTTCCAGGTGCTGGTTGCAGGTGCTGAGATGAACGCTGGCGCGGTCGGTCAGTTCCTTACTCGGTCCGCCGACTACCTTCTGGAAATGCGGCTTCGCCTTGTCGAATTTGTGCTCCTGCATGGCGCGTAGTCCAGCCTCGTAGCTCTGCAGCGCCTGCGTGTAGCGCGGATCTTCCGCTATGGTCTTCTTCGCGGGAGGTTTCTGAGCCATGTGCAAAACTCTTCCTGTGCTCTTGGTAATGGGGAACTCCTTGCGATCATGCTTTTATGCTGAGCAGTAAAGTATCACTCAAAGGGTGGGTAGAGGGCAACGTCAGTTCCCACTACCCGGATTGCGCGCACCTACAGGGGTTAATCCCCCTGTCTCTATAGGCTCTGGATATAGGCTCTGGGCGGCACGGCTGAAGCCATGTCCTTTCCAAAACGGTTGGATGTGACAACTCTCAGTTCATCGCCGCAGCCGCCTGCAGGTCGATCTGCTTCCACTCGCCCTTGATGATGCCGGCGCGAATTTGCGTGGCGGTCTTGCCTTTCTGATGCTGCTGGTACGAATAGTAGAGCTCCTTGAGGCAGGTGGCGCACTGGGCTCCGTGAGTGTTCTCGAAGCAGCTGTGCAGACTGTTGTGGCCCATTCGGTCGCAATAGCAGTAGCAGGGCTGCTGGTGCAGCACCATCGGAATCTTGGCCGCGAGTTCGTACGCGTGGGTCTGGTAAGTATTCTGGGCGTCGGCTCCCCAAAGGTCGGCCTTGGTGAGGAGGGGCGGCAGCTTCGTCCCTTTCGGCGGAGGCCCGGCGTTGTAAGCCGGAACGCCGCCTTCTTCCTGTGGCGCGGCCCATTGGGCCGACATGCTGAGGGTTACAAGGAAGACGAAAGCCAAGCTGAGGCTGCGGTACAGGGTCTTGTTCTGAAGTAGACGATGCGTCATGGGGTTCCCTCGGGTGCCGTTATTGTAACCCGCCACAGAAGGTCGCTGGAAGCGGCCTCAGGGGGCCGTGCCCTTGGGAGCCACCGGCCGAGATACAACCTGAGTACTGCTACGACAGGTTCTGTATACAATAGGACCGATGTCAGAGCCTAGCTCAGAGAAGAGTCCAGCCAGTGCGACCGGTGGACCTGCGACGGGCGTAACTGCTGAGCCCCGATCGACGAATTCTGTGCGCCTCAGCACCGGATTTGGCGTGTGGATACGCGATCTGATCATCTCTCTGGCGATCTCTGCCTTTATCATCATCTTTCTCTACCAACCGGTGAAGGTCGAAGGCACGAGCATGATGCCCTCACTCGAAGATCAGGAACGGATCTTCGTGAATAAGTTTGTGTATCGGTTGGAACCGATTGAGCGTGGGGATATTGTGGTCTTTCGCTATCCGCGCGATCCTTCGAAGAGCTATATCAAGCGTGTGATCGGCATGGCCGGCGACCGCATCCGCATCGACGGCGGGCAGGTGTATGTGAACGATGAAGCGTTGGACGAGGACTACGTTCCTCCGGCCTACACCGATGCCCGGTCATATAAGGAAATGGTGGTCCCCTCGCAGTGTTACTTCGTGCTCGGCGACCATCGATCCATGTCGAACGACAGCCGCGATTTCGGCCCTGTGAACCAGAGCTTCATCTACGGCAAAGCGGTGTTCGGTTACTGGCCGATGGATAAACTGGGGCGCGTGCGGTAGTTCGCCCGGGCGTTCCCGGTGTTCACAACTTTCGGGTAGGTCTAAGTTCGTCCCCACCTTTTCGGTTCTCGTCCGTCTGAATCCAGAGGTTACATGACAAGAAAGTCTGCGATTGTCTTGGGAATCGTTGTGAGCCTTGGCGGGTCTTTGCAGACCAGTGCCCAAACGGGCCTCGCACCTGCGGGCGCGAACGGTCAGGATGGCTGGGTGACGGTTGCGCCAGAATCGGCTGGCATCGCGTCCAAACCCTTGCGCGACATGGAAACCGCAATTCGCGCCGGGGAGTTCAAGAAGATCGGCAGCGTGGTGGTCGCTCGGCATGGGAAGCTTGTGTATGAGGGTTACTTCGACGGGGACGCGACGACCCTGCGCGACACCCGATCGGCCACCAAGAGCATCACGGATGTGCTGGTGGGAATTGCGATTGGGGAGAAGAAACTGAGCGGCGTGAACGCGCGCGTGCTGGCCTTGCTGCCCGAACGTGCGCGGAAGATGCAGAACCCCGATCCGCGCAAGGACAAGATCACCGTCGAGGATTTCCTCACCATGTCGTCACCGCTCGAATGTGACGACTGGAACGATGCTTCCCGGGGCAACGAAGAACGGATGTACCCGATCGAAGACTGGGCGCAGTTCATTCTCGACCTCCCGGTGCGGGGACGAATGCACGTGGGCGAGAAGGTGGAGGGGCCGAAGTACGGCAGGAATTTCAGCTACTGCACGGGCGGAGTCTTTGTGCTGAGCGAAGTGCTGCAGAAGGCGATGGGAGTGCGTACGGATCGCTATGCGCAAGCGAAGCTCTTCGGGCCACTCGGAATCACCGATGAGCAATGGGTCTACTCGCCGATGGAGATCCCACAGACTGGAGGCGGCCTGCGCCTGACTAGCCGCGATCTGATGAAAGTCGCCGAACTCTACCGGAATGGCGGCGAGTGGCAGGGAACCCGCATTGTCGACGAAGCCTGGGTGAAGACCTCAACCCAGCCGCACGCTCAAATCGACGACGAAACCGAGTACGGCTACCTGTGGTGGCTGAAGACGTTCAAGTCGGGTGGCAAGGGCTATCCGGCGTATTTCATGAGCGGCAATGGGGGGAACAAAGTCGCCGTGTTCCCTGGGCTGGACCTGGCGGTCGTGATCACCAGCACCAACTACGGCACTCGGGGCATGCACGAGCAGACGGAAAGGCTGCTGACAGACTATATTCTGGCGGCGGTTGGGCCGTGAGCGCCAGGCGAGGGCGCAAATACCTCGCAGCGAAAGATTTCTTTGCCGATTCCGCGTTCTACGCTTGGCCGCTGCCGCATTCCCTGTTAAAATTCTGAAAATCCACTCCCCGGAGCGAGAATGCAGGCTATCCTTGCGCTGGAAGACGGGCGAGTCTTCCGAGGCAAAGGCTACGGCGCCAAAGGCGAATGTTACGGGGAAGTAGTTTTTAATACTTCCATCACCGGCTATCAGGAAATTTTCACCGATCCTTCGTACTCAGGGCAAATTGTCGTCCTGACCAACCCCGAAATCGGAAATTACGGTACCAACCAGGAAGACAACGAAGCCACGCGTCCGTGGATCGAAGGCCTGATTGTGCGCGAGTTCTCGCGCGTGAGCTCGAACTGGCGCTCGCAACAAGTGGCCGAAGAATACCTGGAGCAGTTCAAGGTGCCCGTGCTGTCGGACATCGACACGCGGGCGCTGGTGCGGCATCTGCGTACGTATGGCGTGATGCGCGGCGTGGTTTCAACCATCGAGAGTGACGCCGACAAGCTGATCGCCAAAGCACGGTCGATTCCAAAGATGGATGGGATGGACCTGGCGAAAGTGGTTTGTACGAAGCGGCCCTACGTGTGGGAAGTGGGCGAGCGCTCGCATGAGCCGGTGGCCGTGGTCGGAGTGAAAGACGAGCCGCCGCGGTTCCACGTCGTCGCCTACGACTTCGGCATCAAGCTGAACATTCTGCGCAAGCTGCGCGGCGAGGGCTGCAAGGTGACGGTGGTCCCGGCGCAGACTCCGGCGGAGGACGTGTTGGCGCTGAAGCCTGACGGCGTGTTTCTCTCGAATGGCCCCGGTGATCCTGAGCCATGCACGTATGCGGTGGACTCGATTCGGCGGCTGATGGGGCGGCAGCCGATTTTTGGAATTTGCCTGGGGCATCAACTTACGGGCATTGCGCTGGGTGGGAAGACCTTCAAGCTGAAGTTTGGGCATCACGGCGGGAATCATCCGGTGAAGCAGTTGAGAACCGGGAAGATCGAGATCACGGCGCATAACCATAACTTTGCAGTAGATCCGCATTCACTACCCGATAGCGAAGTTGAACTGACACACATCGACCTGAACGACGACACGCTCGAAGGCCTGCGGCACCGGAATCTTCCGCTGTTCAGCGTGCAGTATCACCCGGAAGCGGCGCCCGGGCCGCATGATTCGCATTATCTGTTCAAAGAGTTCACGAAGATGATGGAGGAGTGGAAGGGGTGAAGAGGCTTGCTCTCTGCATAGCGGTTTTGATCTGCCTTGCTGTATCGGCGTTTGCCTGCTGGCAGACGGACTGGCCCAGAGTTGTGTTGGCCACGCAATCAGTCAATCTGCGAGTGACCTACGACGATAAAGCGCGTACCGGAATGACATTCTGTCTGCATAAGGCAATAACGCTAAATCCGAAACCGCCGGAGCAATTCTACGAAAAGAAGGTGCTGAAATCCGCTATCACAGATTCGCGTGGTTTGGCCTCCTTCGGAGAGGTTGTGCCGGGGACGTACTGGATCGTAGGCGGAGCGAACGAGATCGCTCTCACGGTCGTCCCTCCGACGAGTAGTGGTGCAAAGCGGGTATGGGTGAATGAATTCGCCGATGGTTGTATCAATGCAGAATTGGAAAAGGCGGATTAAGACATCTTCTGCGAACGATGAGCTTTGAACGGGCGCGCCTTCAAGGCGCGCCGTTAAGGTGCGATGAAAAACTTGCGGCTTCAAGCCGCTGAGGTACCGTTGTGAGACCCATGAGAGAACATGCCACCAACACGGGCCACACATACATGATCACGTCGGCGACTTGGGGGCGGCGATCGGTCTTCTCCAGAGAGCCGTGGGCGCGGCTTCTGATCGATACGCCGTACCACTATCGCGGCTCATCCTATTTGATACACGAGTTCGTGATCATGCCCGATCACATTCACGTTCTCCTCACGCCGAAGACGAGCCTAGAGAAGGCCGTCCAGTTCATCAAGGGTGGATTTTCGTTTCGCGCGAAAAAGCAACTTGGATCGAACATGGAGATCTTGCAGAAAGGGTTCTCGGATCATCGGATTCGGGACGCAGGGGATTATCTAGAGCATGCTTTGTACATTCGGCAGAATCCAGTTCGGAGACATTTGTGCGAGTGGGCGAAGGATTATCCACATTCGTCGGCGTTTGCCGGAATCGAGTTAGACCCGGTACCTCAGGGGCTAAAGCCCGCATCTTCCGGGGACGTCGCTGCGCGCCTTGAAGGCGCGCCCTTTCAAAGCAAGACCTTTCAGAGGGCAACTGATCGAAACACGTCGGACCCTGGCCCATCCGATCTACGGACGCCCGGTCAAAGCAAGCCTTCTCGCAAAGTTGAAACGACACACAGTGAAGACAAGTCTGGAAAGATCGCATCATAATAAATGCCCAAACGCACTGACATTCACAAGATTCTGATCCTCGGCTCCGGCCCCATCATCATTGGGCAGTCGGCAGAGTTTGATTACTCTGGCACGCAGGCTTGCAAGGCGCTCAAGTCCGAGGGTTACGAGGTCGTGTTGGCGAACTCTAACCCGGCCACCATTATGACCGACCCGGAGTCGGCCGACCGCACGTATATTGAGCCGCTTACGCTGGAATATCTGGAACAGATCATCCGCATCGAGCGGGAAATGTCACCGGGCGCCGGCTTTGCCGTGCTGCCCACCGTTGGCGGACAGACTGCGCTGAACCTGGCGATCGAACTTTCTGATGGTGGCGTGCTGGAAAAGTACAATGCGATCCTGATTGGCGCGAATGTGGAGGCCATCAAGAAAGCCGAAGATCGCCTGTTCTTCAAAGACGCGATGCAGAAGATTGGGCTCGATGTGCCCAAGTCGGCCCTGGTCAACAATACGAAAGATGGGCTTGAGTTCGCGGGCAAGATCGGATTCCCAGTCATCATCCGCCCGTCGTTTACGCTGGGAGGTTCGGGCGGCGGCATTGCCTTCAACCGCGAAGAAATGGTCGAAGTGCTGTCGCGTGGCCTCGACTTCTCTCCCGTGCACGAAGCGCTGATTGAAGAGTCGGTGCTGGGCTGGAAGGAATTCGAGTTGGAGGTGATGCGCGACACCAAAGACAACGTCATCATCATCTGCTCGATTGAGAATTTCGATCCCATGGGCGTACACACCGGCGACTCGATCACGGTCGCGCCGATACAAACTCTCACGGACCGCGAGTACCAGGCCATGCGTGACGCTTCGATCGCGGTGATCCGCGAGATCGGCGTCGACACTGGCGGTTCGAATATTCAGTTCGGCGTGAATCCCGAGACCGGGCGCATGGTGGTGATCGAGATGAACCCGCGCGTCTCGCGGTCCTCGGCACTTGCCTCGAAGGCGACCGGGTTCCCGATTGCGAAGATTGCCGCGAAACTTGCCGTGGGCTACACGCTCGACGAGATTCCCAACGACATCACGCGCAAGACTCCGGCGTGCTTCGAGCCGACGCTCGACTACGTTGTTGTGAAGATTCCGAAGTGGCAGTTCGAGAAGTTTCCCGGCGCTGATGACACGCTCGGCCCGCAGATGAAGTCCGTGGGCGAAGTGATGGCCATTGGTCGCACCTTCAAGGAAGCGCTGATGAAGGGCATCCGCTCGCTCGATACCGGCAAGCGCGTAGGCGGAGGAAAGATCGAGCCTAAGATTCTGACGCAGCGGCTGGTGACGCCGCATCCCGAGCGGCTGGCCTACGTGCAATATGCCCTGCGCCAGGGGCACACGGTAAAGCAGGTTGCGAAGATGACCTCGATGGACCCGTGGTTCCTGTACCAGCTCAAGGAGATCAACGATCAGCAACTTGAGTTGGAGAAGCACCCGATGGAGTCGATCCCGACCGAGGTGCTGCGCGAATCGAAGCGCATGGGATTCTCCGACGGGAGGCTCGCCCAGGTCTGGCGACTGGAAGGACAGGAGAAGGTGCGCCACCTGCGCAAGAAGCATGGTGTGCTGCCCGTGTACAAGCGCGTCGACACCTGCGCGGCAGAATTCGAGAGCTATACGCCGTACCTGTACTCGACCTATGAGGACGAGGACGAGGCGGAGCCGACCGACAAGAAGAAAGTCATTATTCTCGGTAGCGGCCCGAACCGCATCGGGCAGGGAATTGAGTTCGACTACTGCTGTTGCCACGCGTCGTTTGCGCTGCACGAAGACGGTTACGAGACCATCATGATCAATTGCAATCCTGAGACCGTCTCGACCGACTACGACACCAGCGACCGTCTATACTTCGAGCCGCTGACGTTTGAAGACGTGTGGGCGATTTACGAGCACGAGACGTCAAAGGGCGCGCCGGTGGGCGTGATCGTGCAGTTTGGCGGACAGACTCCGCTGAACCTGGCGCTGCCACTGAAGGCTGCGGGCGTGAAGATTATCGGAACCTCTCCAGAGTCGATCGACTTGGCGGAAGACCGCAAGCACTTCAACAAGCTGCTCGAGGAGTTGGAGATTCCGCAGGCGCCGGGAGTGATGGCGACTTCAATCGACGAGGCCGTCGAGGGCGCGAAGAGGATCGGATATCCCGTGCTGGTGCGGCCTTCGTATGTGCTCGGCGGCCGGGCCATGGTGATCGCGTACGACGAGGAGTCGATTATCCGCTACATGAAAGAGGCGGTCGAGTACTCGCACGATCGCCCGGTGCTGATTGACCACTTCCTGGAAGACGCGATTGAAGTCGATGTCGATGCGTTGTCGGACGGTGAAGACGTTGTGATTGGCGGCATCATGCAGCACATCGAAGAGGCGGGTATTCACTCCGGCGATTCGTCGTGCGTGCTGCCGGCGGTCGATATTCCGCAGCCGCTTATGGAACGCATGCGCGACTACACCTTCAAGTTGGCGCGAGCGTTAAAAGTGATCGGGCTGATGAACATTCAGTTTGCGATTCCCCGGGGCAACGGCGGGAGCGGCAATGGCGAGGGCGGAAAAGTCTACGTGCTGGAAGTAAACCCGCGCGCTTCGCGCACTGTGCCGTATGTTTCGAAGGCGACGGGAGTTCCGCTGGCGAAGATTGCCGCGCGGCTTATGACTGGGCGCAAGCTGCGCGAGTTCCTGCCGGACAATATTGAGCGCCGTGCCGATCTCGACACCGGGAGCTACTACTACGTGAAGTCTCCTGTGTTTCCGTGGAATAAGTTCCCCGGCGTCGACACCGTGCTCGGGCCGGAGATGAAGTCGACCGGCGAAGTCATGGGCGTAGCCGACAACTTCGGCGAGGCGTTCGCCAAAGCGCAGCTAGCTGCGGGGCAGAAGCTACCGACCAAGGGCGCGATCTTCCTCAGCGTGACGGACACCGACAAGCGTCACGTCGCGCCCGTGGCGCGCAAGTTTGTCGACATGGGATTCAAACTGGTAGCCACCGCCGGCACGGCCGACGTGATCGAAGCCGCGGGCATGAACGTGGAACGCGTCTACAAAGTGAAAGAAGGCCGACCCAACGTAGTCGATTTCATCAAAGGCCAGCGCATTCAGCTCATCATTAACACGCCCACGGGCTTGGAGCCCTGGTTCGACGAGAAGGCCATCCGCCGGGCGGCAGTAACGGCGCGGATTCCTACCATCACAACACTGGCGGCGGCGCGGGCGGCGGCCGAAGGTATTGCCGCGCTGCAACGCGGGGAAGTGAACGTGAAAGCGCTGCAGCATTTGCACGCGGAACGAACAGTGCGGCGTTAAGCGTCGCCCGCACTTGCACGCGCACGCGTAGGAATCGATAATCCTTTAGCTGACGGCTGAGGTCTACCCCATGCTCCTACACGGTATCTTTCCTCCCATCACGACGCCGTTCTATCCGGACGGCAACGTCTATTTCAAGAAGCTCGAATCGAACGTGGAGCGCTACTCGCGCACGCCGGTTGCCGGGATCGTTGTGTTGGGCTCGACGGGTGAGGCCATCCTGCTCTCCGATCAGGAACGGCGCGACGTGTTCAAGGCCGCGCGCGAGGCCGCTGCGCCCAACAAAGTTCTGATCGCGGGCACCGGGATCGAGTCGGCGATCGAGACGCTGCGGCTCACCGAATACGCTGCTGAACTTGGCTACGACGTCGCCATGGTGCGCACGCCGCATTACTACAAGAGGCAGATGCACACGGCCAACATCCTGGCGTTTTATCGCACTGTGGCCGACCGCTCGCCGCTGCCGGTCATCATTTACAACTTCCCGCAGGCCACCGGATACGACATCCCTGCCGAAGTGGTGATCGAACTGGCTGAGCATCCGAACCTGATCGGCATCAAGGAATCGAGCGGGGATGTGGAGAAGGTTCGCAAGATGGTCGAGGGCACGCGGCACATCAAGCGCAGGGCCACGGTCACCGAAACATTCGATGCGGTTACGCCGCGGATGCTCGCTGCCGCGGCCTCAGGATCGTCGGGGCCGAACGACGAGAACGTGCTGGTTCCCGTGGGAGCGTTGACTGGAACCGCGGAGCCTTCCCCACGTCTCGCAAAGGCGCGAGACCCTTCGATAAGCTCAGGGCAGGCTATGGGGCACCCGGATTCTTCTTCAGGAAAGCCATCGTCGTCGTCGGTGACGGTCGTAGGCAACATGAAGACGCGCCAAAAGGAAGTTGGATTCCAGGTGCTGGTGGGTGCGGCGCATAAACTGCATCCCTCACTCGATGCGGGTGCAGTCGGAGCGATTCTCGCCTTCGCCTGTCCGGCCCCAACCGCCTGCTACGAGATCTATGCTGCGTGGAAGGAAGGCGATGCCGACCTTGCTCGCCTGAAGCAGGAGCGAATTGCGAAAGCGGCGCAGCAAGTCGGCGATCTCGGCGTTCCGGGCTTCAAGCATGGCATGGATTTCAACGGTTATTACGGCGGTCCCTCGCGTTTGCCGTTCCTGCCGCTGACCGCGGAAGTGAAGGCGGAAATCGAACGTCTGCTGGCAGACATAAGGAACTAAAGTTGCTGTGAAACAACAGAAACCCTCGCGCCCCAAGCTTCCGCAAATCTCTCAGGAGATGAAGGCTTGGTCGGCTGCGCTCGGGGGCGAAGTCGGAGACTGGCCGCAGGTCGATCTGCGGTCCTTCTTTGGATTTACCGCAGTTTACCGGTCGCGACCTGATTTTCGCTGTCCTTCCGCGCACCCGCGCCATGGAGACATCGAACTCTTTGGCGTTCAAGCTGGAATCTGCAAGCCCGAAGATCCAGAAGTGGCTACAGCAGGATGCTCGCATCGGTTTCACCCTCATGCGACGAAAGCGCTGGTTCACCTTCGAACTCTCCTCCGACGCAGACTTGCATGACGCCCTCGACTGGCTGGGGCGGGCGTACGAGGCGTCGGGCAAGCACAAGAAATCCCGCTAGTTGTGACCCGCTTGTGATTGGGATCACATTGCCGTATACTCAGTTCGAACGAACGTTCGAATTATCCTGCCGCTTCGGGGATTTATGGGGAGTCCTTCGACAGCAACTCGAGTAACTGCCAGGCGGCGCCGTGCCGCGCCCGCTCCGGCGACGCGCTATGATCGGCGATTGGCGGAGATCCTCGTTCATGCCACCGAAGTCTTCTGCAAGAAGGGATACGAAGGCGCCTCGATGCGCGATCTTGCGCGCGCAAGTGGAATGTCGCTGGCGGGGCTTTACTACTACTTCGAGTCCAAGGAGCGACTGCTGTTCCTGATCCAGAAGCACACGTTCACCACGATCGTGCAGGGTCTGAAAGCACGGCTGGAAGGTGTGAGCGATTCAGAAGAGCGCATCCGGATCTTTATTCTCAATCACCTTGAATATTTCCTGGCAAACCAGGCGGCTATGAAGGTGCTTTCCCACGAAGCCGAAGCGCTGAAGAATGGGTTCGCCTCCGAAGTGGCGGCCATCAAGCGGGAGTACTATCGCATCTGCGTGGGCCTGCTCGATAAGTTGAAGAGCGACCGGGGACTGCAGTTCCAGACGCGCATTGCTGTCCTCAGTCTGTTCGGCATGATGAACTGGATTTACACTTGGCACAACCCGCGCGTGGACGCCGACGCGGAGTCGATTGCAGGCGAGATGGGGGATGTGTTTCTGCGGGGTGTGATGGCGGGCGGCAAGGGGCGTAGGGACGGGCGTTGAGTTGAGATGTGGTTAGGCACCGGCGACAGCAGATTCCCTCGCTTCGCTCAGAATGACAAAGAACTCTAGGAGATGCAAATATGGCAACCACAATGCAGCCTTCAGCCGGCGAAACCACGAAGCAGTTGGTCAACTACCGCACCGACGGGGGCGTAGCGGTAATTGAGATGTGCGATCCTCCCGCCAACACGTACACCTACGAAATGAACCGGCAACTCGACGAGGTGATCCTCAAGGCACGGATGGATAACGATGTCTACGTGATCGTGATGACCGGAGCGGGCGACAAGTTCTTCTCCGCGGGCGCGAACATCAAGATGCTGACGAGCGTCGATCCAACCTTCAAGTATTACTTCTGCCTGCACGCCAACGAAATGCTTCTGCGTCTCGAGCACACGCCGAAGTTGGTGATCGCGGCCATTAACGGACACTGCGTGGGCGGCGGATTGGAGATCGCCATGGCGGCCGATCTCCGCATCGCACGCAAGGAAGCAGGAAAGATTGGTCTGCCAGAGGTGAACCTGGGCGTGCTCCCGGGCACGGGCGGTACACAACGGCTTTCGCGAATGGTGGGGAAGAGCAAAGCGATCGAGTTGATGGTTACGGGTAACACTTTCTCATTTGAAGAGGCGCAGGAACTCGGCATCGTGAATGACATCTTCGAGCGCGACGGGTTCATGGACAACATCATGGAGTACGCCAAGCAGTTCTGCCCGCCCAATAAAGCTTCGAAGGCCGTTGGCCGCATCAAGCGCGCGGTGCAGACCGGTTGGGAAATTCCGATGGAATCGGCGCTGGCGGTGGAGCGCGAGAATCAGCAGTTGCTGTTTCAGAGCGAGGACGCGAAGGAAGGCCTGGCGGCCTACGTGGAGAAGCGGCCGGCGGTATTCAAGGCGAAGTAGTTGCTCGTGTGGGGACGGGCGCCCTCGCCAGTCCGCCGAGCGAAGCTCGGCGCTTGACCATTGAGAATCGGGATGCGAAGAGGACCTAGACTATGCCGGGAAAAGTAGCAAAAATCGGAGCCTTCAGTGATTGGGTCGGTCTGTTCAACGATTGGCGCAAGGACATTGGCGTCAACACGGCCGACATCCACGCCTTCCACTTCGACACTCTATACGGCGCCATCGACACCGAGGAGATCGAATTTGGTTCGTACAAGGGCCGCCGC
>JADGNQ010000012.1 GCA_017883385.1 Candidatus Sulfotelmatobacter sp.
GCCACTGTTGATCAGGGGCGCCCGACCCATGTAGCAGTTCGCCACCTGATAGCGAGTGAGATCGATCGGATGGTCGGTCGTCAGTTCGCTGTAGACCTTCGGATTCGTCATCCCGTATTTCACGCCGTCCGTCGAAAGCGCTCCGTAGCCGTTGTTCGTCTCGGGGAGCTTCTGCTTGATGATGTCCGCCTCGATCGTGACGCCGAGATGGTTGGCTTGACCCGTCAGGTCCGCTGCCACGCCGTAGTCGACGCCGTCCTTCTTGAAGGCCGAGTTGCGGAGGTAACACCAGAGGACTGTGAACATGCCCAACCGGTGCGCCTCCTCGAACGCCTGGCTCACCTCGACCAGTTGCCGTCCGCTCTCCTCGCTCCCGAAGTAGATCGTCGCCCCGACGGCCGCCGCCCCCATCTCCCAGGCGCGTCGCGCATCCCCGAACATCGTCTGGTCGTACCGGTTCGGATACGTCAAGAGCTCGTTGTGATTGAGCTTCACGATGAACGGGATCTTGTGCGCCCAGCGGCGTGAGACTGCCCCGAGGACGCCGATGGTCGACGCGACCGCGTTGCAGCCACCCTCGTGCGCCAGCTCGACAATCTTCTCGGGATCGAAATAGGCGGGATTGGGCGCGAAGCTCGCCCCGGCGCTGTGCTCGATGCCCTGGTCGACGGGCAGGATGCTCAGGTACCCCGTTCCACCGAGACGGCCGTGGTCGAAGATCGACTGCAGGTTCCGCAGAACCGGGTTCGACCGGTCGTTCAACGACACGACTCGGTCGACGAAGTCCGGGCCCGGCAGGTGCAACAGATCGCGGTCGATCGTGTGGCACTCGTGCTGGAGAAGCGACTCGGCCTCGTCGCCGAGGAGCTCCTCGATGTGTTCTATTCCCTGATCTGTGGCGACAGCCATGGCGCGAAAAGGGCTTTGGGCAGCAGTGTCGGTTGGCAAAAGAAAATCCAGTGCATGGCGGTCCACCTTCCTTCCTAGCGGAATGGTGGCAGAGCGGTCCTCGCCGTCAAGGGTTCGCTACGCCGCACAGAACGCGCCCTTGACCGCTCCGGGCCGCTCTGCAAACCCTCCGCTAGGAAGGAAGGTGGATTTTAGGAAGGCAAATCAAAATCTACTTGACCTGGACCGGCCTTCTCATGGAAGGCCATTACACTCAAAACCCCCGCTCGGAGGATGATGCGTGTAGTGGGGATGTTACGCCAATCATTCCAGGGTCCGACTTCCTCGATTGTGTTGTTTCGACTTCCGACAGGCACTCTAAGGCACTTTGCGCCAACTCGGTTTCCTTGCCCTTCGCTGTCGCGAAAAGAAGAGGTTGTGCAAAGAGAAAGGCCGCGACGGCGAGCGTACTCCGATGCAGTGGAATGGCACGCCCAACGCGGGTTTCAGTTCCGCGATACCCTGGCTGCCGGTTGACGATCGCTACAAGACCTACAACGTCGAGACTGAGCGGAAGGATCCGCAGTCGATTCTCAACTATTACCATCGTCTGCTTACACTGCGTCACAGCAATGAGGTACTGCGCGAAGGCAAGTACGTTGCGCTCAACGAAGAAGATCCGAATGTCCTCGCCTACGTCCGCACTTATAAAGGGACGAGCGTGCTGGTCGTCCTGAACATGAGTCCAACGGCACAGAAGCTGAAAGCTGGATCTGGCGGCGAAGGGCATTTCGGGGACAGCCGGGAAGACGTTGCTGGTTTCATTCGCCGCGCCCGACAGGATGAATGTGGGCGAGATTTCGCTGGAACCGTTTGGCGCATGGATCGCTCAGCTGGAATAAGGGTGTGACAGACGAGTGAGCGGCGTTCGTCCCGAAAGGGACTGCCGGTGGTCTAGGTCAGATCGTTGCGAAGCTGCCGTTACGCTCCTACTGCCGCGTGATCGCTCATGCGCCGCTTGTTGTAGCGCAGGGCGACATTCATGAAGACGCTGCCCATAGCGGTCTCAAAGCAGATCATCAGCGCTTCCGTGTCTTCGCTGGTCTTGTCGCCCTCCTGAGCGGTCAGAAGGAGCGGGGGATGTACGCGGAAATGGAAACCCTGGTCGTTGA
Organism: Candidatus Sulfotelmatobacter sp.; assembly: GCA_017883385.1. Classification (GTDB taxonomy): domain Bacteria; phylum Acidobacteriota; class Terriglobia; order Terriglobales; family Acidobacteriaceae; genus Sulfotelmatobacter. The sequence goes on from JADGNQ010000012.1 coordinate 2,061, forward strand.
GCGCGGAGATGGCGTTGCCCACTACCTGGTTGGCCAGTTCAAAGATGGTTTCCTTGATCAGCGTGTCCGACTCGGGCAGTTCGGCGCCGGCATAGTGACTGGCCACCCGAACCGCGGTATGCGGTTCGAGATCGAGAATGATCCGGCCCTCAATGTCGCCCGTCAGCGCAATCATGCCCGCCACACCTTTGCGGCGGTAGGCGTCCTCTTCCATGGTGAGGTTTCCCACCTTGGTGTTGCCCTGCAGGCCCTGCGACAACACGGCGTCAGCCGCGTTGATGAAAGGCTGGATCAATTCCATCTTCATCGAGTTAAACTCCCGCTCCGGCTGCGACCGCCACGGAGCCGTCTTCGCCCAGCACGTATTTAATGACTTCGTACAGAACTTCCGGCTTTACCGGCTTCTGCACGAAATGGCGCGCGCCGCGTTGCAGAGCCGCCACAATGTTCTCCTGATAGCCCACCGACGACACCATAACGATGCGGGCCTCCGGATGCGCCTGCACGATTCGTTCGGCTGCCTCGATCCCTTCCATCTGCGGCATGGTGATATCCATGAGTACGATGTCAGGATGCGTGCGGTCGAACTCGCTGATGGCAGTCAAGCCGTCTCCGGCTTCAGCTGCCACCTGCCCGCCGAACGTTTCGATCATGCGGGCCAGGTTCTTGCGTGCAAACACCGAGTCGTCCACGATCAAGTAGCGGACCGGCTGCCCGTCTTTGCTGCGTTTCACTGGTGCAAACTGCTCCATACAGACCTCCCCTTTCAACTGCATATCATGCCCGGTGGTCCGGGACCAGATCACGCTGGTCACGGCTTCCGGTGCCCGATTCCTAGTTTCCGGCGCGCACTGCCGTGTTCCGGCCGCAAAGAGCCTGCAGCGTCGCCCCCATGACATCCAATGCGACCACGCGGATAGCGTATCCCCGCTCGATGGCCACTTTCGGCATGCCGAACACCACGCAGGACTCTTCGTTCTGCGCAATGGTCATGCCGCCTTCTTTCTTGATTGCTCCCAAGCCTTCGGCGCCGTCGTCCCCCATGCCGGTCATCAGCAGCCCGATCGCCTGGGTTTTGAACTCCTCGGCGACGCTGCGCAGCAGCACATCCGCACTGGGACGGTGCCCGTTCACGTGCGGGTCATCGCTGAGCACCACGATGTCTCCCAAGGGCAGCCGTTTCACTTTCATGTGCCGGCTTCCGGGACAGATCAGCACTCGCCCGGGCTGAAGCATATCCCCAGACTGTGCTTCTTTCACCCGCAGGGGACATACTTCGTCCAGCCGGCGCGCGAACATCTCGGTGAACCCTTCCGGCATGTGTTGCACCACCGTGATCGATCCGGGAAAATCTCCGGGCAGTTGCGACAGCAGGTACTCCACCGCCTGTGGTCCGCCGGTGGAAACACCGATCGCCACGACTTTGGTTGGAGCCGCAGCGGAAGCCTTGACCTTCTCGGGCTTGGGCGGGACTCCCGACAGCATTCGCGGCTTCAGCTTGCAGTCAGCCGCTGCCTTTACTTTCGCGATCAATTCCTTGGCCGTCTCCGCCATGTGGGCGGAGGCGTCCTTGGGCTTGGTGACGAAGTCGAACGCGCCCAGCCCCAGAGCTTTCATGGTGACGGACGCGCCTTCGGTGCTGTGCGAACTGAACACGATCACAGGCACCGGCTGCCGTCGCATGATCTCTTTCAGTGCGTCGATGCCGTTCATGCCGGGCATTTCGAGGTCGAGCGTGACCACGTTCGGCTTCAACTCTTCGATCTTTTTCAGGCAGAAGGTGCCGTCCATCGCGGTGCCTACTACTTCAATGGACTCGTCAGCCGCCAGCATCTGCGGAATCAGCTTGCGCATGAGCGCGGAATCGTCGACCACGAGTACCCGCACAGATTTCCTCATGCCTGGCCTCCTGCATTCGTGCTCAAGGCCAGACGCACACGGTCCATGGGCGTCAGCAACAGACCCGAATTGGATTGTCCGGTTTGCTGCGGCCGCCACCGGGCCACGTGCTCCACCACGGCCGGCAGGTTGAGAATCAGCACGACCCGTCCGTCGCCCAGGATGGAAGCGCCGGAAACCAGATCGGTTACGAACGTCTGGTCGTCCAAAGCCTTGATCACCAGTTCCTCTTCGCCTTCCAGCGCGTCGACGAGCAAACCGTACTTCCGCTCTCCGACCATAATGACCAGCACAAAGAGTTTGGAGCGACGCGCGTCACCGTCAGGCACCGGACGTCCCAGTCGCAGCAGGGGCAGCACCTGGTTGCGCAACTGTAACACCTCGTAGTTGTCGACCTGATGCACTTCCGATTCGAAAGTGCGGGAAATTTCCATAACCGCGTTCAGCGGGATGGCATACAACCGCTGCTCCACCCAGAATAGCAGTGCCTTGATGATGGCCAGGGTCAGCGGCAACTTCAGCCGGAAGGTGGTGCCTTTTCCGGGATGGGTCTCCACGCTGATAGAGGCTTTCAGCCGGTGCAACACGCTCTGCACCACATCCATGCCGACGCCGCGACCGGAGACTTCGGTGACCTGTTCGGCGGTGCTGAAGCCGGGGCGGAAGATGAAATCGAGAGTTTCGGCTTCGGTCAGGCGCGACGCTTCTTCCGGCGTTGTCATACCAAGCTCGATCGCTTTTGCCCGAATCTTCTGGGCGTCGATGCCGTGGCCGTCGTCGGAGACTTCGACGACGACCTGGTTACCGTGATGATACGCGTTCAGCCGGATCGTGCCCTGCGGAGATTTGCCCGACTTGCGGCGTTCTTCAGGAGTTTCAATGCCGTGGCTTACAGCGTTTCGCACCAAATGGGTCAGGGGCTCGCCGATGGCGTCAAGAATTCCTTTATCAAGATCGGTGTCGTGACCGCTGACGACCAACTCCACCTGGCGCCCGCACTGCCGCGAGACATCGCGTACCATGCGCGGAAAGCGCCGGAACAATTGCTCGACCGGCACCATGCGGATCTTCATGACGGACCGCTGCAAATCATTCAGCACGCGCGCCTGGAAGGCTATGGCATCGGCAAACTTGCTGCGCAGCAGCTCTTTGGGATAGCGCTTGGAGAACTCGATGAGCGCCTGCTGCAACATGGACTTGCCGATAATCAGTTCGCCCACCAGGTTGAGCACGTTATCGATGCGTCCCGCTTCCACGCGCAGGATGTTCTCCTGTACGGCGTGGGTCCCGGCAGGATCGAGCCCAGGAGCGGCAATGGGCAAAGGCGGAACCACGCTCGCTTCAACCTCCAGCAGATCTTCGGCGGCGGTTTCTGGCGTGAAGCCGGTTTCCTCCGCAGGCTGCTTCGGTGCCGGGCTGGGCGCGAACATCATTTCGACCGTGACTTCTTCCGAGATGGTTGGAATGCGTCCCTTGGCGGCGATCTGCTCGACCGTCTGCGCGGTGGCTAATACGAACTCGACTTGCTTGGTGGCGGCTGGCGACTTCGCATCCGGGCGCACGGCTAACACTTGACCCACGCCGCCTAGGGCGTTGTAGATCAACTGTCGCCCAGCGATAGGCATGGCGCAATGCGGATCGATCTTGACCACCACGTGATACACAGCCAACCCGGCAGCTTGCGCCTTGGTCATGGCCAGCTTTTCGTATTCGGTCCAGAGCGCCGCGGCTTTCGCCGATGCTCTGGCTGCCGATGTTTTTGCCGCGGGAGCTTTGCCCACGGTCTTCTTCGTGCGCCGCGCTTTGGCGGCAGCTGGTACGGCGGTCAGATCGTTGATCTTCTTGCTCAGGCTCCTGGTCGAGGGCAGCTTGCCGCCGCTGCGATAGGCCGCGATCATCTCCACAAAAACGTCGGCGGCCGCAAAAGCAATCTCGGCCACGGCCGCTTGCGTAGCGGCACCTTCGAGCGACAGGGCATCTTCGAACTGATGTGCCAGTTCGCTCAACTCGCGCAGCCCGCAGGCGGCTGCGTCGCCCTTCAAGGTATGCACCGTGCGCCGGATTACGCGTACGATTTCCTCGTCGCCAGGGGTCTTCTCCAGCTTCAGCGCTTCTTCATTCAGCGCCTGCAGCAGTTCCTGGGAAGTCTCAAAGAAGAGATCCCTCAGTTCCGCGCCGCGCTCATCGGGGGAATCGGTCATGCGTTAATCCCTCACCTCAACCCGCTGGTAGGCCGTGCCACTGTCCTTGTGCACCATCTGGAACTTCTTGGTCAGACCGAGCAAGCTCTCCGCATGTCCTACAAATAGGTAGCCGTTAGTGTTCAAGCAGCGGTAGAACTTTTCGGTCAGCCGTTTCTGTTCCGCCTCATCGAAATACATCATCACATTGCGGCAGAAGATGATGTCATTGCGCTGGGGCAGGTACTCGGTCTTCAGATTGTGAAAATCGAAGTGCACCATTTCCTTCACTGGCTTCTTGATGGCGTAACGATCGCCCACCTTGTCGAAATAGCGCAGGCGGTAGCCGTAGTCGACCATCGACATTTGATTCTCGCTATAGGTGCCTTCCTGCCCGGTACGCAGCACCGAGTAGCTGATGTCGCTGGCCAGGATCTCCACCCGCCACGGTGGCGGTACCAGCGGCTTGGGCAGCGGCAGGTCCATGGGCAGCGGATTGCGCAGGTAGTAGTACGCCAGCGCGTCGGTGACCAGCATGGCCAGCGTGTAGGCTTCCTGCCCGGTGGAGCAGCCTGCGCTCCAGATGCGGATTGAATACTCGCGCCGCGAGCTCTTCTGCTTGAACAGCTCTTCCAGCACGGTTTTCTGGAACAGATCCAGCTGTGCCTTATGGCGGAAGAAACTGGTCTCGTTGACCGTGAGGTTTTCCAGCAGTTTGGCCAGTTCGTCCTTGCCTTGCTGGCTGATCAACAAACGGTAATAGGCATAGAAAGAATCGAGGCGGCATTCCTTCAGTCGGCGCAGCAGCCGGTCCTGAAGAAAGTGTGTGCGCCGCTCGTCGAAGTGCATGCCGCACTCCTGGTAGACCAGCGCCTGCAGCAACTTCAGTTCGGCTTCCGTCAGTATGGGAGCAGGTGCCGCTCCGGATGTACTCATGCTTATTCTCGTTCTCGCTTGACTCAGAATTCCACGGTCCGGAAACTGCCGAATCCGTTCCTGGCTGTAGCTCTTAACTTCAGGAATCAGCCACAGCTCTTAACTACAGTTAACGTGCCGCCGCTCCCCGCGCCTCTGGTTTCGCCGCCGGCTTCTTTTCGCTGGCCTCACTCTTGACTTGCTGCAGGCTGCCTGGAGCCAGCAGTTTGCTTATATCGAGCAGCACGACCAGTCGCCCGCCCACTTTGCCCAGTCCGGTCACACAGTTCAAGCCACCGTCCTGAAAGACCGCGGGCGGAGGTTCCACCGCGTCGGAGGGGATCTTCAGCACCTCGGAAGCCGAGTCCACGATCAGCCCCGCCAGTCTTCCGCCGTGCTCGACGACCAGAATGCGATTCTGTCGATTGAGCGCCGCTTCCTCTTCTCCGAAGCGCTTGCGCAGGTCCATCACGGAGACAATCTTGCCGCGCAGGTTGATCACGCCCTCCAGATAGTCGGGAGCGTCGGGCACGGCAGTAATCTCGGGCACCCGCACGATTTCATGCAGGGAAGTGATGGGCACGCCATAGGTCTCGCGTCCCACCTTAAAGCCCACGATATGGAGTTCACGGCTCATATTTTTCAACTCCTGGTTTCAGGCTCCCCAGAGAGCAGGCCTCAGTATTGCGATCCCGCTGCAGCACGTTTGGCGCTGCGTCCCGAGAAATCCCCGCCCGAGGAGCGCGTGGACTGCTCCAGGGAGAAGCGATCCAGCGATTCCAGCAGGCCGCGGGACATTTTTGACATTTGCTCCGACGACGCCGCCAGTTCGGTTGACCCGGAAGTGGATTGCTGCACCAGTTCACGCATCCGCTCCATGGCCTTGACCACGGCCTGCGCTCCCGATGCCTGTTCTTCCACCGCCGAATTGATTTCGTGGGTGATCTCGTTCAGGCGCGTGGTAGCGCGCGCGATCTGCGACGAACCGTGCGACTGTTCGTTGGTGGCCGCGCCGATTTCCTGCGCGAACTTGTAGACCTCGGTGACCACGTTTGAAATCTTCCGCAGCGCACCGTTCAGTTCTCCGCCCAGTTCCAGTCCTTCGTTCACGATGATGGTCGAGCGGTCCATGTTCTCGACCGCCTTGCGCGCTTCCTTCTGAATGCTCTGGATCAGTTCGGAAATTTCCTTGGTCGACTGCGCCGATTTTTCCGCCAGCTTGCGGACTTCGTCGGCGACCACTGCGAAGCCCAGGCCATGTTCGCCCGCGCGTGCCGCTTCGATGGCGGCATTCAGGGCCAGAAGGTTGGTTTGCTCGGCCAGATCGTCGATAACTTCTATGATCTTCCCGATGTCATCGGCCCGCTGTCCCAGGGCCCCAATGATCTGGCCCGAAGAGTTGATGGTCGTGTTGATGCGGTTCAGGCCATCGGTGGCCTTTTCCATGGTAGTGATGCCGCTGTGTACTTCTTCGCGCGAACGGTTGGAGATATCGAGCAGCACTTTGGCGGTATCGGCCACGCGCTGAATCGAAGCCACCATCTGATCGATCGAGGCGGAAGTTTCGCTTACGCTGGAGGCCTGCACCTGCGTACTCTTCACCATGTTCTGCACGTTGACGCTCATCTCGTGCATGGTGCTGGTGACTTCATCGATGGCCGAAGAGGCCTGCAATCCGATTTTGGCGGAATCGTCGGAAGCGCCGGCAACCTGCCCGGAAGCGCTCGCGACCTGCGAGGAAGCATCGCGGACGCTGCGTACCAGGCCCGCCAGTCCATCCACCATCCGTACGAAGGCATTGCCCAGCGTGTCGTGCGACGAACGCGGCTTGACTTCCACGGTCAGGTCGCCTCCGGCGATGGCTTCGGAAACGCCCGCCATCTCCTTGAGGTAGATGACCATCTTTTGGAACGTACGGGCCAGTTCTCCGATTTCGTCGTTGCGGTTCAGGTCAATGTTGTGTTCGAGATCTCCGGTGTTGCCGATGCCCCGGGCCACATTCATCAGGTTCGTCAGCGGTTCGGTGATCGACTTGGCGGTGCGGAAAGCGATGCCCGCACCCACACCGAGGGCGACGAGAGTAAAGAGCAGCGAGACGATGATGGTCCCCGTAGCTGCGGTGTCATCCGACTTGCGGCGCTCCTCCACCAGTTTGTGGTTTTCGTCGTCGGCCACATCGAGGGCGTCGGTCGAATTCTTCACCCACGCGGACGCGTCTTTTTGGAGATAGTAGATTTGCAGTTCGGCCACGGTGGCGTTGCCGGAATCGACGTCTTTCCGCTTTTCGATCAGCGACTGGGAGAATTCTTTGCCCCACGCCTGTTCCAACTGCTGGACCTTGGCTAACGAGGTCCGGACCTGGTCGGAGTTGGCCTGGGACTTGCCGTCTTCCAGCTTCTCGTTCAGGGTGCGCAGGCCCTCGTTCATCCGGTCCACTTCGCGGGTGTCGCCGCTCAGCAGATAGTTGCTCAGGTAGAGTCGGTCCTGCATCATCTGGAAGCGGACCGACTTGGTGGTGTCGGCGAGTTTCGAAGCCGCCGCCGCCGCGTCTTTGGCGGCGTGCTCGCGCCGTACGGCGATCCAGTTCACGAAGAACAGCAACAGGACCATGCCCAGGATGAATCCGAAACTTCCATAAAGCTTCTTTCCAATCGTCATGCCGTTTCTCCTCCGCAGTGAAGTGTGACTACCGCGGCTCGAACTTAAAGTCGATAATTCCCGTGCTCTCTCCCGCCGACGGTTCAAAGCGCCACTTCCTGGCTGCATCCATCGCCGCGTTGGCCAACACTGGATGCCCACCTACGACCCGGGCATTCTTCACTGCGCCATTGGGCGAGACCACTACCTCTATTTTCACCGTGCCCGAGATGTTCATCTTCCGGGCCAGTTCGGGATACAGGGGCTGGACCTTGCTCTTTGCCCGGCGGACTAACTCCTCGGTCTGGGTTTGCTGAGCGCCGACGCGAACGGGTCCCAACGTCATGGCTAGGGTCAGCACCGCGAGCAGTACTGCCACGGTTCTTCTGGACACAAATCCCTCCTCTGGAAGAAGCTGGTGACCCTAAGCGTGCAACAGCCGGGCCACCTGAGCCTTCTGGCAAAAACCAAAGTAATGAGACGTATCTATAAGCAAAAGAGAGAGTTATCGGTGATCTAGAATTCGCAAAAAGACTCTGCTCCGTTAGGCCAGTCTCATCCCAGCCCCAGAGCCGTACAAATTCTCAGCTTGAGACACAGTCTCACCCTGGTCTCGGGATTTCACACCAAGGCACTCCTCCATCCATTTCCCTTGACTCAAATTGAGATGACAGATAGTTTCCATTTAGATTCAAGCACTTGTGAATCGAGAACACTTTCCCTCGACGGTCGCCGCAGCACTAAGCATTTCTGGCAGTGGGCCTATCGTTTCTCGGGAGACCAGTTTTATACCCGGCTCCGATGAGGCCTTCCAGAAGTTGCTGCTGCGTATTGCTGCCAAGGCGGGAGAACGGTCTGACGCCCGGGCCCTGATTCAGTTGTTCTGCCGCGCCACTCGCGATTTCTTTCAGGTTTCCGGGGTCTATTTCTGGCGCTGCCATTCCGGAGGCGAACTGGTCGGAGAGCAGGCTGAAGGAAAGATGGCGGAGCGTTTTGTCGGCTTGCGTGCGCGCCCCGACCAGAGTGAGGTGACCGCCGAAGCGGTGCGCCAGCGGCGCACAATTTTCGGCAATTACGTGCAGTCGGCAATCTTCCCAGTGGCCGAGGAATACGGCGCGCGCTCGCTGCTGGCTGCTCCCCTGTTGGTCTCCAATGAAGTGATCGGGGCAGTTACGTTTCTGCACGATTCCATCGACGATTTCTTTAACGAAGATCTTTCGGCCAAGGCCACGATCCTGGCCGGCCAACTAGGCAGCCTGCTCGAGGCCACGCGGTTCAGCGAGGCTTCGCGCGAGGAATACCGCCGTGCCGAAATTCTGGCGGACGTCGCCCAGGCTTTGCACGGAACACCGGACGTCTCCGCGGTGATCGAGGCCCTGGCCGACCGCCTGCGCCTGCTTTTACGGACCCGTCTGGTATGCGTGTTGCTGCGTCGCGAAGGACCTTTCGAATTGCGGGCAGTTTCGGCCGAGAATCCACAACTGGCCAACGCTGCCCGTGCCCGCCATGACCGGCAGACCATCCGCTTTGCTGCCGACCTGGCGCAACGCTCGGTCGCCGCCGGAGAGCCGATCACGGTTTCTATCGGCGCTGAGGTGCACTCCCTGGGCAATCTGGTTTCTCCTGGGATGCTGATTGCGGCTCCATTTCGCACCTCCCGTACCCAGGGGGCGATCCTTGTCTACCCGCGCGGGGATGGCATTTTCAGCGTGGAGGAAAAGGCGCTGGTATCGGCAATAGCCGGTTTTGGCGCCGTCGCGGTGGCGCATGCGGAACTTCACGCTACTGCGCATGCCCAGGCACACGAACTGCACCAACTGCTGGAGATTTCTTCTGAGCTCAGCTCCAGCAGCGATCTGGAGCATTTTCTGCAGGCCTTCGTGGTACGCGCCTCCGATTTTCTTGGCTTCGGCCGCTGCTTCATTGCGCTGCTCGAGGATGATCAATTCCGGATTCGTTACGGGGTTGAGAGAGGCGAGCCGAAGCGACTGGAAACACCGTTCCCTGAAGGTGTGGCTACTCGCGCCCTGCGCGCGAAGGAAGTTTTCTGGACCGACGAGGCCACGCGGGCTCCCGGTGTCAATCTCGACGTTGTAGCTAAATATCAGGTCCACCAGTTTCTGGCGGTGCCCTTGCTGGGATCGAGCGGACAGGTTCTAGGCATGTTCGGCGTGCTCGATCGCCTGGATGGAACAGGAATCTCGCAGGAAGACATTCGCCGCGCCCGTGCCCTCTCCAATCAAGCGGCGGTCGCCCTGGAAGTCGCCCGTAACTTGCATCTCTCGGAGCAGCACCGGCGCCGCGCGGAAGCGCTGATCGAACTGGCTCGCGAGATCGACGGCTCCTTGCGCCTGCCCGAGTTTGCCCGCCGGTTCGTAAGCCGGGCCGCTGAACTCACGGGTTACCGCGCCGGATTACTCGCCATGCGGCAGGAGGGGCGCATGCAAGTTGTGACACTGCACCCCCAGCCGCAGGCTCTTGTGGTGACGTCCTCCGTGGCCGCTGACGTCGAGGTTCCGCCTCGCGTAGAACATCGAGACGCAACCGAGCTTGAGTCTGGCCCGAGGAAGGCCCATGCGGACACTTATCCCCCGCTCGAGCGCGGGCTCGACCGCACGCTGGGAGCAGCTCTTGGTGAATTTGTGACTCGGCATGCGGCGACCGTGGTTTCCGGCTCAGCAGAGGAGTTGCTGGGCGTGCAGGCGGCGTCTGGTTTGGGTTGGTCGGGCTGCACACTGGTACGCCTGCCCGGCGCGAATGGAGAGTTGGCCGGACTGCTTGCTCTCTCCGGACGTTCTCGTCCTTTGGATCAGGAAGATCGGGTTTTCCTCGAAACCATGGCTGGTCACGCCGCCATGGCGCTTGAGAATGCCAGCCTTTTCACCCGCATCGAGCAAGCCAACCGGCATTGGGTAGAGATCTTCGATGCCATCACCGATTTCATCGTCGTGCACGACCAGGCGGGAAAGATTCTTCGGGTAAATCGTTCGCTGGCAACGATGATCGGAGTGCCGCCAGCGGAGTTGATCGGGGTAAACATGCGCGCTCTGCTGGCCCTGAACAGCGAGGTAGCACCCTACGCATGCCCGTTCTGCCGGGCCATGGCCGATGACTCCGACGAGTTCGTGCATCCGGTCTTCGACCGTACCTATCTGGTCTCGACCTCGCGGGTGCATGGAGCGCACGACGAGGGCCTGCAAACCATTCATGTGTTGAAGGACATTTCTGACCGGCGCGAGGCCGAGCGCCGCTACCGCGAGCTCTTCGACAACATTCAGGAAGGCCTGTTCTTCAGCACGCCGGGCGGCCGTTTTGTCGAAGTGAACGACGCCATGGTGCGGATGCTGGGATATGCCAGCCGCGACGAACTGCTGCAGATCGACATTCCCACGCAGCTCTATTTTTCGCCCGAGCAGCGCGAGCACCACTCCGAGGTTATGAAGGAGAACGGTCACCTGCGCAACTTCGAGGCGACTCTCCGGCGCAAAGACGGCTCCCCCATTCATGTTCTGATCAACGCCTTTGGAATGCATGACAATCTGGGCCGCGTGCTGCAGATTCGTGGACTGATGCTGGATGTAACCGGGCTGCGGACCTACCGGTCCGAACTCCACCGCGAGCGGGATTTCTCAGGCAAGATTCTCAGCAACACGCAGAGCCTGATTCTAGTTGCGGATAACGCGGGCCTGATCAGCTATGCCAATCGGCGTTGGTACGAAGCAGGGTTTGATCAGCAGCACTTGCTGGGGCGTCCTCTGCTCGAGTTGGCCGCGCCTGGTTTTGAGCGTCCACTGGCCGATGCGCTGGAGAGCACCCTGAACGGCCAGCAGGTCGACAATCTGGAGTTGCAGATCGTGCGGGGCAATGGCGCTGTCGGCAAATTTTCAGCCAATCTCAGCCCCATGCGCGACGAGCAGGGAATCGTAACCAGCATTGTGGTGGTGCTCACCGACATCACTGATTCCGCGGTTCTGCGCGATAAGCTAGTTCATGCCGAGAAGATGGCGGCGGTCGGACAGCTTGTCGCCGGAGTTGCCCATGAAGTGAACAACCCGCTGACCGCGATTCTAGGATTCGCCGACCTTCTGATCGAGAGCGCGGATCTGCCCGAGACTGCCCGCAAGGATCTGCGCGTGATTCTGCAGGAAGCCCAACGTACGAAGCAGATCGTGCAGAATCTGCTTAGCTTTGCCCGCCAGATGCCGCCGCAGCGGAACTCCGTGCAGTTGAATTCGATCCTGCGCCGAACCATGCAGCTGCGTTCTTACGACTTCCACAGCCATGGCATCGAAACCATCGAACATCTCGACGAAGAACTGCCTGAGGTCGTGGGCGACGCTCACCAATTGCAGCAGGTCTTTCTCAACATCCTGAATAATGCCTACGACGCCGTACATGAAGTCGGGCGTCCGGGGCGTATCGAGATCATGTCAACCAAGGCCGGGGAGTCGGTGGAAGTGTCGTTGCGCGACAACGGCACGGGAATCTCCCATCCCGACAAAGTGTTCGACCCGTTCTTCACCACCAAAGAGGTTGGCAAAGGAACAGGGCTCGGCCTGAGCATCTGCTATGGCATCGTCCAGGAGCACGGCGGCGAAATTCACTGCCATAACAATACTGGCGGACCAGGAGCCACATTCATTGTCCGCCTGCCCGCAACCTCGCACACCGCTTCCTTGAGCGTGGTCGCGGGAGGGATAAAAAAATGAGCCTACCTGCCCTCAATCCGACTGTCCTACCAGTGCTGCTCATCGAGGATGAGCCCGCCGTCATGGCATACGTGCAAGCTGCTCTCGAGCGCAGCGGATATCCCGTGGTCTGCTGCGAATCTGGCGTGGAAGCTCTCCGCCTGCTCGAAACCGGCTCGTTTCTCGGTATTGTGTCCGATATGCGTACGCCCGGTGGCGTCGATGGAGGCCAGGTGCATGCCTGGCTTAAGGTCCACCGGCCCGATCTCGCCTCGCGGATCGTTTTTATTACCGGAGACATAGCCAACGACGAGACGGTCGCCACCCTGCGTGAAACCGGCGCTCCTTGTGTGGAGAAGCCGTTTCGAGTGCAGCAGCTTATCGATGTTGTGTCCAAAACGATGGGGAAGGTGCAGTGAGCGGCGTGGGCAATAAAGATGATCTTCGCATCCGGCTGCTGATTGTCGACGACGAGCAGACGATCCGCAAACTTTGTGTCACGGTAGGGGAAGCCCTGGGCTTCGTGTGCCTCGAGGCTGACAGCGGTGACTCCGCCCTGGCTCTGCTTGAAGAGCAGGCGGCCCACATGATCCTTACTGACATGGTGATGCCCCACATGTCAGGACTCGAGTTCCTGGAAAAGGTAAAGAAACTTCTCCCTCGCATCGAAGTGGCGGTCATGACCGGACACGGCTCCATCGAAACCGCCGTACAGGCCATGAAACTGGGCGCATACGACTACATCACCAAACCTTTTTCACCGCTCGAAGAGCTGCGGCTGTTTTTGCGGCGTATGGCGGAAAAAGTCCGTCTGGTCGAGGAAAACGAATTTCTTCGCCAGCGCATGGATTCAGAAACCGCGGTGCATGGCATCGTCGGGTCCTCCGCCAAAATACAAGACGTCCTCCGCCTGGTCGCGCGTCTGAAAGACACGCGGACGCCCGTGCTTATCTACGGGGAAAGCGGGACGGGCAAGGAACTGGTGGCGCGCGCCATGCACTTCCGCGGAGCGTTTGGCAGCCGTCCGTTTGTTGCCGTCGACTGCGGATCGCTGGTGCCCACGCTGATCGAAAGCGAACTCTTCGGCTACGAAAAGGGTGCCTTTACCGGGGCGCTGAAATCCAAGCAGGGACTCTTTCAGGCCGCCGATGGCGGGACCATTTTTCTCGACGAAGTTGGCGAACTGCCTTTGGAGTTGCAAGCCAAGCTGCTGCGTGTGCTGCAGGAGAAGGAAGTTCGTCCGGTAGGCAGTAACCAGCGCATCAAGGTTGACGTGCGCGTGATCGCAGCCACCAACCGCGATCTCGAGGCCGCCTACAAGAATGGAACCTTCCGCAAAGACCTTTACTTCCGATTGAATGTCGTTACCCTGTACGTCCCCGCGTTGCGCGAGCGCCGCAGCGATACCCCGATGCTCGTGCATTGGTTCCTGGAACGTTATGCGCCCTCGTCGGAGATCCACGTCACCAGCGCCGCCATGAAGGCCATGATGCAATACGACTGGCCCGGTAACGTGCGCGAACTGGAAAATTGCGTGGAGCGCGCGGTCGCGCTGGGCAATGGACAGAGCATCGATCTCGGCGATCTTCCCCCCTCAATTGCCACGGGCGCGTCGGCGTCGGGAGCGCCTGCCCTCCAGCCCGCAGCAAGAACGGCGGTGCTTGATCCTGATCTTGCTTCTGCCGGTGCGGCAACCGCTCCCCCGCATGTTCCCCAGTCGACGACCGATCTTGAAGATATCGAACGAGCCACCATCCAACGCGTTTTCGAGCAGGTGAACGGCGACAAAGCCCTCGCCGGACGCATGCTTGGCATCAGCCGCGCCACGCTATACCGCAAGCTGAAGCGCTACAACATTGGCGGAGGCTCGTCTGGTGGGGCGTCGAGCCAAACACTGCAGTGACGGAACTCGCGTGCTCCGTCAGCAAACTGAGTTGCGAGCCAATCCAGGTCTCACAGGGAGCGAGCTTGCACCGCCCTCTCTTGACTCAGGCCCCAACTTCCCGATCGTCGAGAATCTATCCGGAACACTCGTTGTTACCTCCCAACCGTAATTTATGCGCCTGAGGTCGGTTAACCCCCTGTCCGAGAGTCCTACCGGCACACGCGTCTTAGCGCCAACCTGCTGATCCTGAGACACGCGTCTCACGCTGAGACGCCAATCCCGTCCAAACCTCGTCCCGCGCGTTCGGAACCGGCGCTAACCCGCTGAGAATGCATTCACCTGAGTGCTAGTCCTTCCGTTCCCAGAGATGGCTGCCGTGTTGCTCCTTACTTCTGCGAACCGCGGATTTTGGCTCCTCACAGCTCTTCCTAACCGGGAAGAGGGGAGCCACACCGCATTTGAATCGGGTCGGCGAATTTAAGGTAGCGAGTCTAGGTAAGGGGTTATTCATCCGCTTGGCGCAACAAGCCACAGCAACGGGACGCGCAGCACAAACCGCCAGCACTGTGGCAGGACTCGCCCGTTTTTTTCCCGAAGCCACGCCGGTGCGCATCCCGGTTCAACTCGCCCGCACCGTACAGGCTGGCGACTCCTCAGCCGCCAGTTTCACCGAAAGCACTGTCATCGAATTTGGCACTCCCCGCGAAGTTCTTTTTGCCTGCAAAACCCCGCTGGAATTTGCCGATGTTCTTCGGCTGCGGAACTCTGACGGTTCACTCGACGTCGAAGCCTCGGTGGTCGCGGTGCAATATCACCCCGGCCAAACCATCGTGGCCGCGCGTTTTCGGGGAGAAGTGCCCAACTGGATCGTGAAATCATGACTCCTTCAACGCCAGCACAAGATCTCGCCACCCAATGGAAGTTTGCCTGCCGGTTGTATCCCATCTACTTCGAACTGGCTCGTGAGTTCGCCATCGACGTGCAAGCCGCTCCCGAGCTCGAAGCCGGGGTCGAAACGCCCGGAAAAGAGGCCGTCGAGCAGGCCAACCACTGGCTCGATGACATGGACCAGCGCATCCAGGTGCACCAGTTGCGCCAGTTTCTGCAGACCAGTTCTATGGTGAACCCGGAAGGGGTGCTGACGCTGCTGCAGCATTTCCTGGCGAAGACGCCCAAGACCGACGCGATTCGCGACAAGGTTGATTTCTTGCTGGTGCAATATTTCAGCCAGATGGCGCCGTCCGGACTGGACGATGCCGAGGTTGATCTCGCTTATGTGGCGCAGGCTCTGGAGCCAGTGTTGGACCAGGTGGAACTGAAGGCGCCGGTCTGGTTGAACGCGCTGGATCGCGTGCTCGAAGCGGCGCGGCGCTGCCGCTCGCTTGACGAACTACTGCATGGCGGAGTGCTCGAACAGGGACGGAAGGCCAAGGGCCAGGCCGGAGACCTGTTCTATATGCCGGTCGCGCTGGTGGCCTTCACGCGCTTTGGATACCTCATGCGGCGCGCGTTCTTTCGTCTCATGCTGGGCGATCTCAATATCATTCTCGACGGGCTGAGCGAACTGGAAGACAAGGGTGTCCAGACCATTGATTGCCGCCGCGCCCAATTTTCCGACAAGGAACCCATTATCCGCCTGCGCATGATTTGCCAGTCGTGGAAGGTCATGTTTCAGGCTGAGTACTCCTCGGGATCGCCATTGCGCATGCTGGTCGATCTACGGGCATCGGTCGAGTACGCTCTCGGCCGTGGCAAGGCTCCGGAAGTGGCTGCCAAAGGTACGCCTGCGGAGGCCGCGCATCCTGCTGCCGTTGCGAATCCTGCCGCGCCCAAGCCAGTAACTGCTACGAAGCCTGCTCCTGGTGCAGCGAAAGCGGCTGCGGCCGTGGGAAACACGGCTTCCAGCATGCCCAAACCTGCGCAGATGCCTTCGGCCCTCGCCAAGCCTAAAGCCCAACCCGCAGCCCCAAGTGAAGCTCCTGAGTTCGAAGTTTCAAGCACCCCCGGCTGGGATTCCGATTCCACGTCGGATAAGAAGAACTAAACGGTTCGCAGAGTTCGTAATCGCAGGAGCAGCCAGGAATCACCAGGCTGCCAGAAGTCGACAGGGAAAGCTTGCAAGTGGAAACCCCGACCGTACTGATCATCTCCGACGAAGTCGATTTCTCGCGGCGCGTCACGGCCCGCTGGCAGATGGAGCGCCACGTCCCCACGTTCACCCTTCTGAGCGGTGAGTTGTGGCCGCGGTTCGCGGTGGACGTGTTTGACGTCGCCATCGTTGGGGAGTTGCGGCGCGACCTGCTGTCTGTAGTCCTCGAGCCACTGCATTCCACCGGCCAACCCATTTTTTGTGTAAGCCACGATGCCACGACCGCGCAACTGGTGCGCGAACGCTGGCCGCGCGTTTCCATCCTGCGTCCGAGCGAGCACTGGCTTGAGACCCTGGTCCTGGCGGCCAGCGAAGCCGTCCACCGGTCGCGAGCTGAATCCCGTGCCCGTGCCGCAGAGCTGTCATGCGCCACGCTCGATCGCCATGCCACGCTCGGCCGCTACATGCTGGAGATGCGCCATAGTCTGAATAATGCGCTGACTTCGGTCTTGGGGAACTCCGACCTGCTGCTGCTGGAACCCGGCAGCCTGTCGGCCCAGACTCGCGCCCAGATCGAGACGATCCGCAACATGACGCTCCGCATCCACGAGATCATGCAGCGCTTCTCGTCGCTGGAGAAAGAAATGAACGTGGTTGCGCAGCAGGCAGAAAACGATTCAGGCAAGTCGTACGCGGCCGTTGCTTCGGGCGACTGAACGTACAAGAAGCGAGAGTTTGATCCTCGCCTTGTACGACGCCGATCCTGATTAGGGTTCGGAGCACAGCTTTCGCACACTCCCGTTGAGGGAAGGATTTATGCATAGAATGTTGGCGGGCCACACCATCCTCGAGCACGAACTCTCCGAACTGCGCCTGCTGGTCGAGCGCCAGACGGGGATCCTGCTCGACTGCCCTAATAGCGCCTTAGCCGCACATGTGGCCGAGTATCTTGAAAGTCAGGAACTGGAATCCACCGTCGCCGTGTTCGATCGCCTGCGCGCTTCGGACCAGGAGCCCTCCGTGCTGCCCGGGTTTCTGGATGGCGTGCTGAATGTGAATACCGGTTTCTTCCGCCATCCCGGAGCGATGAATGCGCTCGCCCGGCAAGTGGTCCCGCAACTCTACGCTCGCAAGTCGGACGACGGACCCTGCACGCTCCGTATCTGGAGCGCGGGCTGCGGCACGGGCGAGGAGGCGTACTCAATCGCCATGGCTTTGTGCGATGCGCTGCCCAGCGGAAACACGAACGGTGCCAGCAGCACCGGTTCGAGTGACGGGAACGGTGGCAAGGATGCCAGGGAAAAAAACGGAGCCAGTCGGAACGGCGGCATCGCCGACAATTCCACGACGGGGCAACTTCCCCAGGCAACGAGAGATTGGTCGGTTCACATCGTCGGCAGCGATCTGCTGCCTTCTGCGATTGCGGTAGCTGAGCGCGGGCTCTATCCGCAGTCCGCTCTCGCCGGGCTGCCGCCGGCCACGATCCGTGCCTGCTTCTCCAAGATCGGAAACGCCAATGGCGGGCAGAATGGGTCGCAAGAAGGATCACAAAACGGATCGGCGCCCGGGTCGCGTAATGGATCGAATCATGGCTTGATCAGTGGCTCGACGAACCGGTTGTCCAACGGCGCCCACCTGCTGGTAAAGCCGCGCATACGCAGCCTGGTCACCTTCAACACCATGAACCTGACCAAGCCGGTCTACATTGGACGTTTCGACTGCATCTTCTGCATGGACGTGCTGCCGCACCTCTCCCGCGTGCAACGCACCGCCCTCATGGAACGCCTGCACCTCTACCTCGAACCCGGGGGATATCTTTTCCTGAGCCAGACGGAGAAACTCGGCCCCACCAACCTGAACTTCCGCCCCGAAACCTTTGACGGATACACCTTTTACCGGAAACCCCTGGCGGCCAGCGCCGCGTATGGAAGATAAACAGGAAAAAGAAAACCACAGAGGACACAGAGCTCACAGGGAAGACCCTGGATTTCCTCTGTGATTCCTGTGTCCTCTGTGGTTATGTCTTTTTCATGCGAACAGGAACTCCTTCGTCCGCAACTCCTTGATCGTATCCCTTAGCTTCGCCGCCTTCTCGAATTCGAACTTCTTCGCCGCCTCGCGCATGTCGCTCTCCAGGTTCGCGATGTAGGTGTCCACGTCTTCCTGGGATTTGAACTCCGGCATGCCTTCGGACTCGCCCGCAGTCAGGTCGGCGTAGTCCGCGGCCACGATCCCTGCCAGCGTCATGTCCAGCGGACGCACGATCGACTCCGGCGTGATTCCATGCTCTTCGTTGTACGCAGTCTGGATGGCGCGCCGCCGATCGGTTTCTCCCATGGCCCGCTTCATCGAGTCGGTCATGCGGTCGGCATAAAGGATCGCCCGGCCGTTCAGATGCCGCGCGCAGCGGCCAATCGTCTGAATCAGAGAACCCGCCGACCGCAGGAACCCTTCTTTGTCCGCGTCAAGAATCGCGACCAGCGACACTTCGGGCAGGTCCAGCCCTTCGCGCAGCAGATTGATGCCGATCAACACATCGAACTCGCCCTTGCGCAAATCGCGCAGAATCTTCACTCGCTCCAGCGTCTCGATCTCCGAATGCATGTAGCGGCACTTCACACCGACTTCGGCGTAGTACTCGGCTAAATCCTCGGACATGCGCTTGGTCAGCGTTGTTACCAGAACGCGCTGGCCCAGTTCCACGCGCGCTCGAATCTCGTGCAGCAGGTCGTCGATCTGTCCCTTCACCGGGCGCACCTCAACTGGCGGATCAATTAATCCCGTCGGACGAATAATCTGCTCTACCACCACGCCCGCCGACTTCGTCAGCTCATACGGCCCTGGCGTTGCCGAGACATAGACCAGCTGATTTGTGCGGTGCTCAAATTCTTCGAACGTAAGGGGACGGTTATCCAGCGCCGACGGCATGCGAAAGCCATACTCAACCAGAGTTTCCTTGCGCGAACGGTCACCGGCATACATGCCGCGCAACTGTGGCACCGTCTGGTGTGACTCGTCGATGAATATCAGAAAGTCGCGCGGAAAGTAATCCAGCAGCGTCGGCGGAGGCTCCCCCGGCATGCGCCCGGTAAAGTGCCGCGAATAATTCTCGATGCCATGGCAGAAGCCCATGGCCTTGATCATTTCCAGATCGAACATCGTCCGCTGATGAATACGCTGCGCCTCCACCAGCCGTCCCTGCTTTTCTAACTCCGCTTCCCACCACGCCAGTTCTTTCTTGATCGAATCCACTGCCCCGGCCCGCGTCTCTTCCTTCATCACATAATGCGTCTTGGGATAAATCGGCAGCCGCATGTATTTCTGCTTCACTGTGCCAAACAGCGGATCGATCTGCGTGAGCGACGAAATCTCGTCTCCCCACAGCTCGATTCGATACGCCATGTCGTCGTAAGTAGGGAAGACCTCAACTACATCGCCGCGCACGCGAAATGTCCCGCGCCGGAAGTCGCCGTTGGTGCGTTCGTAGAGAATGTCGACCAGGCGGCGCGTGATGTCCTCACGCTTGATCTTCTGACCCTTCTCCAGAAACATCATCATGCCGTAATACGCTTCCGGCGATCCCAAACCGTAAATGCAGCTCACCGAGGCCACAATCAGCGCGTCGCGCCGCTCAAACAGCGACCGCGTGGCCGACAGTCGCAGCTTGTCGAGTTCGTCGTTGATAGTTGCTTCTTTCTCGATGTAGAGATCGGCGGCCGGAACGTAGGCCTCAGGCTGGTAATAGTCGTAATACGAAACGAAATATTCCACCGCGTTGTGCGGGAAAAAATTCTTGAACTCGTGATAGAGTTGTGCCGCCAGCGTCTTGTTATGCGCCATCACCAGCGACGGACGGTTCGTCGCTTCGATCACCTTGGCCATGGTGAACGTCTTGCCGGACCCGGTGACGCCCAGCAAAACCTGATGCTGCTCGCGGTCATACACCCCGCGCAGCAGCGCTTCAATCGCGCGTCCCTGGTCCCCCTGCGGCTTGTAGTCGGAAACGAGTTTGAAGTCCATGGAAGAAAGCTCTTAGCTGTTAGCTCTTGGCTCTTAGCCAAAACCCTAAACCCGATCGAGGACAGCCCCTGTCCTCAATGTAATAAGATCCTGTGGGGACGGGCGCCTTCGCCCGTCCGGCCCAGCGCAGCGGAGCCAGGTTTTCGCCGGCAGCTCCACAGAGCCTAATTTTGCCACCAGAGAATCTTTCTATTATAAACGTTCGGGGACGCACGCAGGCTGGCGCCCGCAGGGTGCGACACCCTCCACCTACAAAGAACTTCTACCCTACCGTGGGCCGCAACTCCACCTTCTTGGTTGTGATCGTCACCCGGACGGCCGGCAGTTTCGGCGGCGGCCAATCCCCGGTGAAGGCCTCAACTGTGATCGTCCCCGGAGTCTTGTTAGCCTGCACAATCACCTGCGCCAGCCCGTTGAACAAGCTGCGCTTCGGTTCCTTGTCGGACTCCTGACAGTTCGGATCACCGTTGCCTACGCCAATCAGAGCGCCTTCGCCGGTCACTTTGAAACTGATCAGGTTATCCGCGGTGGGAATCGCCCGGCCTTCCTTGTCAAGCACCTCGACCCGCAGAACAGCTACGTCTTCTCCATCGGCATTAATCTCAGTGCGGTCGGCCGTCAGCTTGATCGACTCCGGCTTGCCCGTGGTCTCGCGTTTTTCGATAAGCACGACTTTGCCGTCTTTCGTACCGCGCGCTTCGATCACGCCCGGCTCATATTTCACTTTCCACTCCAGATGCGTCAGGGGTTGCACTTTCTGCGAGCCCTGGCTCTTGCCGTTAAGAAACAGTTCCACGGAGTCAAGATTGGAGTGCACCCATACCGAAATCGGCTCGCCGTCCCTTTGGTCCCAGTTCCAGTGTGGAAACAGATGCAGCACCGGCTCCGATCCCCACCATGCCCTGTAGTAATAAAAGTTGTCCTTGGGAAACCCGCACATGTCGACGATTCCAAACTGAGAATTGATCGATGGCCACCCATACGGAGTAGGTTCGCCACGGTAGTCGAAGCCGGTCCAGGCAAAGCCGCCTGACAGCCACTCCCGCGTGGCGTAGAACTTCCACCACTCTTCCGCCAGTTGCGACCACTCGGTATGGTTCAGGTCGTACGCGCTGACCCAGTTGCGCAACTTGTCGGTCGAATAGATACCGCGGGTCGAAACCGTGCTCGCAGTTTCCGATCCGACGCTTGGCTGCTTCGGGTGCGCCTTGTGATAGCCGTCGTGCTCCCCCAGGTTGTAGTTGAAGCCCATCACGTCGAGTTGTTCCGGGAAGTGAGTTCCGAAGGCCGCATTCACCGCCGCCGAGCAAAGCCGTGTGGGGTCGAGTTCGTGAGTTTTCGCAATCATGTCGTCAACGACGCGCACGCCCTGGGGTTGCGGCATCATCGTCCACTCTTCGTTCCCCATGGACCACAAGATGATCGACGGCGAATTGCGATAACGCTTCACCATCGTCTCCAGTTGCGCCATACCCTCGGGATTCGCGCTCATCAGCCGCGTCTCGCACATCATCATCAGGCCCAGGCGATCACAGGCCTCCACCCATTCCGGCGTCGGCATGTTGTGCGACGTGCGCACCGCATTGCCGCCCATATCTTTCAACACGCCCACTCGGTACCACTGCAGGCGGTCGGGTAGGGCCGCGCCCACACCTGCGTGGTCGTGATGGTTGCACGTGCCCTTGATCTTCACCGACTTGCCGTTGAGGAAGAACCCTTTGTCCGCATCCCACCTGATGTCGCGCACGCCAAAGCTGACGCGTTCCGCGTCGCGCGTCTTACCAGCGGATTCGACCGTGACAATTGCCGAGTACAGGTTCGGAGTCTCCGGCGACCAAAGTGCCGGACTCGCGACCGAAGCGTTGGCCATGAAGGTGGCCGATTCATCGGCTGGAACCGATTGCGGGGCGGACTCCGCCGTTCCAACCACTTTGCCCGCCGCATCCAGAATCTGCCAACGCACCCGGCAACTCTCCGCCTTCTGCCCCTGGTTCTGTACCACGGTTCCCAGATTCAGCGTCGCAGCATTGCCCTTCACTGAGGTTCGAACGGTGCTCTCCCAGTTTTCCAGGTGCAGCGCGTCCGTCTTGGTCAGCCACACATGCCGGTAGAGACCGGCGCCTTCGTAGAACCAGCCGTCGCCAAAACTGGCGTCCATGCGGACGACTAGAAAATTCTTGCCTCCATAGTTTAGAAAATTCGTCACGTCAAAGTTGAACGGCGCGTACCCATTGTCGTTGCGCCCGATGAAATATCCATTTAGAAAAACCAGCGCGCTGCGAAACGCGCCGTCGAACTCAACCGTGATGCGCCGTCCGTTGTCTTCCTTCGGAATATCGAACGTACGCCGGTACCAGCCCACGCTCGTTTCCGGATACCGTCGCCCCAAAGGTTTGTAGCCGTGAGATTGCTGTTCATCATCGCGCACAAACGGCAACTCAACCGCCCAGTCGTGCGGCAAATTGAGCGTGCGCCACTTCGAGTCGTCAAACTTCTGCGTGGCAAACCAAAACTCGCCCGACTTGGCGAAATCTCCCTGGCCTATGCCAAATCCTAGGTCGCGCAGCGGGTCGGTGCTGTGTCCCTGAAAAAACTTCCAGCCAAAGTCGAACAGCAGATGCTCGCGCGGAGCCACCGCAGCCAGAGCCTCTGCCGATGCCACGCCGGGATAGCCCGCGAGCAAGGCATGCGCTCGGCCTACCGAGCCAGCGACCATCGTCGAAGCAGAGAGTGCAAGTCCGGTGCGAAGCAGATCGCGACGGGTAAGAGAAGACATTCTGGGCCTCCCGGATGAGAGCGAATTTGGAATCTTGTCCCACGCGACATTCAAGCACACCACCGCTCGGAGCCTGTGCGCTTAGGACCTCGCATTATAAGCCCGCAAGGTTCCGGACATATCCCCCATAAGTTGTAAGAAGGAAACCTGCGATGACTTACTTCTGCTCTTTCACTTCCCCCATGCCCACAATCTTTGCCGAAGTGCGGAACTTCTTGTAGTCGCGGTACGTCTGCTCGATGCCCGCGTTGAAGTTCTTAAGCAAGGCAAGACGCACGTCGATCTTCGCCGTGACGTGGAACGGCAGCCATACTTCTTCGTTCACTCGCGTCTGCTCCAGCATGAAGCGTGAACCCTTGTGGAAGCGGGCCAGGAACACTCCCCAGGAAATCGTGTCCAGGCATTCCACATCCATCCTGGCCAGTTGCAGATCACCCTTGTCGATCCACACCCGCCCGTGAAACTTGGGCAGGAATTTCGCCTCCTTCATTTGCGGTTGGTATCCCGGACGCGGCTCGCCGTCGATCACCCAGGCCTCGCGCCCGCCGACCTGCTCGCTTCCCACCAACTTGAAGTTGTAGGCGTCGGCAACCTCGCGCACGAACTTGCGGCCGTCTTCGCGGCCCATTTCTTCTTTCTCCTCCCGCTTTCTGCGGTCGCCCTCCGACTCGTTCTTGCGTTTATCGATGATCTTCTGGATCTTCTCTTCTTCTTTCGCCGCGTCTTTCTCCGGGAGTGGCTTGCCATCCTTCTCGATCAGCCGCTGCACTTGCTCGCCGTAAATTTCCAGAATCTCGTAAGTCTTGACTTCCGTCGACTTGGTCTGTCCCTTGCCATCGAGTTTGTCCTGAGTTTCGCGTTCGATGTAGGTGTAGTCGCGCAACCGTTTGTTGTTTTCGGTGTCCTTGTCGGCCACCACACGGAACAACTGCTGCATCTGCTCCTGCGAAAGCGCACCGCTGGCGTCCGGTTTTAAGTCGGGCAGGGAAGTCGCCTTGGCATCAATTCCAGGCGAAGCACTACTTCCCGGATCAGATCCGGCAGGCGTGCTCGAAGGAGGGGAGTCTGGCTGATCCCCCTGCCCGAACGCTAGTAGGCAAGAGAACAGAAGGAAGAGAAGCAGGAGCCGTACTCGCATGCCTCACTTTAACGCAATCGGGCACGAGAAGTTTCGGTGGGATGTGTTCGGTTTGCTGGGTGGCGGCTCCAAGTCGTCAGTGACAGCCCGATTATGACAACTGGCCCAGGAGGGCTGAGAGTCAGGGAGTTTTCGCTTCTCGCAAGGACTCTTCCATCGCCAATTGTCGGCAAGTACGCCCAATCACTTCCTGCGCCGTGCTGGACTCTACGAACTGCAAACCGTAGCGGAACGCGCTTCTTTGTCGAACGAGAGCATGAGCATCGACCGGACCCAGGGGCAGTTCGAACTCCAGGCGAACGACTTCGCCGATCGGAACTTCCACCAGCAGCATGGCGGAAACTCCGGACTCGCTGATGTCGACCGTGTGTCCCCGCACCACACTGGTATTGCGAGGGTAGACGCGGATGTCGACCTGCAACTTGAAGCGCGGATGCCGCCGAGCGTCCACGAAGTCGTGACCCGGACCGGTCTCGAATTGCCTGCCCACTACCAATTCGATTCTCTCTATGGCTCTTAAACTATGCCGGACCTGAACTGTCGTGTCGCGACGCGCCTTCTAGATTGGTCCAACGGCCGCCCCAATGCAAGCATAAAGGTCCTTATTTAGAGGATCGGCAAAACCGGATTGGGCCTTTAGGCGGATGTTTGTCGCACACAGCCGCCGCGGTCTAGTCCCTGCCTTTGTAGGCTTTCCCCAGACACTCCGCCTGAAACAGGCGCTCATCGACCCGATGCAGCCGCTTTTCCTGGGCC
This sequence comes from Candidatus Sulfotelmatobacter sp., assembly GCA_017883385.1. Classification (GTDB taxonomy): domain Bacteria; phylum Acidobacteriota; class Terriglobia; order Terriglobales; family Acidobacteriaceae; genus Sulfotelmatobacter. The sequence continues at coordinate 27,044 of JADGNQ010000012.1, forward strand.
TTGGTCATGAGCGAGTAGTGCTTGATATCGAACAGGTGATACACGATGAACCATACCGGCTGGTCGGTCGTCATCCAGTTCTGCCGGTCGAACCGCTTCAGATTCACGGGAACCGAGTAGCGCCGCAGCGTCCGTTCCCGCCTCAGGTTGAAGTAGGCATTGAAATAGCTCAGCGCCAGCTCCCGCAGCGTCCGGTATATGGGCTCCCGCCAGCGGCATCCGGTGTAATTCGACTTGGCCACTGCGCCCCAGCAACCATGTTCGCGGTAGATGGCGATCACATGGTCCGTATCGTGATCAGCCTCGAAATCCAGCAGCAGCGGAGGATATCCGTTGGCCCGCAGCGCAGCCGCGCCGAAGATCGCTCCCTCCAGGCAATGCGAAGACTCTTCCGCCAGCACTTTTCGCGGAGACCACGCCGTGTCTTCCAGGTGATACGGCATGTCATCCAGAAACTTCTGGATGCCGTAAGGATTCTTCATGCTGCGCAGCTTGCGCAGTTCTTTTCCCGTAAAACCGGGTGTAAGGCCAGAGTTGTCAGTGGTCATAGTTTAGCGATCATGGTCCGTTCAGTCGCCCCGTTCTTTCGTATTCAGAAATGGAGCGCGTGTTCTGGCAAGGGATTTTCTCAGCGTCCTTCGCGGGTTTTCTTCGCGTCCTCTGCGGTTCAAGCTTTTCGATCCTACCCAGAAAAGACAATGCCCAACTCCTGCGGCGAGTCGACCAGCACGTCCGGCGGATTCTCAGCCAGCGTATGCGGCGCAAAGCCGTAGGTGACGCCCACGGTGACGAGGCCGGCATTCTGTCCCGTGCCGATGTCTACGTGCGAGTCGCCCACCATCGCAGCCTGTTCCGGACGCACGCCGCTCTCTTCCAGCAGTTTGCGCGCGCCCTCCGGATCAGGCTTTTTCGAGGCAAAACTGTTCCCTCCATATATCTGGGAGAAGAATTGCCCCAGCCCCAGCGCCTCAACGATTGCCCGGGACGGAACCACCGGCTTGTTCGAGAGCACAGCCATCTTGCGCGGCGCCCCGTTCGAAGTCTTCTGGATCGTCGCCAGCGCTTCCGCAATTCCAGGATAAACAGTCGTGTGGTCGAGTTTGTGCGCGCGATAGTAGGAAAGAAAAAACTCCAGCCCCTTCCGCACCAGCGCTTCGTCGATGCTCTCCCCGCCCAACGCGCGCTGAATCAATATCGGCGCGCCGTCGCCAACATAGCTGGCGATCACGTCATCCGGCAACTCGGGCCGCCCGATGTGGCGCAACGCGGCATTGACCGAATGCACGAGGTCAAGCCGCGAATCGATTAGTGTGCCGTCCAGGTCGAAGATCACCAGCTTGATGGAATTTGGGTCGAAGGCGCGGCGGGTCTGGATCATGCACTCTCAGGATAAATGATCTGCCCTCGGACACACCTCGCGGTAACAGTAACTACCGTCCGCTGGTTCTGGAATGATCGGACAAGACTGAGGCCCTGAGGCGCTCTTCTGGAGTTCGAGAGTCGGAGGGAATCCGTCGCAGCAGCATAACCGTACAGAAGATTCCCATGCAGAGATACGCCGAACAGAACAGGAACGAACTGGCCCATCTGTAAGCCAACCTGTCCCGCACCAAGCGATCGATGCCATCAACGAGCCAGCATCCTCCGAAGAACCAGAAGAATATCGTGGTGAAGACCAAGCTTCGTGTCGAGCGTTTGTGCACGCTGCTGAGGTCCATGACAGAGTTCGCTCCTGCCGCATGCTACTGCATCTTTGAAGAAGTTGCCAGATTGGGCTGCAAATGAAGCCTACCGTTCTTGGTCCCATGGTCCGACCGCCCTACCCTCTCCGCATACCCCAAACTTCCTATTTCCAATTCCTACCGACCATTTACAATGCAACAGGTTCCAAGCATCCAGGCCCCGCCCAGAATTTCCAGGGCGCCAATGCAACGGAATCGCGGTACGGCCGCCAGAATCCAATTAAAGGCAGGAACCAGGGAACCGGATGGCGACGACAAAAACCGACCCCAAGCTGGCCCTCACGGCCAACGACGCGAAGAAGAGCAAGGTTTATGAAGGACTTACGCGCGAGCAGGTCATCCTGGCCTACCGCCTCATGTACACTTCCCGACGCATCGACGACCGGGAGATCCTGCTCAAGCGCCAGCAGAAGATCTATTTCCAGATGTCGGGCGCCGGGCATGAGGCGATCGGCGTCGCTGCCGGCCTGGCGCTGAAGCCGAGCTACGACTGGTTCTATCCTTACTATCGCGATCGTGCCCTGTGTCTCGCGCTCGGCGTGAAGCCCTACGACATGTTCCTGCAGGGAGTAGGTGCGGCCAACGACCCCAGTTCTGGTGGACGCCAGATGCCTTCGCACTGGAGCTATCCCAACCTGCACATCGTGACGCAATCGTCCCCGACGGGATCGCAGATACTGCAGGCGGTCGGCTGTGCCGAAGGCGGACGCTATTTCGCGCGCCATCCCAAGGCCGCGCCAGTTCCTGATCCCAAGTTCGCCGACTACCGCCAGTTCAAAAACGTCACCTATCAGGTCGACGAAATCTCCTACGTCTCTCTCGGCGACGGCACTACCAGCGAAGGCGAATTCTGGGAGGCCATGAACGCAGCCGCACTGGGCAAGCTGCCCGTCATTTTCTGCGTCGAAGACAACGGATACGCTATCTCCGTGCCCGTAGAAGTCCAGACCGCCGGCGGCAACATCTCGCGCCTGGTTTCCGGATTTCCCGATTTCCATTTCGAGGAGGTCGACGGCACCGATCCCATCGCTAGCTACGCCGCGTTTCAGCGTGCCGTGCGCCACTGCCGCGAAGGCCGCGGTCCCGCCTTCGTGCACGCGCATGTGACCCGTCCGTATTCGCACTCGCTGTCCGACGATGAGCGCTTGTATCGTGCCGACGCCGAGCGCGAGCGCGACGCGGCCCGCGATCCCGTTACTCGCACTCAGATGTTCCTACTGCGCGAAGGCATTCTCGATGAAAAGGGCATCAACCAGCTCGAGAAAGAAGTCGAAGCCGAACTGCAGGTTGCGGTGGACCTGGCCCTCGAAGCCCTGCCCCCCGCGCCCGAAAGCATCATGAAGTATGTGTATTCGCCGGACATCGATCCGGAATCGTCCGCGTTCGACACGCAGCCGATCGCGCCGCCCGAGGTCCCGGCCGATGGCAAAAAGATTCCCGCCAAAACCATGGCTGACCTGATCACGGCCACGCTGCGCGACGAGATGAAGCGCGACGAGCGCATCGTGATCTTCGGCGAAGATGTCGGCGACTGCAGCCGCGAAGAGTATTTGAAGCGCAAGCTGGTCAAGGGCAAGGGCGGAGTCTTCAAACTCACCTTCGGCCTGCAGAACGAATTCGGCAGCGACCGCGTCTTCAACTCTCCCTTAGCCGAGGCCGCCATCGTGGGCCGCGCCACCGGCATGGCCACGCGCGGCCTGAAGCCCGTTGTTGAGATTCAATTCTTCGACTACATCTGGCCCGCGATGATGCAGATTCGCGACGAGCTCAGCGTCATCCGCTGGCGCTCGAACAACGGGTTCTCCTGCCCAATCGTGATTCGCGTCGCCATCGGCGGCTATCTCACCGGCGGCGCCATCTATCATTCGCAGTGCGGCGAGAGCGTCTTCACCCACATCCCCGGCCTGCGCGTGGTCTTTCCGTCGAATGCGCAGGACGCCGCCGGTCTTCTGCGCACCGCCATTCGTTGCGACGACCCGGTACTGTTCCTCGAACACAAGCGTCTCTATCGCGAGACTTTCGGCCGCGCGCCGTATCCCGGCCCGGACTACATGATCCCGTTCGGCAAGGCGAAGATCGTGCATCCCGGCACCGATCTGACCGTGATCACCTATGGCGCCGTCGTTCCCCGCGCCTTGCAGGCCGCGCAGAAGATTGAGCGCGAGCAGGGCGTGAAGGTCGAACTCATCGACCTCCGCTGCCTGAATCCATTTGATTGGGAAACCATCGCCGCGTCGGTCCAGAAGACGAATCGCGTGCTCGTGGCCTACGAAGACACGCTGAGCTGGGGCTACGGAGCCGAGATCTCCGCCCGCATCGCCGACCAGCTTTTCGATCACCTTGATGCCCCGGTCCGCCGCGTAGCCGCCAAAGACGTCTTCGTGGCGTACCAGCCGATTCTGGAAGACGCGATCCTGCCTCAGCCCAATGATTTGTATCTGGCGATGAAGGAACTGGCGGAGTACTGAAGACAGTTAGTGACTAGCGCGAGGGTGCCCCATATCTCGCGTTGTCTTGCGAGACGTGGGGATTTCATTCCCCGAACAGCATGCTGTAAATTCCTCCGCCCAGCGCTCCCCCGATCAGCGGGGCCACCCAGAACATCCACAACTGCTGCAGGGCTGCCCCTCCGACGAAAATCGCTGGCCCGGTGCTGCGTGCCGGGTTCACCGACGTATTCGTGACGGGAATGCAAACCAGATGAATCAGGGTCAGGCAGAGTCCGATGGCGATGGGCGCAAATCCCTTCGGCGCGCGGTTGTCGGTGGCGCCCATGATCACGATCAGGAAGAACGCCGTCAGCACCACTTCGGCCACGAATCCCGCCAGCAGGGAATAGCCACCCGGAGAATTCGCTCCGTATCCGTTCGACGCGAATCCGGCATGCACATCGAAACTGGCCGTTCCGCTGGCTACGATGTAAAGCACGCCCGCCGCGGCAATCGCGCCCACGACTTGCGCAATCACGTACGGCAACAGTTCGGAAGCAGGGAAGCGCTTCCCGATGACGAGCCCCAGACTCACCGCCGGATTCAAGTGGCATCCAGAGATGTGTCCGATGGCATAGGCCATGGTCAGAACAGTGAGCCCGAAGGCCAAAGCGACGCCGGCGAATCCGATGCCGAGCGCGGGAAATGCCGCGGCGAGCACCGCCGAACCGCAGCCACCGAACACCAACCAGAAGGTTCCAAAGAATTCCGCTGCAGCGCGCTTGCCGATCGGCATTGGGGAGCTCCTTAAAGCTTCACATACGGGAATCTATGTCACGTTGCAGGACCCAGATCTTGCGAGCCGAAAAGAGTAGCACAGGAAAATCGGAAGCAGAAGGATGAAACCGGCTGGCTCTAGCCCCCCTGATCGAGGCAGTAACAACACACTTCTAGGCGCTGGTCTGTGTGTAGAATTCCGGAGACCTGCGAACGGCCGGCGCAATCCGCCGAGGGCAAACCAAACTCCCATCTCAGGTTACGAACGCTTTCCCCGCAAACCGATCTCGATTGTCCGTTCCGGCCGAGAATGCTACGCTCGAAACCAGTGGGTTCTGCGTCCGCCAATCCGTTGAAATCGAGTCCGTCCCTGCCCAGTCGCCTGGCGCAGTGGCTGCAATCGTCCTCGGCGGAAGTCTGGGTCAAATTCCTGCTCGCGCTGCTGGGCCTGGGGCTGGCGTTCGCCTCGGCTCTGTTCTCCACCGTTTCGCGCGATGCCGGTAACGTCTGGGCCACCGTAATTCTGGCTTCCACTTCACTGGTGCTGGCCGCGTTGGTGGGACTGGTGACCGTGCCCTACCTTGCGCGCCGCGTCGCCGTCGAGCGCATGCGTGAGTCTTTCGACTACGATGTGACCCGCGTCGGCGTCGTGTACGTGCTGGTCACGCTGGTCATCGGTATCGCCGCACTCAACACCGGCAACAATCTTCTCTACATTGTGGTCGCGGCCATGCTCGCGGCGATCCTGGTTTCCGGAGTCGTCTCTGCCTGGGTGTTGCGTTATCTGGAACTCGATGTCCGCCTGCCCGAGCATCTCTTCGCTGGGCGCACCGTGCTGGGTCGCATCGTGCTGGTTAACCCGCGACGATTCCTGCCGTCGTTTTCCATCTGCGTAGTCTCCACCCGAAAGAAGCGAAAGAAGCCGGTAAAGCAATGGCAATGGGAATCGACCACGTTCGCGCTTCCGTTCAACCGGCCGCCCGAGCAGCAGTGGCTGCGCCTACCCGACCGCCGTTTGCGCCGGGTAACCCTTCTCCCGGCCCCCCCCGGCATTTTCCAGGGGATGGCCTACTTCCCCTTCATCCCACCCCAAGCCGAGTTGTCGGCCGATCTGCAGTTGAGGTTCGAGCAGCGTGGCCGTTATCGCGAAGACAGTTTCGGTCTGGCAACTCGCTTTCCCTTCGCATTTCTCACTAAGACACGCCACGTGTCGTTGCCCAGGGAAGTGCTGGTCTATCCGCGCATTGAGCCCACGAACGAACTGGTCGAGATCCTGCCGCGGGTGCGCGGTGAGTGGGAGAGTTTCGTCCGCGGCCGTGGCGCCGAGTTGTACCGCATTCGCGAATACATGCCCGAAGACTCGGCCCGCCACGTCGACTGGAAGGCGACGGCCAAGTCTGGCTCGCTGAAAGTCCGCGAATTCGCCCGCGAAGACGAGCGCAGACTCTGCATCGCATTTGACAATCCCGAGCCTGGGTTCATTTCCGAACGCGCCTACGAGAAAGCCGTCGATCTCACCGCCTCGCTCGCCTGGCACTTTTCAACCCAGGATGCGGAAGTCTCTTTTGCCGTTCCCGGGCATCCCCGCACCCGCGATCTCCACGAATTCCTGGGATGGCTGGCCGTGATCGAGCCGGGAATGATCGGGCCTCGAATGAATGGAACAGAGAACGCTGTCTCCTCTGGCGATGCGTTGCGCGAAATGAACCTGGGCAACACCGACGACTACAACATCGTGATCACGCCCCGTTCGCGCGGGACCTTGCCTGCAGCTCTGTGGAACTCCTCTTACTTTGTCTTCGTTGGGGACGAACCGGCTCCGAAGAATATTTCCCAGTAGCCGCTCGGACGCCCGATTCGGGCGAGGTTTCTTACCTTCCCACCTTTTCTTCTTTCTTTCCGTCACTCTCCGGGCATATACTCGCGCCCCGGTAGATGCTTTTCGACAGCTCGGTACTTCTGTAGCCGGGAGGTGTCAACATGCGGATCTGCGACCTCATCAAATGTCAGGACACGTACCAGGCGGAACTCGGACACACCGTCCTCGAAACCGTGCAAGCCATGGTCGAGCGCGACATCGGCGCTGTGCCCGTCCTGAACGACGGCAAGGTAGTCGGGATTTTTTCCGAACGCGACCTCATGAAGCGTGTGGTGGCCGAAGGCCACGATCCCCGGAGCACCTGCATGGCTGAGGTCATGACCGACGATCCCCTCACCATCAGCATGAACGAGGACCTCGAAACCTGCATGGCCCTGATGCGCCGCCACAGCTTCCGCCACCTGCCCGTGTGCCACGAAGGACACCTGGTCGGAATGGTGTCGCTACGCGACATCCTGGTGCACGATCTGGACGCCAAGGATGACGAGGTTCGCATGATGCGCGCCTACATCCATTCCATGCCGGATGCCTAGACTGTCCGCGAAGGCCTGCGCAGACGGCATCACAAGGCGCTTGTGCAGCGTTCCTTGGCGCCCGTGGCGGTCTAAGCCCTCTTCCTCTCCCAGGGATTGAAAACCAGCCTCTACCCTACCCACCCGTCCTACGCCCCTAGCACGAAAGTAACGTTGCGCTCGAGGTACCCTCAACAGTAACGTTACTTCGGATTACTTCAGTCCATTGAACGGCGGGTTGGGACAAGGTAACGTAGCTTTGTCTGAGCCAGCGAAGTTTCTGTTGGTATGGACCAAAGACTGGTTTTTGGGCTGGCTAGGCCTAAGATCCACGGTGCCCTCACCCATGAGCGAGAAAATTCGATTCCTCTATTTCGCGCTCTGGATCGCACATCCCGTCCTCCAAGCGGGCATCGCTGGTCTCATGCTCTGGCGCGGGCTCCATCGTAAATTCCCGTTCTTCTTCGGCTACATCCTCACTCAGTTCGTCAGCTTTGGCGTCGTCTTTCCCGCCTACTTGCACAGCTACCACAGCTACTTAACTTTTTATTTGAACTGGGGCTGCCTAGCGGTAAGCGTGGCTTTCGGCTTTGGCGTGATTCACGAAGTCTTCGTCGATGTTTTCCGCTCGTTCCACACTCTGCGCGATCTGGGCACCGTGCTCTTTAGGTGGGCGGGCCTGGTGATGCTGCTGGTAGCCGGGGTGGTCTCGGTGTCCACCAGCTCGACCGAGATGGCGCCCTGGATGCAAGCCATCATTACTACGCAACGCTGTGTGCGCATTATCCAGGTCGGCATGGTCCTCTTCCTGCTTTTCTTTGCCCAGTACATGGGTGTGACTCGCCGCCAGCATAGCTTCGGCATTGCCTTGGGTTTCGGTTCCTTCGCTGTAATCGAGCTAGTCCTGATCGCCTCCTGGGTCGGCAACCACCTGGGCAATCCCTGGATGAGCATAGTCAACATGACTGCCTACAACTCCAGTCTGCTGGTTTGGCTTGGCTATTGCTCCCTGACCAGTCCGGCACGTGAGACCTCACAGACGCTATTGCGGCCTCAGCGCTGGGAGCAGAGCCTCTCCGACGCCCATCACCCACTGCCTGCCGACTCCCTCATCCCCATGTTTGAAGGGATGGTCGACCGCGCCCTCTCCCGCAGTCATCCAGAGACGTCCGTCGTGCGCGAGCAGCGGGCAGCGGCAGCTGCGGCTCCCTCGGGTCGCGGAACATTCCCCCGGTAGTTTTCCTCCGGTTCGTGGTGAATTCCAACACTTAGACCCGCTTTTAGATCCCGCTTTTGTCCCGCCGGTGGATGTGTAAGGCTTTTGACTTTGTCTCCTGTTTTCCCCTGTGGCGGCCCACTGTTCGGATATTGTAAACCCCAGGAGACAAATCCCTGCCCAGACGGGATGCCGTAAATAGATGATCTAAATCTTTAGATGTAGGAGGGGATAGCTATGTATCAGAAGGGAGATAGCGATACTTAATCATGACTGATGGGACTGTTCCTGCAAGGGCAACAGGGCAGAGTGAAAACTATTGCACACAGAACTTGACATGTGTCTTATAATTCGTTTCCGCGCTAAGCTTCCCCCCGGGAAAGCTCCTACGCGGAAATATAGGAGACGAACCCATGAAACGTGCAATCAGGATTTCTATCCTGATGGTAGGATTAGTGGGCACCTATGTCGCTGCTGCCGTCCAACAGGTTCCCGCCGCGGACGGTGGCCCGATTCTAGTGTGCCCACCCAGACAGACAAACTGCCAAATGAACCTGCCACCGCAGTAGAACCGGTGTCAGCGGTGACCGCAAGGTCACCAAAGTAACTTAGTCGTAACTTAATTCAATTTAGTCACTTGGGCCGAACAATAGGGGCTCGCTATCTTTGGGCTGACGGGACTCATACTAACCCGTCAGCCCCTCTTTTTTGGGGATGAGAATCAGCCACGATCCAGCCGCGAAGCGGTGCAATGTGAGGGCCCGGCACGGTAGTGAAGGGTGAGTGGGTTGGGTGCCCAATGTCTCGCGTCGCTTGCGAGACGTGGGGTCTTTCTTATGCCAGCGGGTGCAGTCTCAACGCGGTTGCTTCACTGCCGTCTCCAGCGCGCGCCGCAATTCCGCAGGATCCGTCACAGGTGGCTGGCAAGCCGATCCCGAGCAGAGCACCGCGAAAGACTCGCCGGACCGCAGTTGCGGAAGGCGCGGAATCGTAGCCGCCAGCACGGGTGGAAGATTCTCCGCAACCGCCTGATTGCCCGCCAACAGCACCGTGCTCTTGTTGAAGGCAAAAGGCGCCACCGCGGCAGCGTGCAGCTCTCCGGCCAAGTCCCCGGCTCCATCGCCAGCAATTACCACCACTTGTGCTGGACTCTCCAATAAATGAACGACCGCGATCCCGTATGTCGCAGCGAAAATCCCAAACTGCTCCGCCACACCGGCAAACGTCTCCAGCGTTTGTTCCGCCTTGTCGTGATAGTCTGCGTTGCCGGTGTAGTGGTGCATCCGAACCAGCGCAATCGCCGCCATCGGATTGCCCGCCGGCGTCGGTGAGTCCTGCAGCGGCTTGCGCCGTGTCGCCAGCACCCCCAGGCTCTTGCCCTCGGCAGCCGGTTCGCTGTCGAAGAACCCTCCCGAGGTTGCATCGTAGAACCGCGCAATCATCGCGTCCGTGATGGCGTGCCCGAATTTGAAGTAACTGAGGTCCGCCGTAGCCTCATAAGCATCCAAACAGGCCAGCGCGGTGAAAGCATAGTCATCGAGTAGCCCCGCCACTTCGCGGTGCTCCGCCTTAGGGTCAGAGTAAGACACAACGTGCAGCAGAAGTGCCCGTGTGGCCGCGGGCGCCTCGCCCGCGCGCTTTTCGCGGTGCTGCTTCCACGCCTCTCCCAACACCCGATCCAGCGATCGCAGCGCAAACCGCCGCGCGCCGTCAAGCTTGAGCACCTTCGCCGCTTCGAGGTACGCCGAAACGCACAAGCTGTTCCATCCGACATAAACGGTCTTGTCTACATAGGGGGTCGGCCGCAGCAGTCGCGCCGCATACATCTTCTGCTTCGCCGACGCTAGCAGCGCCTGGACCCGTTCCGGCGCCAGTTTCATCCGCTGCGCGATCTCTTCCACCGAATCCCGCACGTAAAGCACGTTCTTCGCCGGATTGTGATGCATCTCCCCGACTTCGTTGATGTCATAGTGCAGCGCCGCCACCTGCGCTTCTTCCTCGGTCAGAGCAGCGCGAGCTTCGTCGAGCGTCCAAGTGAAGTAATCGCCGTCGTCCTCCATGGAAATGTCGGCATCCTGCGACGCATAGAATCCACCCCGCTCGCGATCACTCAGCCACTCATCCATCCAGCGAATAATGTCTCTAGCCACGTCAGCGAAAAACTTCTGCCCTGTGGCCTGGTAAGCATGCACGTAGTTCTTCAGCAGTTCCGAATTGTCGTAGCACATCTTCTCGAAGTGCGGCACTACCCACCGCTCATCGACCGAATACCGATGAAAGCCTCCAGCCAGTTGGTCGTAAACTCCACCGTTGGCCATGTGCTCGAGCGTGGTGACAATGACATTGCGGAGTTGCTCGTCGTGATGGGGAAGGTCGGCGTCGGCAAGGTCCATGTGGGGACGGCCGCCTTCGGCCGTCCGGCGGAGCGAAGCTCCGCTAGTGCGTGAGTACCGCTCAATCAGCAAGTCCAGCGGCGCCGGATGCGGAAACTTCGGCGCCTGCCCAAACCCCCCATGCTGCGGATCAAACATCCTGAGCGCCGAAGTCTGAATCGCCGCAACCGCCCCAGCCGACACCCGCCCGCTCTTGCCCGCAAACGACTCCGACTGCGCAATCGCACTCTCCACCATCTTCGCCTGCTCAACCACGTCGCCATTCTTTTCCTTGTAAGCGTTGGCGATACTCAGCAGCACGCGCCGAAAGCTAGGTCGCCCATACCCATCGCTCGGCGGAAAATACGTTCCCCCATAAAACGGCTTCCCGTCCGGCGTAAGAAACGCAGTCAGCGGCCATCCGCCCTGCCCACTCACCGCCTGCACCGCCGCCTGATACCGGCTGTCGATGTCCGGACGCTCGTCCCGATCCACCTTCACCGCGATAAAATGTTCATTCACAATCGCCGCAATCTCCGGATCGTCATACGACTCCCGATCCATCACATGACACCAGTGGCACCACACCGCCCCAACGTCGAGCAACATCGGCTTGTTGTCGCGCTGCGCGGCGGCAAAGGCCTCCGAACCCCACTCATGCCACTGAATCGGCTGGTGCATGGCCGACCGCAAATAAGCGGACGAAGCGCGGGCGAGGGAGTTGAGGGCGGTGGTCATTCCAGAAGTCTATCGCACTGTTACTACCCTGCCTGCACCGGCGGTGTTGAAGTTCATGCCAATACGCGCTACATTCGCAATTTCGAGAGTGTTGAGCTGCTATGTGGCAAACCGAAATCAGACACTTGGGACTTCACAAGCACCGAGTCGTGAAGGGTGAGACACGAGAGATTATGCAGTTGCGCGCCCAGATGCAGTTGCAGTCGTGGGACCAGCAGTGGGAACGAGTTCAGGCCACTCAAAGAAGGCGGCAAGCTCAACTCAAGGCAGCTTACAACAAGGAAACAAAGAAGCACCTGGCTGCGGAACGGACCGGCGAGGCGCAGAAGGCCCTAGATGAGCTCGAAGGTCTCTTAGTGGGTGTGCTTGAAGAAGATCACACGGTTGACTTGTCCCTGCTTGTCGACAAATCCGAGTACACAGTGCCAAAGCCGACAAGGCCTGAGGAAGAACCAATACCACGGGAACCAGACTTCAACGATCCGGAATTTAGGGTACAACTGAACTTCCTTACTCGGATAATTCCGTCCGTGCGAGACAAGGAAAAGGCCAGGGTTGGCGCCATCCTTGGCGAGGCGAAGAAGAAATGGTCTGCTGAGATGGCTGCTCGATGGCAGCGCGAACAACAGACCACGGCACGCTTCAAGAGAGATGTGGCCGAGTGGGAAGCTAGGAGGAGCCAGTGGCTCGAAGACCGTGCTAGGCGAAACGCAGCGGTTAACGCATGGACGGAAGCCTACCTAGCTTGCACTCCCGAAACGATCCCGGACTACTGTAAGCTCGTCCTCAGCAGCTCTAACTATCCCGATTCCTTTCCTGCCGATGCATCCATCGACTACATTGCGGAAACCCGCACCGTCGTCGTCGATTATTGCTTACCAGACATTTCGGCCCTACCCACGCTTAAGGAAGTCAAGTTTGTCGCGTCACGGGAAGCGATCCAAGAAGTCTATGTCTCTGATGCTTGGCTCAACCGCACTTATGATTCGGTTCTCTACCAGATTGCCCTCCGCTCCCTTTATGAGGTGCTCCAAGCAGACGCAGTCGATGCGATTGATTCGATTGTGTTCAACGGCTGGGTCAACGCGATCGATAAGGCGACAGGAAAGGAAGTGAACGGGTGCATCCTCTCAATTCAGGCGAGTAAGGGCGAGTTCATGGACATCAATCTGGCGAACGTGGACCCAAAATCTTGCTTCAAGAAGCTAAAGGGAGTGTCCGCTGCAAAGCTCACAGCTCTTCAACCTGTTAGGCCCATCCTACAGTTGAACAAAGATGACAAGCGATTCGTCGCGGCGTACGGGGTCGCTGACGCGCTTAACGATTCGTCAAACCTGGCGGCAATGGACTGGGAAGACTTCGAGCACCTCATCCGTGAGCTGTTTGAGAAAGAGTTCAGTTCTGACGGCGGAGAAGTGAAGATTACCCAGGCTAGCCGAGATGGCGGCGTGGATGCTATCGTTTTTGATCCCGATCCGATACGTGGCGGGAAGATCGTGATTCAAGCAAAACGCTACACAAATACCGTGAGTGTATCGGCGGTGAGGGATTTATTTGGTACGGTGCACAACGAAGGCGCAAACAAAGGAATCTTGGTTACTACCGCAGACTATGGCCCGGATGCTTACGAATTTGCAAAAGGAAAGCCGCTCACGCTCATAAGTGGCAGCGAACTCCTGTACATGCTCGCGAAGCATGGGCACAAAGCAAGGATAGACTTGAAGGAAGCCCGGATGTTAGCCGCCGAAAATGAAAAAGCCTCTCACCGAGGGGACAACTAGATAGGGTTTCGCCTCTGCCTAGCAGGGTGCCCCATCCTATCGCGTTCTTCGCGATAGTGTGAGATTTCCTACCCTTCCGCCACCTCATCCAGCCGTGCCAGCGTATCCGGATATCGCCGCACCAGAAGCACCAGAGCCGCCGCCTGAGGATTCGGTTTCGCCCGGCCCTGTTCCCATTTTTCCAGCGTCCTCTCGTTAATCCGCAATTTGCGCGCGAACACAGCTCGCGAGCAGTGCAGCTTCTTTCGCGTGTCCCGGATGAGCTTCGAATCCACCTTGGGCAGAGGCGCCGATTCGACTTTGTAACTGCGCAGGGTGATCTTGCCCTCGCGGTGGGCTTTCATCGCCACTACTCCGTCCATGAGTTCGAAAAAAACGTCCCTCTTTGCCATTAATGCATCCTCCGTAGCCCACGGGCCACGCTCGCTCGTCTGGCCGCACGGGCTTTCAGTTCGCTTCCCACCGCGGCTTTCAGGGCTTTCTTCTCTTTTTCCGTCAAATCGGCAGCCTCGTCCTTGTTATAGAGAGTCATCAACCATACCTGATGATCGGACGGGAAATAGTAATAGATAATCCGCAACCCGCCTCTGCGCCCCTTGCTGCGCCGTGCGTCCCTCCAGTGCATCTTTCGGAACCCGCCAGTGCCAGGCATCAAATCCCCAAGTTCTGGATTTACAGAAAGTGTGGTCTGCAGTTCTCTATAGTCATCGTCGCGCAGATAGCCGGACAGATGTCGAGTGAAGGCTGGCGCTTCGACGAACTCCATATATGGGTACGCTATTAGAGTACACTTCGATACTGTACGCTGCTAGCGTAGGTATGTCAACAAGCCTGCCGGATGTCCTGGGGCAAACAGGTAGATATCCACAGCCGCCCTGTGACATCCAACCTTGCCTCTCGAATGAAATGAGCAGATGATTGCCAAGGCAAAGGCGGTGTGCAGACAATGGTCCAAATGTGCTGTAAGTCCTTTGGGATCAAGATTTTGACCTCTAACCCTTACGCCCTCAAGATTTTGCAGCCCATTTTGCAGACCCCGCGCCAGTCAAGGCTTTCAGAGGGGGTGGGGGAGGGGGGTACCTTCCGATTCCCCAAAATTCCCCCTTCAGCCGGAGCTGTAGTAGCCCTTCGATGACTCTATCCAATATTTTTTCGCAGGCAGTTATCCACAGGCTGGATTGCAGCGATCGGATCGCGCACGGATGTTGCTCCGTCGTTAGCTCAGGAGCTGCTTCGCGATCCTGCAATACAAATCAATTGCATCCGCAAGTTGCTTCTTCTCGATGTACTCGCCGTCGGTATGCGCCACGTGAATCGATCCTGGACCGATCAGCAGCGGTTCTCCCCAATTGGTAAGCTTGGGAATGTCCGTGGTAAATGAAGCAATCATCGTAGGCACGCCCTCAACTGTGCGCAGCCGAAGAAAGGGAAGCTCGAGCGGAAATGTCACTTGTACTTGGTCACCCGCAGTCGCGACGATCTGCTCGCGCAATTCGTCGGACGGACCGACGAGTCGATAAAGCAAATCCGCGTGCGCGTAATCGGGAATCACGTTCGGCGCGCGTCCGCCTTCGATCAACCCAATATTCAGCGTACATGGTCCAACCTGTGGATCGGAAGGCAACGCCATCGCCCGCAGCCGCGTTAGCGCGGGAATCAGCTTGTCAATCGCCGACTCGCCCAGTTCCGGATACGCCGAGTGCGCCATCCGTCCCGTCGCAGTCACTTCCACCCGCAGCGTTCCTTTCGACGCGAGCGCAATCTGATTTTCCGTCGGCTCGCCATTGACCAGAAATCGGCAACTTGAATGCTGGTTGGCGGCATATTCATTTGCCCTCTGCGCACCCAGGCTGTCGCGCTCTTCGCCTGCCACGAACAGCAATCCGACGTAGATTCCTTGCTGGCGCAGGCGTTCCGCAGCCGCGATCTGCGCGGCGATAATGCCCTTGGCGTCGCAAGATCCGCGTCCGTATATGCGCCCCGCATCTTCCGACGACGGAATGAATGGCGGAACCGTATCCATGTGCGTCGAAAACACTACCGCGGGATCCGGATGTTCCGCCCATGTCGCATACACGTTGAAGCGTTCGCCCTCGACCGGCACTTTCTGCGTCTGATAGCCGAGCCGGCAAAGTTCTCCGTAAAGATAGTTCCCAACCGCAGCTTCGTTGCCGGTGATCGATTCGATGTCCACGAGTTGCCGCGTGAGCGTAACAGGATCCATGGAGAGAAGGATAACCTACGCGCCATGTCCCAAACGATTTGTCATCCCGAGCGAAGCGAGGGACCTAGGTTCTCGCCTGTGTCACCGATGCGGCCGGCAAGCACCCAGGTTCCTCGCTTCGCTCGGGATGACAAATGGGAGTGGACGATGCGAATCATGTAATCTTGACGCTGTGGCACCTGGGAACTCCACCATCCGCTCGCTGTTACTCGACGGTCCCGCGGGTCACCTGGAAGCTCTGCTCAACGCAGGGTCTGCCAATGCGACTCATGCCGCAGTGGTCTGTCATCCGCACCCGCTGTTCGGCGGGACGCTGCACAACAAGGTTGTCTTCCACACCATGAAGGCGCTGAACAGTTTTGGCTTTCCGGTGCTGCGCTTCAATTTCCGCGGAACGGGATTGAGCCAGGGAGAGCACGATCACGGCAATGGAGAAGTCGAAGATGTACGCACCGCGCTCGACTGGCTGGACGCGGAGTTCCATCTGCCGCTGCTGTTCGCCGGATTCTCCTTCGGCGCGGCGGTTGGGCTGCGCGCGGCATGCTCGGACGCACGCGTCCATGCCGCAATCGGCGTCGGAACGCCCGTGGTCCCGGTAGCAGCGGACAGCGAGGCGCCACGCGTGTACACGTACGACTTCCTGCGGGACTGCGCCAAGCCCAAGTTGTTCGTCAGTGGCGCCCGCGATCAGTTTGGTCCGAGGAGCAAACTGGAGGAACTGATCGCATGCGTTCCCGAGCCGAAGAAACTCGTCCTGATCGAAGGCGCGGATCATTTCTTCGAAGGAAGATTACGCGAGCTGCGGGAAGCCGTTGAGGCTTGGATAAGGGAAGCTGTCAGCCCTCGGCCGTCAGTTGTCAGCTAAGGCAGAGCGCCTGCAGTCGGAGTGTCAGTGCAAGAAGTCTTCGCTGACAGCTGATAGCTGAGCGCTGACAGCCGCCTGCTCTCTTCATAATCCTCACCATATAATCCTCACCATGTCCGATTCCGCCAGCGAATCCCAGTTCCGCCAGACGCGCGACGCCGCGCGCGCGGTTTTCCGGCATGCGCTGGCTGAGGCCTCAGTCTCCAAAGCATTTGCGCGGAATGTGCATTGCGAGCGCGGAGTGCTGCGCGTTCGCGAAGACCTTTACGACCTGCAATCCTACTCGCGTGTGCTGGTGATGGCGCTGGGCAAGGCTGGACACACGATGGTCGAGGCACTGGCCGATCAAATGGGATCGTCGCTGGAAGGCATCGTGGCCAGTTCTGTGGACCCAGCCTCACAGGTGCACGGATTCCGCTATTTTCGCGGCGGACATCCCACGCCAAACGCGGAATCCATTCAGGCAGCCAGCGCAATGCTGCGGGCGCTGGATGCGCAACCGGCTTCAGCGCTGGTCATCTTCCTGCTCAGCGGCGGAGGATCTTCGATCGTCGAGAAACCAATCGACGATGAGATTTCACTCGACGATCTGGTCGCGACGTATCGTGCGCTCGTGCATTCGGGCGCGCCCATCGCCGAGATCAATGCCGTGCGCAAACATCTCTCCGCGGTCAAAGGTGGACGTTTGGCGCAAGCAGCGTTTCCCGCGCAGCAGCTTTCGTTGCTCGTGTCTGATGTTCCTGACAACACTCCTGACGCGCTGGCTTCCGGTCCGACGATGCCTGATTCGACTTCCGTCGAAGACTGTTCCCGCATCGCGGAGAAATATGATTTGTTGCAGCAGTTTCCACAGTCGACCCGGGAATTGTTCGAGCGTCATGCCCTCGAAGAGACGCCGAAGTCGGACGATCCCGCATTCCACCGCGCTCGATGGTGGCCGATATTGTCAAACCAAACGGCGATTGAAGAGGCCAGCGTCGCGGCGGAGCGCGCGGGGTTCATTGTTCATGTCGACAACTCCTGCGACGATTGGGATTACCAGAAGGCCTCTGACTACCTGCTGCAGCGAGCGCGCGAATTAAGAAGGCAATTTTCCCCGGTCTGCCTGATCTCTGGCGGGGAAGTGACGGT
The DNA here is from genome assembly GCA_017883385.1 of Candidatus Sulfotelmatobacter sp. GTDB lineage: Bacteria > Acidobacteriota > Terriglobia > Terriglobales > Acidobacteriaceae > Sulfotelmatobacter. The sequence continues at coordinate 44,710 of JADGNQ010000012.1, forward strand.
GAAGGTTACGAACGGCGGGGTTGGAGGCCGCAATCAGCAGTTCGCCCTGGCGTGCGTAGCGAAGATTGCGGGCGAGGACATTACCGTGCTCAGTGCGGGAACAGATGGAGTGGATGGGAACAGCCCAGCAGCGGGAGCGATTGCCGATGGCAGCACGATCGAGCGCGCGAAAACTAAAGGCCTCGATGCGCGCGCTGCGCTCGAAAAATTTGACGCCTATCCGTTCTTCAGTGCGTTGGGTGATGCCGTCGAGACTGGGCCAACCGGGAACAACCTGCGCGACTTAAGAATCCTGCTCGTCTACTAGCCGCATTTCGCCCCGCAGTTATTCCGTAACCACCGCCTTCACCAGATTCCGCGGATGATCCACGTCGTATCCCTTATTCACCGCCACGTGATAAGCAAACAACTGCAGAGGAATCACTTCGACAATGGGAAGCAGCAACTCGGGAGCAGCCGGTACAAAGAAGACGTGATCGGCAATGGCTGCGACTTCCTTGTCTCCCTCGGTCGCTACCGTCACGAGAGGCCCGCGGCGCGATCTTACTTCCTTCATGACTTCAAGCGTTCGCCGGTAACGCAACACGGAATCCGCATCGCTGTGGTCGTACGTTGCCAGCACGACCACCGGCAATGTTTCATCGACCAGCGCGTTAGGACCGTGTTTGAGTTCGCCTGCGGGATATCCTTCGGCATGCGCGTAGGAAATTTCCTTGAGCTTGAGTGCACCCTCACGTGCGATGGCATAATGCACGCCGCGCCCGAGATAGAGAAACTTCTCTGCCTTGAAGTGCTTGCCCCCAAACTCTTGGGCAAGATCGTCCCAAGTACGCAGGTTCTTCTCAATTGCGTCCGGAAGTCGTGACAGGCGCTGCAGGTACGAGCGCGTCACTTCCGACGTCATTCGGCCGCGCTTGCGCGCCAAAAATAGCGCCATCAGATAGAGGATCGTGAGCTGCGTGGTGAAGCTTTTCGTTGCCGGGATCGACAGTTCCGGCCCGGCTCCCGAGATTAAAGCCGCCCCGGCCTCGCGCACGATCGTAGTGTCAGGCACGTTCGAGATCGCAATGGTTTTTACTCCGCGCGTCAGGGCCTCGCGCTGCGCTGCGATCGTGTCGGCAGTCTCTCCCGACTGCGTAATCACCATCACGATGGGCTCCACCGCCGCATGGGTCGAACGGTAGCAGTATTCGCTGGCATACTCGACGTCGACCGCCACGCCCGAGAGATCCTCAATCATGATTTCGCCGGCCAGGCCCGCGTGGCGGCTCGATCCGCTGGCCGCAATGATCAGCTTCCCGAAGGTCAGGAGCGCGCTTTCGATCGCGTGAAACGCTCCGGGGAAGATTAGGTCGTCCTTGAGGTGCTTCTCGACGGTCTTCGCGATGGCCTGAGGCTGCTCGTAAATCTCCCGCCACATGGCGTGGGAATGTTGCTGGTTTGTGGCGCTCGTCTTTTGCTTGGTAGGAATCATTGTGATTGGGCAGAGTAAATCATTTTCCGGGTAACGAGCAAACCGTTCGCATAGAAGAGTAGCGCCCGCAGGACAGCCGCCGGGACGGCGGCGCTACCGTACGTTAGCCGCGCCCTCAAAGTGCGCCTCAATTTCTTCCAGCGTTTTCCCCTTGGTTTCCGGCAGGAACCACGCTGCCGTGACGAAGTAAATCACCGTGCAAGCGGCGAATCCGAAGAACATGGTTGAGTATCCATACTTGCCGACCGTGGGCAGGAAGATGGCGGCGATCGTGGTGGAAACGGCCTGGTTGAGCACCAACGCGATACTCATGCCGTTGGAGCGAATCCGCGTCGGCATTAGCTCCGAAAGCGCCAGCCACACGCACACGCCTGGACCGATGGCATAAAACGCCATGAACACGAATAGGGTGAGGGCCACGATCCAGCCGTTGCGCGGGAGAGGAACCGGGGTCACGAGTGCATTCTCAATTTTCAACGGAGCGCTGCGCGAAGCGTCGAGGTTGCCGAATGGGTTCGAGAAGAAGGCCGCGACCTTGGAGTCGGGTATGCAGCTTTCGCGTGTGATCTCGATGGGCTTGGCGGCCGGGTCGTCGGACCGCACCACCTGGCTCGCGGCCCGGAAGTCTCCATAAGAATAAATGACGACCAGCGATGTGGGATTGCCTGCGCCGCCGCTATTACCGGCCGCGCCTAGCAGTTTGCCGGCCAACTCCTGGTTGTAGAGCAGTTCGAGTTTCTGGTCCGGGGCTACCATAGACTGGACCGCGCTCTTCGAATCCACGCGCAGCCGCTCCGTCCCTAGAAACAGCACGCCCGTGCAGATCAGCGACAGAATGATGCCCGCAGTGCCGACCGAGAGCAGGAACTTGCGGCCCTTGCGGTCGACCAGCACCACGCCGCCAAACGTCACCGCGAAGTTGATGATGGTGAAAACGACATAGCCCCAGTGCGCCGCGACGTCGGACAGGCCGCTCTGCAAAAGAATATTCGTGTTGTAAGCGATGATCGAATTGATGCCCGTCGCCTGGTTGCACGCGAGGATGATGCAGGCCAGCACAAACGGGATCACATACTTGCGGCGCAGGAGAGACTCGTTGCTCTTGCTTCCACCAGAACCGGCCTTTTCGGCGGCAATGACGCCCTGCATCTCTTTGAGTTCGAGATCGGCCTGCTCAGTCGAGCGGGAGCGAAGCAGCGCCGCATAGGCAGCGTCCTTTTTTCCACGGCGCAACAGCCAGCGCGGCGACTCGGCTACCATGAAGCTGCCAATCACGAACAATATCCCCGGCGGCAGTGACACCCAGAAAATGCCGCGCCATGCGGTGTCTTTGAAAGCAAGCAACTTGGACACGTCGCCCAGCTTTGCCACCTGATCGACGCGGAAACTGAAGTACACGCCCACCAACGCCGCGGTTACGATCCCCAGCGTCAGCAGCCATTGGAAAATCCCCGTCCCCTTGCCCCGGTTGGACGCGGTCAGACACTCCGCAAGATAAAGCGGGATGACTACTCCGATCAAGCCTCCACTCACGCCCTGCAGAAGGCGACCAAACACCAGCGGGCCCAATCCCTGAGACAGGGCGATCATAGGAATGCTGATGACAAACATGATCCCGCTTAGAGCCATCAGTGATCTGCGGCCCATCCAGTCGGCGAGCAGGCCGGCGAAGAGTGTCGAGATCACGCTGCCCAGAAGCACAGCAGCAACTACGAGCGAAACCTGGCCTGCGGTCAGGAGATGGCCGGAACTCAGGCCGAATGTCGCCTGCATATACGGTAGTGCGCCAGCGATGATGCCCACGTCCACGCCGTAGAGCAGGCCGCCCAGGCCGGCTACGATCAGAAGAAAGCGGTTATAGAAAATCTTTTTGTCGTCGAGCGTGGTGGTCGTGCCGGTTGCGGTCTCAGTCATTAGAGTTGTTTCTTACCTGGGTGCCACGAGAAGCTGCCACGAAAGCTGACCAACTGCATACAAATCCTCAAACGCACATGATTGTAGCCTAGCGGGGACTGCAAGGCGGCAAGATTGCTTACCCTCGATCTTTCAAGCCTGGAATTCCGGCCTCACGCCGGTCACTAACCCCGGACTCATCGTCAGCTACAATACCCAAGCTGTACGGGAGGTCGTCGCGCGCCACGGCCAGTCGCTTCGCATGAACCGCTTCGCATGAGATACGGATTCATCATCGATAACCGCAAGTGCATCGGCTGCCACGCCTGCACGGTGGCCTGCAAGACCGAGAACCACGTTCCCCTTACCGTGAACCGCACCTGGGTGAAGTATGTGGAGAAGGGGATCTTTCCCAACACTCGACGCGTCTTTCAAGTGACGCGCTGCAATCACTGCGAGAACCCGCCTTGCGTGACCATTTGTCCCGTCACCGCGATGTACCAGCGCAAGGACGGCATCGTCGATTTCAGCTCTGAACGTTGTATCGGATGCAAGGCCTGCATGCAGGCTTGTCCTTACGATTCTATCTATATCGATCCGGAAGAAGGCACAGCGGCGAAGTGCCACTTCTGTGCGCATCGCACCGAAGTTGGCCTGGAACCCTCCTGCGTCGTGGTCTGCCCCGAGCACGCCATTATCGCCGGAGATCTCGACGCGTGCGACGGCGAGATTGCGCAACTGCTGGCCCGCGAGCCGGTGCGCGTCCGCAAGCCGGAGCAGGGTACTCGGCCCAAGCTTTATTACATCGACGCGGACGAGAGCGCGATCGTGCCTACGGCGGCGCGCCATGAGTCGATCTACATGTGGGCGGAACGCAACGAGAGCCTGCACGGTGGCGGGGCACTCTACCCGCCGGACAGTCCTCTACTGCAAAAGAATGCCTTGGCCGCATATGACGTCTCTCATGCGCGTCCGTGGGGCTGGCAGGTTCCGGCGTACTGCTGGACGAAGGCGATTGGCTCCGGCGCGCTGGCTATCCCGGCGATTGCCATTCTGCTTGGGCGTTTGGGAGTCGACCGGGTGCGCGACCTGGTGCTTTCGACGATTGCGCTTGTGTTCACGGCGCTGACGACCGTGCTGCTGGTGTGGGATCTTGAGCACAAGAAGCGCTTCCTGCGTGTCATATTTACTCCGCAGAGCAAATCGTGGCTGGCGCGGGGGGCGTTCATTCTGATCGCCTACAGCGGGCTGAGTGGGATGTTCTGGCTGGCGGCCGTGCTGGGATTCACTGCGGTCACGACCGCGCTACTGTGGCCTACGGTGCTAGTCGGTTTCTTCGCCGCGATCTACACCGCATTTCTTTTTGGACAGTGCGAAGGCCGCGACCTGTGGCAGACTCCGCTCCTGCCGGTGCATTTGGTCGTGCAGACGCTGATGTGTGGCGCCGCGGTTCTGGCTTTGTTACCTGCTGCCGGTGGAGGCTCAGAGCAGATTCTGGCGGTCGCGAAGGAGGCTCTTGGGTTCACCCTCATCTTGCATCTGCTGATTGTTGCGGCTGAGTTCATGATGCCGCACTCGACCGACAACTCCGCGTACGCTGCACGATTGATCACGCATGGACCGTTCAGGAGCTGGTTCTGGGGAGGCACAGTTGTGCTCGGTGGAATCCTGCCGCTGGCGTTGATGTGGTTGGCGCCTTTCGACTTTCATAACACCGCCTTCGCAGGGGTACTGGCTCTTGCGGGTTTGCTGATCTTTGAGTGGTGCTTCGTTATGGCTGGGCAGAGCGTGCCCAACAGTTAGGTTGGTGCATAGGAGAAGCCGAGCTTCGCTCGGCGCACAGCCGAGGGCGGCTGTCCCCACATTTGTTGGCAGAGCAGGGAGATTCAGAATGAGCAATGAGTTTAAGCGCGACGGAAGCCATCTTGCCTATTGTCCGCCTTTGGAGAAGTGGGACGACTGGGTCGAGCTTGACCCCGAGGCATGGCCGCGCCGCGTCGAGAAGCACTACGATCTTGTTCCCACGATCTGCTTCAATTGCGAATCGGCATGCGGTCTGCTGGCCTACGTCGATAAGGAAACCGGTAAGGTCGCGAAGTTTGAAGGCAATCCGATGCATCCGGCGAGCCGCGGACGGCTGTGCGCCAAGGGTCCAGCGACCATCAATCAGATTCACGATCCCGACCGCATTCTGTATCCCATGAAGCGTAACGGGCCGCGCGGGGGAGGGAAGTGGACGCGCACTTCGTGGGACGAAGTACTGGAGACGTTCGGCTCACGAATTCGTAAGGCGTTTCAGGAAGGGCGTGGCGAGGAGGTTATGTACCACGTCGGACGACCCGGGCACGACTTCATCATGGAGCGGACACTGCAGGCGTGGGGCATCGACGGGCATAATTCGCACACGAATGTCTGCTCGTCTTCGGCGCGTCTTGGTTATTTGCTGTGGCACTACGCCGATCGGCCATCTCCCGACCACGCGAACGCGCGCTTCATTCTTCTGCTTTCGGCGCATCTTGAGTCCGGACATTATTTCAATCCGCATGCGCAGCGCATCATCGATGGCAAGATGGCGGGCGCGAAGCTGGCGGTAATGGACCCGCGCCTCTCGAACACCGCGAGCATGGCCGACTACTGGATGCCGACCTATCCCGGGACAGAGGGCGCTGTGCTCCTGGCGATGGCGAAGGTGATTCTCGACGAAAACCGTTTCGATGCAACTTTCGTAAAGAACTGGACCAACTGGGAAGAGTTGGAAGTCGATGGCTTTCGAGCGAAGGGGCAGGGCTTCGAAGCGCTGATTGAGGCTTTGAAGAAGCACTATGCGCAGTTCACGCCGCAGTTCGCCGAGAAAGAAAGCGGAGTCAGAGCGGAGGTCATCGTTAAGACCGCGCGCGAGATTGCGACTGCGGGAAGTCGCTTTGCGTCACACCTGTGGCGCGGCAGCGCCTCCGGCAACTTGGGTGGATGGCAACCCGCGCGGGCATTGATGCTGCTACATGTGCTGACCGGTTCGGTGGGCACCGAGGGCGGACACAATCTGAATGCGTGGAATAAGTTCGTTCCCAAGCCATTCAAGGTTCCGCCACCGCAGAAGCGCTGGAACGAGTTGCTCTATCCGCAGGAGTGGCCGCTGTGTACGCATGAAATGTCGTTTCTGTTGCCGCACTTTCTAAAGGAAGGACGCGGGCGGATCGAAGCTTACTTCACGCGTGTGTTCAATCCAGTGTGGACGTATCCCGACGGTTTTTCGTGGATCGAGATGCTGCGCGACGAGGAGAAGGTCGGCCTGCACGCCGCCCTGTCCCCGACCTGGAGCGAGACCGCGTGGTTCGCCGACTACGTGTTGCCCATGGGATTCAGCTCCGAGCGGCATGATTTGATGAGTCAGGAGTCGTACGCTGGCAAGTGGATCGGCTTCCGCCAGCCGGTGAATCGTGTGCTGCGCGAACGAGCCGGAGAGAAGTTCGAATACACCTACCAGTCGAATCCCGGCGAAGTTTGGGAAGAGGATGAGTTCTGGATCAACCTCTCGTGGGCGATCGACCCGGATGGATCGATGGGCATCCGGCAATACTTCGAATCGCCTTACCGGCCTGGGCAGAAGCTCACTGTCGACGAATACTACGGATGGATCTTCGACAACTCCGTCCCCGGCCTGCCCGAAACCGCAAAGAAAGAAGGGCTCACGCCGTTGCAGTACATGCGTAAGTACGGCGCGTTCGAGATAACGAGAGATGTTTACAAACTGAACGAGAGGCCCGTTTCGGCAGCCAATCTCGCGGGCTCGAAGGTCGAACCGAACGGCGTGGTGACGAAAGAAGGGAAGCCGGTGGGAGTGATGATCGAAGACAAGCCGGTCGTCGGCTACAACACTCCCTCGCGCAAGCTGGAGTTATTCTCGAAAACCATGGCGGACTGGAAGTGGCCTGAGTTCACTCTGCCCGAGTATTACCGCAGCCACATACACCGCTCGGCGCATGCGGCTTCCCTGGGAGAACCTGGGGAAGACTTCGATCCGAAATACACGCCGGTCGTGGAGTGGCCGAAAGACGCGCACGGCGAGGTTTACACGCTGCTGCCCATTTTTCGCCTGCCAAACCTCATTCACACGCGCTCGGGCAATGCCAAGTTCCTGTATGAGATTTCGCACAAGAATCCTCTCTGGGTGAATCCCGTGGACGCGAAGAAGCTCGGCGGTGTGCGCACCGGGGAGCTGATGAAAGTACACACGGAGATCGGCTACTTCGTGCTCCACGCTTGGGTCACCGAGGGTCTGACACCGGGTGTCGTCGCCTGTTCTCACCATCTCGGGCGTTGGCGCATTAACAAAGAAGATCAGGTTGAACGCATGTCGAGTGCGTGGGTTGACTTGAAGGAAGTGGGCAAAGGCCAGTGGAAGATGCGCCAGATCGAAAGTGTCTTACCCTACGAGAGCACCGACCCGGACACCAAGCGCGTCTGGTGGAGCGATGCGGGCGTGCATCAGGACATTACATTTCCTGTCCACCCCGATCCCATCAGCGGAATGCATTGCTGGCATCAGATGGTGCGGGTAGAAAGAGCTGGTGCGGACGACCGTTACGGCGACATTTTTGTGGACACGAATCTTTCCTTCGCCGTTTATCAGAGATGGAAGGCCCTGACGCGTCCGGCTCCCGGTCCGGGCGGGCTGCGACGGCCGTTGTGGATCCCGCGGGTGATGCGGCCCGAAGAAGCGGCCTTCTACATCAAGAAACTATGAATAGAGAGCGAAGCCCTCAGCGGCTGGAGCCGACACTGATTGTCGGCGACTACGGCCCGACTGAAGTTGGGCCCTTCCCGTTCGGGGCGACTACAGCCTCTTTTCCAACGGCAGGCTGAACGAGAACACCGACCCACTTCCCAACTGGCTGACCACCCCGATCGTTCCGCCGTGAGTTTCAACAATCACCTTCGCGATGGCCAAGCCCATCCCCGTTCCGGGTGCGGAATATCGCTGGTGCTGGCCGCGATAGAACTTCTCGAAGATCAGCGACTGCTCGAACGAATCAATGCCAGGGCCGCGGTCGGCAACGCTAGTCAGGAGCCGGTCGTCCTTGACTTCGCTCGTCACCTTAATCGGCACTCCGGGCCCGGAATACTTGCCGGCATTCTCCAGCAGGTGCATGAGCACTTCGCGAATCCGCTGCACGTCGATGCGAACCTTCGGCAAATCCGAAGCAACGATGACCTCGACCGGGTGATGCTCGAGCGATGCCTTAGCGTCGAGCAGCGCGGGTTCGAGGGCGTCCCCGATTGAATGAGGCTGCAGATCGAGCTTGAACATCCCGGCATCGAGTTGCGCCATCTCAGCAGCCTCGCCTACCAATCGGTTCAGGCGATCCGTCTCTTCGTCGATGACGGTTAGAAGGTCCCCTCTGCCTTGCTCGTCCAGTCTGGCGCCCGACAACAAAGTCGTCACGCTGGCTTTGATGGACGTCAGCGGCGTACGGAACTCATGCGTGACGGAATCGAGCAACGCAGAGCGCAAGCGCTCGTGCTCCTGCTCCGCCCGGTGTTTGCTGAGTGCCTCAAGGGCGCGAGCGCGCTCGATCGCCAGCCCAGCCAAGCCTCCCAGCGCATCGAGCGCTTCTCTGGAAAGCTCATCTCCCGTGACCCCCAGAGCTCCGACCGTACGCATTCCCAGGCGCAGAGGCACGTACGACACGCCTCCCTGGGTAATCGGTTCTCCGCGCAACAGGGTCGATCGCAGTACGGTTTCGTCGAATACGGCATCGAGCGACGAACGATAGACCGTGGGGTGGTCCGCCGCCATGACGGCGACGCTCCCCACCGAGAACGTCTCCTGCACATAGAGCGGCAACGCGTTGAGAAGCTCTAGGACATTCTCCGAAGCCAGCAACCGCTGACTCAGGCCGTAGAGGCGTTCCACGTCGCGGCGGCGTTGTTTCGATTGTACCGCCTCGCGCCGCGCACGTTCGGCGAGATTGCTGGCGACAAGCGCGGTGATGAGAAAGGCGAATAAGGCTACCCAATTCTGGGGATCGGCGATCGTAAATGTTCCAACCGGAGGCAGGAAGAAGAAATTAAAAGCCGCGGTGGCTCCAACCGCCAGCACGACTGCGTAGCGCAAGCCCCAGTAGGCCGAAGCCAGCAGTACCGCTACCAGGAACATCAGTGCGACGGTCGTGTGATTGACCCGCAGCTTGAAATCGACCGCAGTAATCACACCGATTGCCGCGATCACCAATGCATAGCGCATGGCTTGCGTTCGAGCTTGTGTCCGAACCACGGTTTTCACTCCCGCATTGTACGATGGACGTGACAATTCCGGCGCTGCGAAAGACAATAGCTGCAATGACCAAGACGCCCGAGGAATGGCTCAACGAAGTTTCTCCAGAAAAGCCGCGAGGCATTTTCAAGCTCTTCCTCGGCTACGCTCCCGGAGTCGGCAAGACCTACAACATGCTGAGCGAGGCCATCCGCCGGGCCAGCCGCGGGGAAGACGTCGCTGCCGGGGTAGTGGAGAGCCACGGTCGCAAGGCCACGGCGGAACTGGCTGCCAAACTCGACCGCATTCCGCCGCGCAAACTCGAATACAAGGGCACGATCTTCGAAGAGATGGACGTGGACGCCATTCTGGCCCGCAAACCGGCCGTGGTCGTGGTCGACGAACTGGCGCACACTAATATTGAGGGTAGCAAACACGCAAAACGGTACGAGGACGTTTTGGAACTGCTGGAGGCCAAGATCGATGTGCTCTCCACTATGAACGTGCAGCACGTGGAGAGCGTCGGTCCCACGGTACAGCAAATCACCGGCGTGCAGGTTCGTGAGACAGTTCCCGACTGGGTGATGCAGCGCGTGGATGAAATTGTCCTTGCCGATCTAACACCCCAGGCCCTGCAGAAGCGCATGGAGCGGGGAGACGTTTATCCCGTGGACCGCGCCCAGCGCGCGCTTTCGCATTTCTTCCGGCCCGGCAACCTGATCGCGTTGCGCGAGTTGGCGCTGCGGCAGGTCACGGGAGTGGTCGACCGTAGTCTCGACGCATATCTTGACAAGGATGGCGCGCAACCGGCGCATACGGTGCGCGAGCGCATCGGCGTTTGCGTCAGTTCGAATCCAGCTGCTCAATACCTCATCGCCCGCGGCTCGCGGATGGCACAGGCCATGGGCGGTGAGTTGTACGTTTTCTACATAAATGTCGGCCGCGACACGCGCCCGGAGGACCAGAAGACATTGGCTGAGAACATTCGCTTCGCCGAGAATCTAGGCGGCCGCGTGGTGCGCGCGTCCAGTCGAAGCGTTGCCGACGGCGTCGTTCAACTCGTGCGTGAGAACCACATCACGCAGGTGATTTTCGGGCGGTCGGCACGCACCGGTTGGCAACGGTATCTTTACATGTCGGCCATTCAGCGGTTTCTCCGCGACTCGCCCTCGGTCGACGTCCACATTGTGACGCAGGAGGCGCGCTGATGCCCGATCCGCCCCACATTCTCGTAGTGGATGACGAACCCCAGATTACGCGGGTCCTGCGTACCAGTCTTTCCGCGCAAGGCTATGACATCCGCATCGCCAACAGCGGCGAGATGGCGCTCGAGATCATGAAAGACTGGGTGCCGAACCTGATCATCACCGATCTGTCGATGCCCTCGATCGACGGCGTGCAGCTCTGCCGCAGGGTTCGTGCTGTGTCCCAGGTTCCCATCGTCGTTCTCTCGGTTCGCGATAAGGAACAACAGAAAGTTGAGGCCCTCGACGCCGGCGCCGACGACTACGTTACCAAGCCTTTTGGCATGAGCGAACTGCTGGCGAGGGTAAGGGCCAATCTTCGCCGTGTCCCGGCAGAGAATGAACCTGAGGCGGTGATCGAGATTGGCGATTTCCGCATCGATACCGCAGCGCACAAAATGACCGTCCGCCACAGCGAGGTGCGCCTGACTCCCAAGGAGTTCGACTTGCTGGTTTACCTCGCACGCCGCCCCGGCAAGGTCGTGAACCACCGCACTTTGCTCGGCGCCATCTGGGGTGGACAGAGCACCGAACAGGTGGAGTACCTCCGCGTCTTCGTGGGCCAGCTGCGCAAGAAGCTGGAGCCAGACGCCTCCTCGCCGCGCTACATCGTCACCGAACCTTGGGTTGGGTATCGCTTTGAACCCGGTGAGTAACACTATCGTCGTCGCTTCGTCGCGCTGAACAACGCCGCTGCAATCAAACCCTATTTTCTTACGAACATTCTACGAACCTTTTATTCAATCCTTACGCCCGTAGACATCCAATCAATCGAGAGCGGAAGGGCCGAATGTAGCGACCCTCCCGCGAACGGTGACCATGCTCTTACTGCTACTGGGTTGGTTGATGAAGCTGCCTGGAGACGAGGCGTGGCGCCGAAGCAGTGCAAAGAATCACAGGAAGGCTAAGAATCTATGTGGTCGATTGAGGATGTCTCTGCAGAGCAACTGGCGAAGCTTTTCCATCACTATAGGGCAGCCTTGACGCATGATTTCGGCGGTCAGGGTAGCGACGAAGCAGCGTCTTCCTGGGATCGCGCTCCCCAGCACGAGCGCAGATTGATGGTGGCCACGGCCCGCTTGGCACTGCTCGAATTGGCGGCAGCACCGCCGCAGGCGAGCCCAAGCCGCAAGTATTTTGCCGAGCCGGGCGAGGCAGAGTGGGGCTGCTGAGTTTCTTCCACGATGCAGACCGTGCCCCGAAAAACTGGGCTGAAGGTCGCGCACGACCTTCTTTATGAACTCTTTATGAATTGTTGATCCCACCTTTACGCGTGGGGTTGTCTAATGAATCTTAGAGCCGTTTCCACGAGAAGTGTCCAGGTGACGTTATGAGAGTTGCACTGCTAGTCTTGTGTGTCGGCGCGGTAGCCTTTCTGCTGCGAGTACTGGTCGCTCTGGTGATGGAGGCGATGCGCCCGTCACCCCAAACGGCAAAGTTCTACTTCACAAGCCTCAATGCATCGAAGCAGCGAGGAGAACTTGTCCCAATGAATCTCACGGTTCAGAGGCGCGAATTTCCAATTAGAGCTCGTGCGAGGATGGCTCTCTGACTAACGCGCGGGGCGAATCCAGCCCGGGGAGATTACCCATGCAGGACGTTTTGTGGATAGTGGTCACAGTCGCATTCTTCGCCGTCTCGGTCGCGTACGTGCATTTCTGCGACCGCGTGAAGTAGGAGGACTTTGTGGATACGCAGTCTCTCATTATGCTCATCATCAGCGCGGTGACCACGGTCTACCTGTTCTACGCGCTGTTACGCCCGGAGAAATTCTGAAATGACCCTCAATGGCTGGCTGCAGATTTTGGTATTTCTGGGTCTGATCTTCGCCGTTACCAAGCCGCTCGGCGTCTTCATGACGCGCGTGTTCGCCCGCGAACGTACGTTCCTTGACCCCGTGCTGCGGCCGATCGAGCGCCTGCTCTATCGCATCACCCGTGTCGACGAGCAGCACGAAATGCGCTGGACGGAATACGCGACGACCATGCTGGTGTTCAGTGCGGTGTCGATGCTCGTCCTCTACCTGATCCAGCGAATCCAGGGTGTGCTGCCGTTCAATCCGCAGCATCTCGCCGGGGTCATGCCCGAGCATCTCGCCTTCAATACGGCCGCGTCGTTTACTACCAACACCAACTGGCAGGCTTATTCCGGCGAGACGACCATGAGCTACTTCACGCAAATGGCCGGCCTCGCGTTTCACAACTTTGCCTCGGCAGCGACCGGCATCGTGCTGGCCATCACCTTCATTCGCGGGATTGCCCGCCGGCAGATGAACACCCTCGGAAATTTCTGGGTTGACTTCGTGCGCTGCTGTTTGTGGGTGCTGCTGCCATTCTGCATTGTGGGCGCGCTGCTCCTGGTTTCGCAGGGAGTCGTGCAGAATCTGAAGCCCTATGACACGGTGAAACTGGTTGAGCCCCAACAGGTGCAGCGGGTGGGCGCCGACGGCAAACCCGTCATGGATGCCGCGGGCAAGCCGGTCATGGACACGGTCACGACGCAGACCATCGCGCAAGGTCCGGTAGCTTCGCAGGAAATCATCAAAGAGTGGGGCACCAACGGCGGCGGATTCTTCAATGCCAACAGCGCACACCCGTTTGAGAATCCGACGCCACTGACGAATCTCGTCGAGATGTTCTCTATCTTCGCCATCGGCGCCGGTCTTACGTACACGCTCGGCCGTATGACCGGCTCTCCCCGTCATGGATGGGCCGTCTGGTCGGCGATGGCAATCCTGTTTCTCGCTGGCGTGACCATCGCGTACTGGGCCGAAGCACAAGGCAATCCGCTTTATCCCACGACAATTGCGCAGCGGGCCACGAACCTGCAGCCGGGCGGCAATATGGAGGGCAAAGAGGTTCGCTTCGGCATTGCCAATTCCGCCCTGTTTGCCACCGTAACCACCGACGCAAGTTGCGGCGCCATCAACGGTTGGCATGATTCCTTCACTCCGCTCGGGGGCATGGTTCCGCTCGTAAACATCATGCTGAGCGAAGTCATCTTTGGAGGAGTCGGCTCGGGAATGTACGGAATTCTGATCTATGTCGTCCTGGCCGTATTCATCGCTGGCCTCATGGTCGGTCGCACGCCGGAATACCTGGGCAAGAAGATCGAAGCCTACGACGTGAAGATGGCCATGCTGGTCTCGCTGGTTTTCCCGCTCATCATTCTTTCGCTCACCGGAATCTCAGTGGTCAAGGGTTTCGGGACCGCAGGCATCTCGAATCCCGGTCCCCACGGCCTCAGCCAGATTCTCTACGCGTTTACCTCGTCCGCAGGCAACAACGGGTCCGCCTTCGGAGGCCTCACCGTCAATACGCCCTGGTACGACGTGGCCACGGGTGTCACAACGCTGGTGGGCCGCTTTTTCATGATCATTCCCATGCTGGCCATTGCCGGCAACCTGGCGAAGAAGAAATACGTGCCACCATCGCTGGGCACATTTCCGGTCACGACGCCGCTGTTTACGCTTTTGCTGATCAGCGTGATCCTGATCCTCGGGGCGCTGACATTCTTCCCGGCCTTGAGCCTGGGGCCGATTCTCGAACATCTTCTGATGCAAGTGGGAAAGACTTTCTAGGGAGCTTATGGCAAGCCAACGCAAATCTGTCTGGGATCTTAGTCTGGTTCGTAGTGCCGCCTGGAGTTCGCTGCTCAAGCTCGATCCACGCAATATGATGGGCAATCCCGTCATGTTCGTGGTCGAAATCGGCAGCGTGATCACGACTGCTCTTTTGATTCTCCACCCGCACGAGGCCTTTCGCTTCAACCTGCAGATCACGCTGTGGCTCTGGTTCACCGTCTTGTTTGCCAACTTCGCCGAAGCTATGGCGGAAGGCCGTGGGAAGGCGCAGGCGGAAACGCTGCGCCGGGCGCGGTCGGAGACGATCGCCAAGCGAATCATTTCTGGGGGCAAGATTGAGGAAATTCCCAGTGCCAAGCTGCGTGCTGGCGACTTGGTCTCCGTGTCCGCAGGAGAACTCATCCCGGGCGATGGAGAGATCGTCGAGGGCGTGGCGTCGGTAGACGAATCGGCCATCACCGGCGAGTCTGCCCCAGTGATTCGCGAGGCGGGCGGAGATCGCTCGGCGGTCACAGGAGGCACCCGCGTCCTCAGCGATCACATCAAGGTGAAGATTACATCGAACCCCGGCGAGACGTTCCTTGACCGCATGATCGCGCTGGTCGAAGGGGCATCGCGCCAGAAGACCCCCAACGAGATCGCTCTCAACATTCTGCTCGCGGGATTGACCATCATCTTTTTGCTGGCGGTCGTCACGTTGCAGCCGTTTGCCGTCTATTCTCAAACGCCACAGACTGTTTTTGTTTTGGTCTCGCTGCTGGTGTGCCTGATTCCCACCACCATCGGCGGATTGTTGTCCGCCATCGGCATAGCCGGTATGGACCGCCTGGTGCAGCACAACGTTCTCGCCATGTCCGGACGCGCGGTCGAAGCGGCAGGCGACGTGAACACGCTGCTCCTAGACAAAACCGGTACCATCACCTTCGGCAACCGCCAGGCCACCGAGTTTCTGCCCGCGCCTGGAGTGACCGAAGCCGAGATGGCCGACGCCGCTCAACTCTCCTCTCTGGCCGACGAAACTCCGGAGGGCCGATCCATCGTCGTGCTCGCCAAAGAGAAGTACAAACTACGCGGCCGCGAATTCGCCACCCACGAAGCAGAGTTCATCCCGTTCACCGCACAGACTCGCATGTCTGGCGTCAATCTGGATGGCCGAGAGATCCGCAAAGGCGCAGCAGAATCCATCGCCCGGCACCTTGAACAGAACAATGGCTCTATGCCCCCGGAAGTACGCGCCACCGTCGAGCGCATTGCTTCTTCCGGTGGCACACCTCTGGTGGTGTCGGAGAACCGGCGGGCCATGGGAGTGATTCACCTGAAAGATGTGGTGAAGGGGGGAATTCGCGACCGCTTTGCTCAGCTGCGTGCCATGGGCATTCGAACCGTGATGATCACCGGAGACAATCCCCTAACCGCTGCCGCGATCGCGCGCGAAGCCGGCGTCGATGATTTCCTCGCCCAAGCCACGCCCGAGGACAAACTGAAGCTCATCCGGAGCGAGCAGGCCGGTGGCAAGCTCGTCGCCATGACCGGCGACGGTACCAATGATGCTCCCGCGCTGGCGCAGGCTGACGTAGGCGTCGCCATGAACACCGGCACGCAAGCCGCCAAAGAAGCTGGAAACATGGTCGATCTCGATTCCAATCCCACCAAGCTCATCGAAGTCGTCGAAATCGGCAAGCAGTTGCTGATGACGCGGGGCGCCCTCACTACCTTCTCGATTGCGAACGACGTTGCGAAATATTTCGCCATCATCCCCGCGATGTTCGCGGTCACATTCCCGGTGCTCAATGCGCTGAACATCATGCACCTCAAGACGCCGCAATCGGCGGTGCTCTCTGCGGTCATCTTCAATGCGCTGATTATCATTGCGCTCATTCCCCTGGCACTGCGCGGCGTGAAATACCGGGCCATGAACGCCGAAGCCTTGCTGCGCCGCAATCTCTTTATCTACGGGCTGGGCGGGCTGATCGCGCCCTTCGTGGGCATCAAACTCATCGACATGCTGATCACGGCAGCCCGGCTGGCCTGAGGACTCTTATGAAAAAGCATCTCATCACCGCATTCCTGATGACCATCGCCACGACGATTTTGCTGGGAGTGCTCTATCCGCTCGTGATCACCGTCCTGGCGCAGGTTCTCTTCAAAGACAAGGCCAATGGACAGATTCGCTATCGCAACGGAGAGGCCATCGGCTCACGGATCATTGGCCAGCCCTTCGCCTCGTCGAAGTACTTTCACTCACGCCCCTCTAATGCCGGCAACGGATACGATGCCGCCAACTCCGGAGGCACGAACCTGGCTCCCACCAACCAGAAGCTGATCGACCGGGTTCAGTCCGATGCCAAGGGTTTGCACGACGAGAATCCAACCCAGTCGGTTCCCGTGGATCTCATCACGACATCCGCATCGGGCCTCGATCCGGACATTACCCCAGCGGCCGCGGAGTTTCAAATCCCACGAGTCGCGCACGAGCGTGGCATTCAGGAATCGGCGCTCCGCGAGTTAGTCCAGAAGCACACCGCTCAACGCGATTTGGGTCTACTCGGTGAAGCGCGCGTGAATGTGCTGGAATTGAATCTCGCTTTGGACGAAGTGGCGCCGAAGCGCTAAGAGGTCTGCGTACTCAACATACACAGGGCACGCTCTCACTGACGAGGCCCACGTCCCACGCGCCCCTTTGCATCCGGAACGCCCGAGAGCCGATAAATCCAGTTGCAAATGGCATCGCGCCACACGACGGCTTCTCCGGCCTGGTACTGCAGTCGCGCCAGAGTGTCGCGGTAACGCTCCTCATCGATGTGCCCCTCAAGCGGCTTCCACTCTGCGACGAAATCTGCGGCGTGCTCTGCACCCTCGTAGTGCGAGTCGTAGACATGCTGAACGACCGTCTTACCCGAGTGCAGCGCATAGGTGTAGGGCACATGATGAAAAAACAAGAGCATGTTGTCGGGACATTCAGCCATAGCTTCGTAGAGTTTTTGCACCGCCGGTGGATATTGGCCAACAAACGCCGTTCCCGTCGCCACGGTGCGGTCCATGCCGATCCCCGCACGATCGGCGCGATGCCATTGTCCCCACCCATTTTCCTCCGAGGACTCAGGCCCGGGATCGTAGTGGTTCCCCGTAATGTTGGTGAGGGTCCCGGCGCCGAGCGGCCCGGTATAACTCTCATACACGTGCCACGAGCTAAGCTGCATGGCGTTGATGGTCTGAACCGCGAGCGGATCACTTCCGAAGGTGAGCCGGGTCCACTCGTCGACAATCGTCTCGGCGCTGAGGCCGGGGTCCCACGCCAGGCGTCCGAAGCCGTAGAGATTGGCCATGGCCAACGGACTACCCATCCAATTTGTATCCATGCCCACGTTGGCAACACCAACGAAGCCGCCCGTGGGGCGATGAGAGACTCGCCCCGCCACGAGATGCTTCACCGGCGTCGTGTTGCCGTCTAGGTGCATATCGAAGTCCAGAACTTCCTTCCACATCGGTACCAGGAAACAGAGATGCTTCTGCTGCCCTGTGTATTCCTGCGTGATTTGCAGTTCGATGGCTTCGTTGGTGCGTCGCAGCCCGCCGAAGAGCGGCGAGACCGGTTCGCGCACCTGGAAATCGATCGGCCCGTTCTTGATCTGCACAATGGCGTTGTCGTCGAATGCTCCGTCCAGTGGATGAAAATTGTCGAAGGCAGCTTTCGCTCGATCGTTCTTCAAATCATGCCAATCGAGATGGTGGTTATAAACGAAGGCGCGATAGAACACGACACCACCATGTGGCTTCAGCGCACGTGCGATCACATTCGCGGCATCGGCATGGTTCCGGCCGTAGGTGGACGGACCGAGCCGTCCCTCGGAATCCGCTTTGACGACGAAGCCGCCGAAGTCCGGTATCTGCCGGTAAATCTCGTCGACCTTCTTCCGCCACCACTCTGCCACCCGCGGATCGAGCGGATCAAATGTGTCCAAGCCGTCGATCGCCTTTGGACTACTCAGATCAACCGAGAGCGCAAGCTGGACACCCCAGGGACGGAACGCGTCCGCAATGCGACGGGTCTGTGTGATCATGGCGTCGTCGAGAATGCCTAGATCCGCATTTACGTTGTTGATCGTGCACCCGTTAATTCCGATCGAAGCCAGCAAACGAGCGTACTGGCCGGCGCGGCTCAAGTCGTCGCGGACTCTGCCATCGGCAAAGAATATCGAAGGCCCGCCATATCCACGTTCAATTCGGCCGTTGAGATTGTCCCACTGGTTTACCCAGCGGATCGGAGCATACGGTTGCTGCACTTCAGCGAGCGCTGCAATACTCTCCGCACGGGCGATCTTGCTCAGCAGCGCAAACACGCCGTACAGAACGCCGCGGTCCGTGGAGGCGGTGACGACGAGACAGTCGAATCCCCGGACCCTAGAACTCTTCAGCCAATACCCGTCAGCCCTCAGTTCCTGAGGCGGATTCAACGTCGGGGTTAGGGAGTGGAGCTCAGCGAGCGTGCCCAGGATGACGGAGTTCTCCGACGGCGAACCTGCGCCAGCACTGAGAGTCCGCCCTAACATCTGTGCCACACCCCGCGTCAATTCCTGCTGCGCAGTCCTTACGACCGCGGAGTCGCCGAGTGCCACGGTGCGGGCGGGCAACCGGTCGTAGCTCTTCGCAGCTTGCGGGCCTAGTGCGGAGTACCGCAGCCATGCCTCGGCGCCGGTCTCAGCGTCGACTCGTAGCGGGACCGCTGCTGCGCTGGTGAGAACGGCTGCCACTACTGCCAGATACCAGCATCGTTTCGTCATTCTGTGCACGAGACTTGGCTCAGCCATGCACATGGTTCTACGGTCGTTGGGGCAGTTTCGTCAATTCCTAAAACGCCGCCACAGATGGGTAAGGGCCTCTGTGCCAAGGCGCAGCCTCCCATGTAGCCGGAAAGCGCGTACGACGAAAACCCCACGCGGCAGCAGCAGCACTTCATTCAGGGAAAATTCGCCCTTTGGTCGCCATGTCTTTCTGTCAGTCCTTTCAAGACAGACGCTTGCGGGACCTTCTCTCGACATGATCTTGATGCCACTCCAGGAACGTATACGCTTCGCGTACGAGGGAGTCGTACACTTGCTCCGGCGTCAGTTGGCTCGCCGGCAGAGATAGGACGGCACCTATCGGAAGCTGATGTGAAATTCTCGTGACCGCCAAGAATGCAATGAGTTCGGCGTCAGACTTCGATTCCTTCTTCGCTAGACTCTCGAAGGCATGCTCCATTTCCCCTTCCTCCTAAATCCGGACCTATATCAGCGCTCTGCGCAGGAACAGATAGCTACAGCTAATCGTGCAGAACAATGTTGAGAAGTGAACTGTGAACCTGCAAATCGCCACCGCCGTGATAGTCAATGAACCCCATCTTCCTAAACCTATTCATGAAAAAGCTAACCCGCGAGCGAGTTGTGCCTATCATCTCCGCGAGGGTCTCCTGACTGATATTGGGGACCGGAGTCTCGTGCACGCCGTCCTTGCCGAAGTGAGCCAGTAACAGCAGAATCCGAGCCAGTCTCTTTTCGCTGGAATTGAAAAGCTGGTCAACCAGGTCTTCTTCGTATCGGATATTCCGTGTCAGCAGATATGCCACGAACATGTCGGAAAACGTTTGTTCCCGGTGAAGCACATCCATCATGGACTTCTTTTCGATTCGCATCACAGAGCAATCAATCATTGCGGTCGCCGAACACAAGCGGAGAGGCTGACCCGTAAGGCAACTTTCTCCGAAGAAATCGCCCTCGTTCAGAATGCCGATGGTGGCTTCCTTCCCGGTCTGCGACACAACTGTGAGTTTTATTTTTCCCTTCTGTATATAGAAAACACAATCGCACGGGTCGCCCTGAACAAAGATCGCCTGCTTTTTGGGGAAAGCGACGATCTTCCTGCCGCCGTCCAAGGTAGAGAGAAATGTCTTGGGATCAAATTTGCTGAGATTCTTGGCTGCCACCACGGGTTTCATGATCGGCCCCCTTTCAGGAGTTCCGAATGCGCAGAAAGCAACTTCCTTATGAAGGGATGAATGAATGAATGCGTATGAAGGCGAGAACAACCTGTGCGGGAAGAACTGGTCCGCACTCGAACAAGATAAACATCTCACCGCTGGTGTCGAATGTCAACGTCCCGCTGCCTGACGGTTTGGGGGCGGGATGACGAATGATCCGCTGGCCGCGCTCCTTCCCATCTTGGCCGATACGATGAAATTCGCGACTCACGCTCGCGCCGGGCGCCTAGAAGATTGACAACATGAGCTTTAGATGACCGCAGGAGCTTCGCCCCTGGCACGGAGGTCTCACTATCGTCGTGGCACTGAGGTTCACCCCACAGAAGTTCACAGGCCAAAGTGACCTGTTCAAAACACTTCTTCCGCCATACCTTCGATCCCAGAAACGTCACGGCTGGTCCAGAGAAATCTACAGGCTTGCGTCCTCCCTCCAGGGCCAGATCACGCAACGAGTGCCTCGGCAACTCCGCTCCTGAGGGCAGATGTATCTTAGAAATTGGTGTGCTGCGGTTCTGCTCCTGTCCGCTACAGGGGTATGCGCGGCGGAAGCCGCGATCAAACCGACCACCACCCTGGCTGCGCAAACTGCAAGCAACACCAGCGCGGCCAACAGCTTTGTTGGTCAGACCAATGGGAACGCCGGGGCGGGAAACGTAAGCAAGGTCGACATCCACTCCCTGCTCTACCCAGGCGCAACCACGAAGGTGTACGCCCATTTAGTGCTGTGGTTCGGAGGCTCGAGCCACATCAGTATTGGCTACAATTCCACTGACGCAGCACAGATCCACAGCCAGATCACAGACATGATCAGCCGTGGAATCGACGGAGTCGTCGTCGTCTGGTATGGCCCGGACAGCAGTATCGACAAGGCCACCAAGCTGGTGATGGCGGAGGCCGAAACTCATCCCGGCTTCACCTTCGCCATCATGATCGATCAAGGCGCGATTAAATGGGACTCCTGTTCCGGATGCTCGCCGCAGCAGGCTCTCATCAGCCACTTGCAATACATCGAACGGACCTATTTTCCTTCTCCGGCGTATTTGACGATGCAGGGAAAGCCTGTCGTCACGAACTTCGATATCGATCAATATTATTCGGTGAACTGGGATGAAGTAGCGGCCGCGCTTTCCACACAACCTTCGTTTCTCTTCCAGAATAACGGTGGATTCAGCCATGCCTTGAGCGAAGGCAGTTATTCCTGGGTCATGCCAACAACCTCGGACTACGGCATGAGCTATCTCACGAGTTTTTACGACACCGGGATCCCTCTCAAGAACGAACTGACCGCGGGCGCTGCTTACAAAGGCTTCAACGATTCATTGGCATCCTGGGGATCGAACCGTGTGATGGGCCAGCAGTGCGGACAGACCTGGCTCAAGACATTTTCTGAAATCAACAGCCTCTACAACTCAGGCAAGCAGCTGCCCACACTGCAGTTGGTGACCTGGAACGACTACGAGGAAGCCACCGAAATCGAATCCGGGATCAACGGCTGCGTCAGTGTTTCGGCGTCGGTCTCCGATAATTCGCTGCGCTGGACCATCACCGGAGATGAAACCACCGTCGACCACTACATTGCCTACATCAGCTCTGATGGCCAGAACTTAATGTCCCTTGGGGAGACGTACCCGGGAACCAACTCCGTGGATCTGTGCAGCTACTCGATCCCGAACGATAGCTACACGCTGTATGTTCAGGCTGTCGGAAAGCCGAGCATCACGAACCAGATCTCCCCGGCGGTCAAAGCAGCTCTCACCTGCGGCGGGACCACTGGTGGAAGCACGGGATTGACTCTCGGCGCCACTCCTTCTGCGATGACCATTGCATCCGGAGGGTCTGGCACGCTGACGGTCAGTGTGGCGCCACAGTCAGGCTCCTTTAACAGCGCGGTCGCACTCACGTGTTCCGGACTGCCCAGCAATTTGAAGTGTTCATTCGCTCCCGGGTCGGTCACTCCCGGCGCCGGCACTGCGAGTTCCATCCTTACTGTTACCGCCGCTTCGGCCAGCTCCGCCATGATCCGTCGCAACGGGCAGGGCCTCTTTTTCGCTACCTGGCTGCTGGGCTTCGGTCTGTGCGGAATTGTTTTCACCGGCAAGATTTATGGCGGACGCATCCTCCGAGTCGTGGCTGCTTCCGTTGTCCTTACCGTGATCATCGGCACCATCTCGTGCGGCAGGAACACCGTTAACTCCAGTCCCGGCTCCGGCTCCCAGAACAGTCACGTCGTCACGATCAACGGCAGCGCCAGTTCCGTTCAGCTTTCCACGACCGTTACCGTTACCGTGAATTAGCGGCACCGGAGAAACTCTGCATCAGACCTTATTGTCCGTTCCTCTTTCAGCATAGCCTATGGCAGGATTGTGGCAGTCCAAGCGTCGTGTACATGGAAGGCAAGGTTCGACAAACAGGGGGCAGCACCGGCTGAAACGAGAACACCCAACTTGCTCCGAGCGAACAACAATCGCTCATCGAGAGTGCGGATGGAAGGCGGCGTCAGTGACGCCCAACTTATCTCTGTGTTGTCGTCAGACGATTGATGAGAACAGGGTGGGTGTTGAAAGAGTCCATCTCTGGACAGTAATCGAAAGACAATTTGCGCTAGGATGCCATACAAACGACTCTCTCGCGGCACCCCGTCGACGATAACCGGGAGTGTTCGCTCGGGACAAGGTGCTACTTCGAACCGTACACGTCCAATTCACCCCTCGGATTTTGCACCGACACCAGATCATGACCGGTTCCAATGTAGACTTTCCCGTTCGCTACGATCGGCGAAGTGAACTTGATTCCGTATCCTGGCGCATCTCCGGGACTAATTTCACTGTTGTACAGCTCACTGGCCAAATTGTTGGCATCGTAGGCGCGCAGGGTTGCAGTCGTCGGCGCCGCGCCGTTTGGATTTTGGTTTTGAAGCGGCTGCCCGTGGTCAATTATCCACAAGATTCCGTTCGTGGTGCCATTGGCCGAGATGAAAGCCGTCGTGCCATTGCTGCCTACCTGTATGGCGGGAGCACTCATCAGTCCCGGCGTCAATGTCCCGGAATATTGAAACTGTACGATCCCGACGGGTATGACGTCTGCCGTCGGAGTTAATCCGATGTATACCGATCCATTGAAGTAGGATGCCGTCGCGAAGATTTCGTAGGAGTTCACGTCAGTGGTCCATGTTCCCCCGCTGTCGGTGCAACTTGACGAATACGGATTAAACCCCAGATTGGACAAGAGACCAGGCACTGTTTGCGTCGCTCCCGCGTCGTTAGCCTGCTCTTTGCCAAGATTCGTCGTGTTCACCAGATAGAGCTTTCCGGTCTTTCCTCCCGCCAGCGCTTGGGTGCTTCCTGGAATCAGCAGCAAACCACCGGCCGCCATGTCTGCGTCGTTGCAATTCATGTAGCGATAATCATCGGCCGTGAAGTAGTCGAGCAGTTGAAGTAGCCCGTTGTTCGAGAACTTCAACACCGAATTGCCCCAGGCCGTCTGCCCATCCCATGGGCCGTCCCCCGTCGTGACGTATATGTTCCCGCTGTCATCGGCGGCCGGGCCACCGCCGCCCA
Source organism: Candidatus Sulfotelmatobacter sp. (assembly GCA_017883385.1). Lineage (GTDB taxonomy): Bacteria > Acidobacteriota > Terriglobia > Terriglobales > Acidobacteriaceae > Sulfotelmatobacter. The sequence goes on from JADGNQ010000012.1 coordinate 68,730, forward strand.
TCCAGATCCCGCCGACGCCAGGATAATCACCCTCGCCGTTCGCGTTGGGACCCGCATTGAAGACGCCAGTCTGGGCCAAGGACTGGGCACCATAGGCTAGCAACCACCCGCTATGACAACTGCCGAAACCAATGTAGACCGTGCTGTTCGCCAGTAGGAGGGCCGCCCGCTGGACACAGGATGTGTCTAGATAGACCACACCATTTACCGAACTTGAATTCGTGCCCGGCACCGAAGCCTGAATTGTTACCGGCCCACCGAACTTTTGTTTTCCGGTGGTGATGTCCAGTGCATTCAGGCGGAAAGTTGAGGCGCCCGTTGAAGTGAGTTTTTGCGCCGATACCACATATGCCGTATTCGACGCCATATCGATCACGGGCGTCGACGTGATGCCCTGATAAGGCTGAATGGGACCATCGGTCATCGGTGTTTCGCCTGACCGTAGCAGTGAAACCTGCCACAGCGGCATGCCGGTGTTGTAATTGTCGGCATCAAAAGCATACACACTGTCATTCTCGGTCGCTGCAAACACCACATCGTGCGTGCTGCCGTTGATGGTCAAGTTCGACACCAGCAGCGGCTGCCCATACTCGTACCCGTCCAACGAGTAAGAAAAGAGTTTGCCAAAGGTCTGGGGAGTTACTGTGGCCGGCGACAGCGATTCCTCCAGCGGATTCAACCCGGTGCGTTGAGCGTCGGCATGCCAGGTTAGGACGTTTGCGCCTCCGGCTACAGTTGCAGTCACGACAAGTGGTGCATCCCCGCTGATCCCGCTTAGCGACGCGGTTACCATCGATGAGCCCGCCTTCTCTCCTGTCACCATACCATTCGAAGCTGCAGCCGCTATTGACGCAGGCGCCACCGTCCAACTGGCCGTCGAGCTTACGTTGGCTGTCGAGTGATCGCTGTAGGCTGCCGTGGCGGTAAACTGCCACGATGTTCCCACTGCGATGGTTGCGCCGGACGGCGCTACTGAGACCGACGTGAGTGTCTTGGGCGGGGGCGGGCCGCTCGAAAGGCCCCCTCCGCATCCCGTGCTCGCGATCACGAGGGAGAGGAATAGAAAGGAAACGGAGAGGGAACGCAACCAACGAAAACGAATGGCCAATTGTTTAATCCTCAGAGAAATGCAAGTCCGCGAAAACCAATATCCACACTCGTATCCAAAATCGCCGTGACCGAACACAGTGCACAACGACATCACTCACATGTGACACCCCGTCCGGAGACGATCCTTAGTTGCAAAATCTTTGTTGAGGGTTGCTCTGCGCCCTGACGACAATTCCGACGAGTTCATCTCTGCCTCAGCGGCGGCTACGCAAGGCACGGGGGCCACATTCCAACCCGAATGATACTCGCGACGATGTTGGCGCCAAGTCGCTATCGTTGGTGGCCAATGTTGCGAAAACTCGCAACCGTCCGCTTCCCTGCGAACCGTTACAAAGGCCTCTTCTTGCACCGTTTTCCAATTGTTGGACGGAGCCCCTCGTATCGAGAAATCGTGCGCATTCCCGCGCTCCATCACTGTGACAAGGACCATGGACTTTCGAGTAAAATCGACAGCATTTCCTCGTTGACCCTACAGTGAACCCTGTATTACGGTCTAGGTAACACAGTAGATTTGTTGGATCGCTGAGGTTAATCAGCATCCCTAGGGCCTGTCCCGTTCGCGTCGGGGCCTGTCCATTTGTTGACTGATTCAGAACTTGCGGTTCCGCAAGCACGCGCGCCCCAAAACCTGAAGCCGGAGATTCTCGAATGAAAACTTCTTACAGCACTGTCTCATTGCTCTTGATAATGACGACATCGGCAATAGCGAGCGTCACTGTCAGCAGTCCTGTGAATGGCGCGACAGTAAACTCTCCGGCGCCTTACGCGGCGACCGCGACCACGACCACTTGTTCGAAGGGCGTTGCTTCCATGGGCATCTACGTGGCGGGCAAGCTGGTATATGTCGTGAACGGGAAAAGCCTGAAAACAAATTTGCCCCTCGATCCAGGTAAGTACAACACTGTGGTGGAAGAGTGGGACTACTGTGGCGGCGCAACCTTCACCGCAGTGGGAATCACGGTCAGCAACCAAACCGGGGTATGGGTGACCTCGCCCGCGAACAACAGCCAAGTGACTTCGCCGGTGAATTACGTGGCGACCGCGACCGCGAGCGCTTGTTCGAAGGGCGTGGCCTCCACTGGAATCTATGTTGACAACAAACTGACGTATGTCGCGCAGGGAGCGAGTCTAAACACCCAGCTGCCCTTGAGCCAAGGGGCCCACAACACCGTAGTCGAAGAGTGGGACAATTGTGGTGGAGCTGCTTATTCCCCCGTGAATGTCACGGTGGCGACCGGCAACAAATTCTCCAATCTCCAGGCAAATCAAGGCTGGAACAGCTGGGGTCAGCTTCCCCCCGCCTATGTTGACTGTTCGCCCTGTACAGGCCTCACGTGGTCCACGAAGTATGGAATCAAATCGCCGGCCAAAAGCGGAAATGCAACCCAATTCAGCACGAGTGGAACCACTCCTTACGGGGTTGTTCTGTGGTACAACCCAGTCATTGGCCAGTTCTCAACGCAGAAACTCCCCGACCTGGACCACACGCTGATTCCGAGTCTCCACAACTTTACCTATGACACCGACTTCTATGTAACGAACCTCGCGGTGACTCAGGTATTGGAGTTTGATGTCAGTATGTATATGGATGGGATCGGGATGTTCTGGGGCACCCAATGCAACCATTTAGGGGGAGGGGAATGGGATGTTTTGGACAACGTGACTCAAAAATGGGCTTCGGCCGGCGTTCCTTGCAATCTCACCAGTGGCTGGAACCACCTGACCCTTCAACTGCAGCGGGAGTCGAACAATGACCTCCTGTATCAGTCGATCACGCTGAACGGAGTGACGGCCAACATTAACAAGACATATCCCCCTTTCACCGTGCCATCCAGTTGGTATGGCATTACCGTGAACTACCAGATGGACGCAGACTACAAGCAGTCGGCAAACACCACATACTTGGACAATCTGAGTCTCACCTATCGGTAGAGTGAGCACGCGAACCGGTGTCCGGCTAGCGGTCGACCAAGATCAGCTGGTCGGAACTGAAGTAGCCTCGATGCCGAAGAAGTTTACAAGATCGGCCCCCGTGGCCGAACAAGATCCCGGATGAAAAAAACCGGGCTAGGACTCGGATGAAAAGTTATTCGGACTCCGTGTTTTCTCAGGCTCTCAATCTTCATCTGCCAAAGGAATTTGACGACATAGCCAGGCTAATCAGCTCGCGCAACTCGCAAGACGCGAGTAAAACTGCCTCCGCCTAATGTGCGCATAAATACTGCACTATCTGCTGATTTCACTCGCACGGCTTCGGCCGGGCCTTCTTCGGGACACCAAATCACGATTCTCGCGCGATACCTTCATCGGTAAACTGACGTGAGATAATGGCGGGTTGCCGTGGCCCCGTAGCTCAGTTGGATAGAGCAGCGGTTTCCTAAACCGAAGGTCGGCAGTTCGACTCTGCCCGGGGCCACCAGTCCCATCAGTCCTCCCGATAGTCTCCACCTCGCTTGATCTCACTATTCCGTTCCGTATCCAAACGCCCTGAGGGCTGCGTCCCGCGCTCCGTTCGGCGCAGAACAAGAAAAGCCGCCGGGTGTGAAACCCGGCGGCTGAGTTGAAAAGCAGAAAGGGGCTCGCGCCCTTACTGTCCCTTGCCGGTCAGCGACAAACTGTGCGGGCTGCCGACACTGTTGTCGAACACTTTGTAGGTGGCGCTTTCCGTGCCCACCTTGCTCGGATCAAAGGAAACCGTGATCTGGCAAGTCTTGCCCGGAAGAAGCGGGTTGGTCGAGTTGTTATTGCAAGGAGGATTGTCCTGGTAGTTGACGGAGAAATCGGCACTGTTCGTGCCCGAGAGTTCCGCGCCAGTGAAGAACACATTGGTGGTTCCGACGTTGGTGATGGTTACCGTCGACGAAACCGTGGTTCCGCGGTTGACCGTACCGAAGTTCACCGAAGCAGGTGTGAACTTGACGCCGGTGCCGTATCCCTGCAGGGCCACGGACTGCGGGCTGGTTACGTCGCTGTCGGTAACGCTGACCGAGCCCGCGAGGTAGCCGACCTTTGTGGGTTTGAATTGCACGTTGATGACGCACGTTCCACTGGCCGCGATCACGAGGCTGGCGGTACACGTCGTGGTGCTCGCGTTAACGAACGGCCCAGTCACCGTAATGGGCGTGGTGCCCAGTGTGATGGACACGCCCGTGTTATTAGTCAGGGTGATGGTCGTAGCCTTGCTCGCCACACCCACGGCCGTCGTCGCAAATGTTACCTGGCTGGGGCTGAGCGCTACGTTGCTGCTGCCGGTCCCGTTCAAGCCGATAAGTTGTGGCGTGGACGGATCACTGTCATTGATCACCACCGTGCCTCGTTTTGCCCCGGTGGATTGCGGCCCGAATTTCACGCTGATGGTGCAACTGCTACCCCCCGCCAGGGTGCTACCCGATGCCGGGCAGGTGTTGGCCGAGATGGCGTAATCGGTTGTGTTGGTTGATGTGATTGCGCCCATCGTGACCGCAGTGGAGCCGTTATTTTTCACCGTTACGGTTTTGGCCGCGCTGGTGGTCGTCACCAACTGGTTGCCGAACGTCAACGGCGCCCCAGCCAGAGAAATCGCGCTTCCCAACCCGGTCAGGTTGACGGTGTTGGTCTGGTTGAAGAAGCCGTTGCTGTTTACGGTCAGATTCCCGGGGAGAGTTCCCGAGCCTGTCGGCACAAAGTACACATACATCGTGCAAGTGTTGCCGTTGCTCAGGCTCGCCGGGCAGTTGTCGGCCTCGCTGTAGTTGGTGCTGGTCGAGATGTTGCTGATGGTCACCGGCCCGTAAGCGCTGAGCGTGAGCGTCTGCGGTGAGCTGGTCGATCCTACGCTGGTCAGGCCAAAGGCCAGGTTGCCGGTGCTGGTATTGAGAGCCGAGAACGCCGTGATCTTGCGCACCCGGAGGTTGTTGTAATCCGACACGAGGATGTTGCCCGCGGAATCGAGTGCGACTCCCGTCGGCTCGCTGAGCAAGGCTGCGGTTGCCAAGCCTCCATCACCGTTATAGCCTGCGGCACCAGTTCCCGCGATGGTAGTAATGAACCCGTTCGGGGCCAGCCAGCGCACACGGTTGCTGTAGTCGCCGATGAACAGGTTGTCGTTGGCGTCGACGGCGAGTCCCTGGGGGTATGCCACGGCACTGCTGACGCCCAGGCCATCGCCGGTGAAGGAGCAGACACCTGTTCCTGCAATGGTGGTGATGACGCCGGTCGAGGCGTTGATCTCGCGTACCCGGCAGTTGTTGGTGTCGGCGATGAACACGTTCCCCGCCGGGTCGACCGCTACGGCTTGCGGAGCATAGAGCAGCGCACTGGTCGCCGGGCCGCCGTCCCCGGAGAAGCCAGCGAGGCCGCCGATGCCGGCAATCGTGTTGATGTTTCCACCCGACACCTTGCGGATGACGTGCTCGGTGTAGTCCGAGATATAAACCGCGCCTTTCTTGTCCACCGCGATGCCGTACGGCTGGTAGAGTTTGGCGCTGGTCGCCGGACCACCGTCGCCGGAATAGCCGCACTGCGGACTCGTTCCGTTCAGCACTACGCCCGAGAACGTGCTCATGTTTCCAGCCGTATTGACCTCACGGACCAGGCAGTTACTCCCGTCCGCGATATAGATGTTGCCGGTGCTATCCTTCCCCACACCCCAGACGTAGGTCATTTTCGCACTGGTAGCAGGTCCGCCGTCTCCGCCGTAGCCGTACGTTCCGCTCCCGGCAAAGAAGTTCACCAAGCCAGTGGACTTCACCAACTCGCGCACCATGTAGTTATGGCTATCGGCGATGTAGACGTTCCCGGAGGAATCGTTCATGATGCCGAAGGGATTGGCCAGAACGACGCCGTTCGCCGGAGCGCCATTGATTAGAGTCTCGGTGTTGTAGGTGTGATTGCCGGCCACGGTGTGGAGGTTCCCGCCGACGGTGAAGCTGTCCACTACGTAGTTGCTGTTGTCGCCGAAATAGACCGTGCCGCCACTGGTGACCGCTACACCCACAGGGTTATAAGTCTGTGCGCTGGTCGCTGCGCCGCCGTCGCCGCAGGTTCCGGCACAGGCCGTACCGTTGCCGGCGATGGTGTTGATATTCCCGCCCACCGTAAACTGCCGGATGCGCTGGGTGGAGTACTCGGCGAAGGTCACGGTTGTGCCGGCGCTATCGACTGCCAGGCCGTACACCGTACTGATCTCGGCACTTGTGGCCTTGCCGCCATCCCCTAGGAAGCCGCAGGTGTGGTTCCCGGCGATGGTGTTGATCTTTCCGCCGGACTTTGCCACTTCACGAATGACGCAGTTCGTCGTGTCCGCGATGTACACGTTGCCCGCAGCGTCGGTCGCGACGCCGGTCGGCTGGTAGAGTTCCGCGTTGACGGCCGGCCCCGTGTCGCCGGTGAAACCGCACGTGCCGTTGCCGGCGTACGTGCTCATCGCCTTAGTGGACAACACCAGTTTGCGCACAACGCAGTTGTTGTAGTCGCCAATGTAGAGATTGCCGGTTCCGTCGGCGGCGACGCCTGCCGGATAATTCAGATCGTTGCCCGTGCCGTTGCACTGTCCGGCAGTTCCAGCGATGGTCGTGATGGTATTCGTCGTGTCCACCTTGCGCACGACGCAGTTGTACTGATCGGCTATGTAAATGTTGCCTGATCCGTCAAGGGTCACGGCGAAGGGGTGATAAAGGTTCGCAAGCGTGGCTCCGCCGGCAACGCCGTCGCCCGCATAGCCCTGGGCTCCGTTCCCGGCGACTACCGTGATGGTGCCGGCTGAGTTCACCTTGAAGACACGATTCTGGTTGAAAGCGGCGATGTAGTAGTTGCCCGAACCATCGACGGCTACGCCGTACGGGTTATAGAGGTTGGCATCGAGGGCGGGAATGCCGTTTGGCCCGCCGCCGATCGCGGTGGTAATCACATCCTGCTGCGCAACCCCGGGAATACTCACCAGCAGCGCGGCCAGCAGTAGGGCAGCAAAAATCGTCAAGCGACGCATGAATTGTTCTCCTCGAGAAGTCGTTGTTCGTGGTTGGCGCGTTCCGCAGGGCTGCGACATATCAGGCACCCTTATTGGAGCAACGGGCGGTGGCTGATCTGGGCGCCCTTCTGCCAACTTTGTCCCTTGCTGTCCTGGAACAGGATCACCAGATTCGGTTGGGCCGGTGCGGCCGTCCATTCCGCGAACTCACGCTTGGTCACGGTGAACTCCTGGCTGATGTCAATGAACTGTTGCCTCTTCCATACCTTCACCGGCTGGAAATTGCCGCGCAGAGTCATGGCTGGAGTCGAGTCCAGCAGAGTCACGATCACGCTCTTTAGGTCGGCGTCGCCGTGGTTGAAGAGCTTTACATGCAGGGTTACCTGCACAAGGTCGCCTTGTTCTTGCACTCCACTAAAATCGAAATACCCACTAAACTCGCCCCCGTTCTTGGCGGTAGCGGTGACTGTTGCCAGCATCAGGGCAGCGAACAGGGCGCAAACCAGCCATGCTCGGGAAAGGCGCAGAGACTGCATAATATCCTCCTTGAATCGCGTTGGTTCCACCTGGTTCCAGCCAAGGCCAGCCGCGGGCTACGCAGCTATTCCTCTGCGAGGAACAGTTTTCTGTTTTTATAGATTCGTTGGTCAGGAACGAGAATTACCCACAACACAACTGCGAACGACTTATCTTCTTTTAACTGGAACCCACTTGCTGAAACTAACCCACATCTCTGCCGTCGTCATTTGGGGGAAGACGACGGTTCGAGAGATGCGCCACAGCGCGCATCTCCGGGCCGGGCGCAATTCTCTGCCCAAGGTCAAATGTTTGTCAAGATGAAGAGATTTTCACACAGTGC
>JADGNQ010000079.1 GCA_017883385.1 Candidatus Sulfotelmatobacter sp.
GCCGCGTGCGCAGCGCCTGAAGGCGTGATTGATTCGCCAGCATTTACGCTATGCCTGAAGGCATAGCCTGATACGAATCGTGCGTTTTTCCGCAACCTCAAAGCCGAATTTCAGCTGGGCAAGCTGATCGCAGCGCGTGAAGCCCTGCGCCACGCAAATCCTGGGAGTCTGGTTAGCGCCCTAAATTGGTTTGGGCTGCGTGTTGATGGCGGCGGTCACGTTGGACGGCGTGCCGTCGAACGAATTGCCAGGTTCGTAGGCAAACTTCTCGTGTTTCGTTCCCACTTTCCGGATCGCGTCGTGCCAGCCGTCGTCCCAGTTGATCCGAGCCTCTCCGTCCACGACGGTCCAGGTGCCATGGGCTGCGCCTATGGATTTCCTGGCATACCCATCGTCTTCGAGGGTGATGTAGAAAGTGCGTCCATTGCTGTCGCCCACTTGCCATTTGCCTAGGAAGTGAGCCCGCCCGGACGTCATCGCAGTCATCTGGGAAGAATCGAAGTCAATCCGGGCGATGTCGGCGACCGGAATTTTCTGCTGGTGGCCGTCTTTGAAGACAATCACGGACGGAGCCTTGAAGTCGATGCGAACAATCTCCGTCATAGCGAAGTTCTGGCGGTGGCCGTCTTTGAACACGATCAAAATGGAGTTGTGGTCGTCGGCTGGCGAAGGGGACGGCTTCGCCACAGCGCCGGCAAGAGCGAGCAAAAGTAATCCAGAGATTCCAACGACTCTTACGAGACCACGCATGATTTCCTCCCAAGCCAGGGAAAGCGGCAAAAAGACAATTCCCCCTGCGGCATGATACGAAATACCGCCAGGAATAGTTCCCTGCGCGTCTTCCCGCACCCTAAGCCACGCCCTTGGCCGATTCCTTCAGGTAGGCCAATACCTCTTCGGAGTGGCCCTCCGGCTTCACCTTCTCGAAGATGTGCTGGATCTTGCCGTCGGGGCCGATGACGAACGTCGTGCGCGCGACTCCCCAGACCTTCTTGCCGTACATGTTCTTTTCTTTCATGACGCCGAAGGCCTCGGCAACTTTCTTGTCGGCGTCGGCCAGCAGAGTGAAGGGGAGGCTGAATTTATCCTGAAATTTCTTTTGCGCTTTCGGCGTGTCGGGGGAGATGCCGAGCAGCACCGCGCCGGTTTTCTGCATCCGTTTGTAGGTATCGCGAAATTCGCAGGCTTCAATCGTGCATCCAGGAGTATCGGCGCGAGGATAAAAATAGAGAACCACGGTCTTGCCGCGCAAGTCTTTCAGCGCTATTTCTTTTCCGTTCTCGTCCTGCAAAGTGAAGTCAGGAGCCTTATCATTGATGTTCATGGGAGTTTCTCCAGGAAGACAGAAGTCAAACACTGCGACGGCGGCGAAGCCGGCATCGGGCCAGCCCGCTTTCTTCAAAATTCTACACCGCAAGATTTTATACCGTGGATCGGTCCTGGTGGCGACGATGGCCTGTGTCGCCTGTCTGGCGGTCGTGGCCGCAGCACAGGAAGAACGTCCGCAGATTACTCCCGGAGAGCGCAAAGTCCCCAGAAAAAAAGATGCCGAACCGCGCGGGCTGGGCGTGCTGCAATTGGCTGCGAATGGCAAGGCGACGCTGGTGCCGATCACGATTCTGACCAACGGCAAGTTCTATGACGCGACGGCGTACAAAGCCAATCCCGTTCCGATGGCGCTGGAGTCGGGCACGGTGTATGAAGCCGAGCGTACCGGCAGTTCGTTTGGCCTGTTCACGGTGAACAGCGCATTGCACAGCAACGCCGTGAATGTTCAAAGCCCGTGGATCGGTACCGGCAAATGGCTTCCGGGCGGAACTGATGAGGGAACCAAGGCGCTTAAGGCGGAGGCAGTGCCGGTGGGCATCGACACCAGCGACGGACCGCCCAGGCTGACCAAGAATCCGGAGGCCGCGAAGAAGGAACCGGCGCCGGTGAGCACCACGCCGCCTGCCAGCACTATGCCGCCTTCTGGGGCGCCTTCCGGGACGCCTTCCGAAGACGGACCTCCTCGATTGACGAAGAGCGCGTCCCAGGAAACACCAACGCAGAGCGCACCACCGGCATCCTCTGGGACTGGGTCCGCTGGGACTGGATCTTCGGGAGCGGGTCAGTCGGGTTCGACAACCCCTGGTCAGCCTGCCGCACCCTCGTCCGCGCCCGCGACGCCGGACCAATCCAAGTCCGGTGACGCTAAGCCCGGCGACGCCAAGCCGGCCGATCGTCCGAAGGCGCCGGACTCCGACAGCGGAGCCAGTGAAGCCAACCGGCCCAGGCTGCGCCGGGGAAAGCCGGTTGAGGCTTTGCCCGAAGATGAAGTGCCCGGCTACAGCAAGCCCGGAGCAGGGGCGTCCGTTGCCCCTGCGAACGCGGCGAAGATTGTTGAAGCAACGGCTGCCACGGGACCGATTCAGTTGATTCCGGCAATTTCCGATGCGAGCGGTCCCGCACCGCGTTCGTTTACGTTCACGTGGCTGAAAGACGAGGAAGGGGAGCGCCGCCAGCAGATGATGGCGCTGGCGAAGGAACAGCTTCACGCTTATCTGGATGCCCGGGCGAAGGGGAAAATTACACCGAAGCCGTCCGGTTCGCAGGCTGCCCGGCGCAGTCCGGCCAGGAAGGCCGTGGAACCGATCCTGGAAAACGTTCAGATGGTCGCGTACGACTTGTGGACCAATAACCAGCCGGTCATTCTTCTTGCCGCGGATGCGCACATGCCCCCGCCTCCGGGGGGCGCTCCGCAAGCGGCCGATGCGCAGTTACAGTATTCGATCATGCTGGTGGCCCGCACCGACATCTACAATAACTTGCACAAGCTCTACGTCGGAGTGACCGATAAATATCACCTCGACATTACGCCGCGGCTGGAGTTGATTGACGCGGTGGACGCTGATGGCGATGGCCGCGGCGAACTGCTTTTTCGTGAGACTTCAGATGCCGGAACCGGGTGGTTGCTTTATCGCGCCACCACCGACAAGCTGTGGAAGATGTTTGACAGTTTGAATCCCGAATAGGCCAAGGACCGCATGAGACAGCGCGCAAAAGAAAAATGGCTTTCGATTCTCGTCGCGCCGATTTCGCTTGCGATGTTGCTTACGATGTTGCCGACTTCGCTTGCCTGGGCTGGAGACGACGTTGAGGGGCAACTGAGGGCGAGCTATCTGGACAAAGTTCTAACCCTCCGGCAGTTCTACAAGGGGGACCATCTCCTCTATCAATCGGATGGCGCGCTGATCGGCGTGGGGACCGTTGGCTCCTGGACCGTGGATGGGCAGATTGCGGTCGAGGATATAACGGTACGGGATCATGCGCTGAAACTTCGCGCCCGGCGCGTCTTCCTGGTTTTCGACGCCAAAGCAAAACCGTATCGCGATGTGTTGAATCTACTCGAAGAATCGAATGCGCCGGACCGGGAGAAGCTGGAAAAGTTCTTTCGGACGAAGGAAGTTGAGATTGAAATCAAACTTCCCTCGGATAAGCCCGACCTGAACGAAGCCATGACGGCAATGCATGCTGTCTTTCTTACGCCCGGAGAATCGATGGCGGCCATTGTGCCCCGGTTCTGGCGGGACTATTTCGAGCAACAGGAAGGGCTCCCGCGCACCGTTCGTCATTCTGCCGAGCGGTTCCGGGGTTTAGTGCCAGGTGGCGTTTCGGGTGGCGTTTCGGCGCCGCGTGCGACCTACAGCCCGGAGCCGGCATTTTCCGACGAGGCGCGTAGAGCAAAATATAAGGGCACGATGACGGTCTCGATAGTGGCCGACGTTTCTGGCGATGCGCGTGATGTTCAGATCGTCACACCCCTCGGCCTGGGTCTGGACGAGAATGCCGTCGAGAGTGTCGGAAAGTGGAAATTCGAACCCGCGAAAAAGAACGGCACGCCCGTGGCGGTAGAGCTCATGATTGAGGTGGACTTCCATCTCTACTAACCGCCACTTCAAACTCTGCCTGTATTGTTCCGCCATCCCAGTTTAGAATGTCAGCCCGAGTCTTCCGAACTACACTTAAAGGACGAACATGCGCAAAGCTTCGATACTGCTCGCCACTTTGTTGCTTGCCTGCGGTTTCGCCACAGCTCAGGACCAGGACTTCAGCAAAGTGCAAATGAAGGTCACCAAGGTGGCTGGCAACGTCTACATGCTGGAAGGCGCGGGAGGCAACATCGGCGCGTCCGTGGGCGACGACGGGATTGTGATTGTGGACGATCAGTATGCCCCGCTCGCGGAAAAGATTCAGGCCGCGTTGAAGGGCATCACCGACAAGCCGGTGCGGTTCATCATCAACACGCACTATCACGGGGATCATACGGGCGGGAACGCATACTTCCAGAAGCAGGCGCCGATCATCGCCCACGATAATGTGCGCAAGCGGCTGGAGAGTGGCGGCCAGCTCGGCAACGGCGGCTCGGTTCACATGGATGCGAAGCCCGCGCCCAAAGAGGCGCTCCCCATCATCACTTTCGATCATGATGTGACCGTGCACCTGAACGGAGAGGACATCCGCGCGCTGTTCTTTCCCGCCGGCCACACCGACGGCGACTCAATCATTTTCTTCCCCAAGTCGAATGTCGTACACATGGGCGACGACTTCGTGACTTATGGCTTTCCATTCATTGACGTCGACAGCGGCGGCAGTATCAACGGCATGATTGACGGCGTGGAGAAAGTGATCGCGCAGATTCCGCCGGATGTGAAGATCATCCCGGGACATGGTCCGATCTCGAACCTGGACGACGTGCGGGCCTACCTGACCATGCTGAAGGCCACGCGCGACGTTGTGGCGAAAGCGCTGAAAGAAGACAAGACGCTAGAACAGATGAAGCAGGCGAAGCTCCTCGATCCGTGGAAGAAGTTTTCCGGGGACTTCATCAACGAGGACGCCTTTCTGGAGACGCTCTACAACTCGCTGACCGGGCAGATGAACGGAAAGTTCATGAAGCACAATTGATAGTTTGTGCGAACCACGATTCTCGAAGGAGCCACACGTAGTTTGCGTCTGGCACGCCGCAAGATGTCCAATCGGTTCTGTGCTCTGAGTGAAGGCGCCGGAGGGCTCACAGCTTAGATTCTAAATTGTAGATTGAAGATTTCAGATTTAGAGGTCCAGATTTTCAATCTGCAATCTACAATCTGAAATCTGAAATCTGCAATCTGCCTGCCCTACTTCTGCTGCATCACCAGTTCGCCCTTCTCCACCTTCACGCCGCCAACGTTATCCGGAAGCTTGAGCCGGTCGCGCTCTTCTCCCAGCTTCTTCTGCAGCGCCGGATTCACCAGAGAAACCGGAACGTTCAAATCTCCGACCTTGAATTCCGTAGGATCGAATGTCGCGTAGCCATCTTTCTGGCCGATGTGTCCGGAAATCGTTACCCAGACATCCTTGCCCGCGACCTCTGTGAGGAACTGGCCGTGGACCACGTCGCCGTCGAAGCTGACCTGCTGGTCCTTGATACTGGGCGCGCCGCTGCCGACGTTGGAGTTCGGGGAAAGGCCTGAAGTTCCAGCCGCATTGCCCAGCGACTGCGCGATCACGGCGCTGATTTCGTCGGAATTGATGTGTACCTCAGCCTTGGGACTCTGCGAGGCCGTCGATGAATTCTGTCCGTCCGCCGGCTGGGAAGTTTCCGGGGATCCGCTCGTTTGCGGTTGCTGCGTCGCCTGCTCGAACTGGGCCATTTTCTGGTCGAACGACTGGGCGTGTTCCGCGATGGCCGCAGGAGCCTGAGGATGCGCCACCGGAGCAGGCTTCTTCAGGACCAGGACAATGGCCACCAACGATGCTACCAGCGTTGCAATGCTGATGATGCGGTCGAGCTTGAACTTTTTCATGGCAGTTCTCGAGCGGTCGGCCCTGGACAGGCGGGCCCAGTGTCATCGTACAGGGAATGAAAGAAGCGGTTTAGATGACCAAAGTGATGGTTCGGGGATGACTATGTGGAGCACGATTGATCGTGTGGGACCGGATCTTTGACCCGGTCCCACACAAGCAAAATCATCCCAGCTTCTTTGTCAGCAACTCGTTCACGATCTGCGGGCTGGCTTGTCCCTTGGAGGCCTTCATGACTTGCCCTACGAAGAACCCCAGCATGGTCTTCTTTCCCGCACGATACTGCTCAAGCTGCTTGGGATTGGCGGCGAGGATTTCGTCGATAATCTTTTCCAAGGCTGACGTGTCTGTCGACTGTTGCGGGCGGCCTTCTTCTTCGTAGACGGCGGGGAAGTCCTTGCCGCGCTCGAAGCACAGATCGTAGAGATCCTTGAGCATCTTGCCCGAGATTGTGCCTGCTTCGACCAGGTCGGCCGACGCCGCGACTCCCCGCATCGAAATCGGAGACTGCTCGATCTCGACGCCCTTGGACTTGAGACGGCCCATCAGTTCGCTCTGCACCAGGTTGGCGACGCGCTTGGGATTCTTCGCCGCTCGTGCCGCCTCTTCGAACTGGTCCGCCAGGGATTTCGAAAACGTCAGCACCTGCGCGTCGTACTCCGTGATGCCATAGTCCTTCACCATGCGCGCGCGCCGCGCCTCGGGCAATTCGGGCAGTGCCCGGGCGATCTCAGCCTTCCATTTTTCGTCCACCACCAGCGGAAGCAAGTCCGGCTCAGGGAAATACCGATAGTCATGCGCCTGTTCTTTCGAGCGCATGCTGTAGGTCTTGCCTTCGTTCGCGTTGTAGAGGCGCGTCTCTTGCGTGATCTTGCCACCTGATTCGATGACATCGATCTGGCGTCCGATTTCGTATTCCAGAGCCTCGCGGATGAAGCGGAACGAATTCACGTTCTTGATTTCGGCCTTGGTGCCGAATTCCTTCTGCCCACGCGGGCGCACGCTGACGTTGGCGTCGCAACGCAGCGAGCCCTCTTCCATGTTGCAATCGCTGACGCCCGTGTACAGGATGATCTCTTTCAGCCGCGTCAGGTATTGGTAGGCCTCGTCAGGCGAGGCGATGTCGGGCTCACTGACGATTTCGATCAGCGGAACGCCGGTACGGTTGAGGTCGATTGCGGTCTTTTCGTCTGCGTCGGGAAAACCCTCGTGCAGGCTCTTGCCCGCGTCTTCCTCAAGATGGACGCGGGTGATGCCGATCTTCTTAGTTCTCAGTTCTCGGTTCTCAGTTCTCAGTTCCTGGTTTCCTTCGCCCGTTTTCGACCCGGGAATCTGGATGTAGCCAAACTCCGCCAGTGGTTTGTCGTACTGCGAAATCTGGTAACCCTTGGGCAGGTCAGGATAGAAATAGTTCTTGCGCGCAAAGATCGACGTGTCGTTGATGCGGCACTGCAGCGCCATCGCCGCCAGCGTGGCGAACTCCACGACCTTCTTGTTCAGTACGGGCAGGGCGCCGGGCATTCCCAGGCATACCGGGCAAACGTTGCTGTTCGGGGGCGCGCCGAATCGCGTCGAGCACGAGCAGAAGATCTTGGTCGCCGTCAGAAGCTGAATGTGAACTTCGAGCCCGATGACCGGTTCGAACCTGGGATGAGCGGCGATGGAAGTCGCTGCGGTCGTGGCCATAGAAGAGAGATTATAAAGCCGGTTGCGGCAAGTCTGGCCGCGGAGCCGCTGAGATCACGGATTCTGCGGCGCGTTCAGATATTTGTCTACCGAGATTTCGAAATACATCAACTCGCTCCCCTTGGCATCGGCGACTCCAGTGATGTCGATGTTCGCGCCTGGTAAGGGCGAGGAGATGCCGCCCACGTCAAAGAAGAGGAATCCCGACTGTGTCGTGTGTGGCTCGACCGCTTTGGCGGCGAACTGCGACGACTCGATCTCGTCCATTTCCTTCTTGCTGATCGCGCCCTTCACTTTGTGCGGGATGGGGAGAGGATTCGGTCGCGTGCTCACCTGAGGATCGGACAGCCGCCGGTATAGATCTTCCGCAGATGTGGGCGTGAGCTTCGAGCGGTTCCCGGTGATCAGCTTGATTTCCATGTTGGCGATGGACACCGGCTGGTCCCCATCATTCGTCACAATAAAGAAAACGGGCAGAAATCCGTGCGCGGCAAAATCCACGGAAAAGATCTTTGCCTTCTCCGGTGTGTCATAGGGGTCGGCGGCGATGGCGACCTTCTCGTCGCGATGGAAATCGTGTGCGGGGTAATTTATGGCGGCACGCGCCACTGGCTTTACGAAATTCTTTGCCGCGAGGCCCAGCGGCAGCCACACTGCGAAGCACAGCGCCAGAACGATCCACGTACGTCTCCGCGAGGACTGCATGACTACGATTATAGATGCAACAACGCCCTCGCTCCCTCGAGCGCCGGTTTAGAATGGCTCAGCTTGAGCTATTTTCTCTACAGCCTCGTGCTGGCGGCAGGAATGCTGCTGAGCCTGCCTTACTGGCTCTTCCAGATCCTGCGCCACGGCAAATATCGGTCCGGGTTTGCGGCGCGCATGGGGGAGGTTCCCGCGCGCCTGATCGCGTCTGAGAGTACCCCGCGGACGAGGCGAGTCATTTGGGTTCACGCCGTGTCCGTCGGCGAGGTGTTGGCGGTTAGCGGGCTGGTTGAGGAAATGCGCCGCAGTTTTCCGCGGCATCGTGTGCTGGTCACGACCACGACCGACACGGGACAGGAACTCGCCCGCAAGCGCTTCGGCGAAGAGAACGTATTCTACTTCCCGTTGGACTTCGCGTTCGCGATCCGTCCCTACCTGCGCGCGTTGCAGCCTGAACTGGTTGTGCTCGCGGAGACGGAATTCTGGCCCAACTTTCTGCATCTGGCACATGCCAGCGGAGCTCGGATTGCGGTGGTCAACGCGCGTATCTCGGACCGGTCATGGCCGAGTTACCGCCGTTTTCGTTGGGCGCTGCGGAGGATGCTGGTCCACGTCGACCTGTTTCTGGCGCAGACGCCGGAGGACAGCGCGAGGCTGCAGTCGATTGGGGCAGAAGCAGGGCGCGTGCAGGTCACGGGAAATCTCAAGTTCGATGTGAATCGGCCTTCGCCGCCGCCGATTGTGGAGAGCCTGCGCCGATCGTTGGCGGAAGAGGGTGCTGGGCCGGTTTTGGTCTGCGGCAGCACAGTGGAAGGCGAGGAACCTGTGCTGCTCAAGGCTTTCGAGAATGTGCGGGTCGCTCATCCGAGGGCTGTGATGATTCTGGCGCCGCGGCATCCCGAGCGCTTCGACGAAGTTGCGATCCTGCTGCAGCAGTTGGGCATGCCGTCACGCCGACGTTCGCGTTGGGCGGGAGAAGCGCTCGCCGGCGGAGTGCTGCTGGTGGATTCGATTGGCGAGTTGGCCGCGCTCTATGCCTTGGCCGATGTTGCTTTCGTGGGTGGAAGCCTGGTGCCGCGCGGCGGGCACAACATTATCGAGCCCGCGCAGCACGGAGTGGCTATCGTGACCGGTAACCACACGGAGAATTTCCGCGATATTGTGTCTCTGTTTCAAAGCCGGGATGCGGTGCGGATCGTGGGCTTGGCGGAGTTGCCGCTGACTCTCATGCAAGTGCTGGCGGACGACACCGAACGGCGGGCCCTTGGCCGGCGCGCGGAAGAGACGATGCGGTCGCAGACGGGCGCGACGGCGCGAACCCTGGCAGGGCTCAAGACGTTGCTTGCCGAAGATCGCGATCCTGTGCCGGCCTCGGCCCACGCTGCACACTCAGATTGAATCCTCTCTCAGTCATCTACGGCGGCGTGGTCGGAACGCGCAATGCGCTTTACGATCGCGGACTTTGGCGCGCGCGCCGTTTGCAAGGCGCCGTAGTCAGCGTGGGGAACCTTTCGGCTGGCGGCTCGGGGAAGACTCCGTTCGTGCTGCTGATGGGCGAATTGCTCAAGGCGCGCGGAGTGAAATTTGACGTACTGTCGCGCGGCTACGGGCGCAGGTCCAGGGGAGTGCTGGTGGTCGATCCCGCTGGCCTGCCGCAGGAGTTCGGCGACGAGCCGCTCCTCATCGCGCGCAAGCTGCAGGTGCCAGTGATTGTGGGGGAGGATCGGTACGACGCGGGATGCTTCGCGGAGTCGAAGTTCGGAGCGCAACTTCATTTGCTCGACGACGGGTTTCAGCATCGGGCGCTGGCGCGCGATTTCGACATTGTTCTGGTTACGCCGCAGGATGCGACCGACAGGCTGCTTCCCGGAGGGCGACTGCGGGAGCCTCTGAGTTCGTTGCGGCGTGCCGATGCTATCGTGCTGGCGAGCGGCGCTTCGGCGGAGTCGTTCCCGCTGGAGGGAAAGCTGGTGTGGCGGGTGCGGCGGGGAATTGTGCCGCAAAATGTTCCGCCACGTCCTGTCGTATTCTGCGGTATCGCGCGGCCACAGAATTTCGTGCTGCAACTACGGGCGGCGAATATTGAACCGGCCGCCGAGGCCTTTTACCGCGACCACCATGCTTACAGCGAAAAGGATGTCCGCGAGTTGATTGAGCTCAAACAGCGGAGCGAGGCTGGCGGCTTCGTCACGACCGAGAAAGATGCAGTCAATCTGGGAGCGTATCTTTCAGCGCTCGAGCCGCTTTCGGTTGTACCGGTGAAAATGGAACTCTCCGACGCAGCTAACGCCGTGGATACCATACTGCGTAAGATCGAGGAACGAAAGCACGGCGCATGAGAGAATCGGCGTGTTGTAGATTCTTGTCTTACGTAGTGCATTGGGAAGGGCACGGCTTATAGCGGCTGCGGAAGAACTCGCCATCGGCTAGAACGGGAAGGGCACGAGTTTCACTCGTGCCGTAAGTCGCGCAAAATCACTCCGGCTTTAGCCGCTGAGGGGATCTCGTGAGAGTCACAATATTGTTTGTAACTATGTCTGGCACGCTGCGATGACGAAACATCCTAAAGAAGCCGACCGGCTCAAGAAGATCGTCGAGGCGTTTCCCAAGATCACCGTGACGGTGCTGGGAGATATGGTGGCCGACGAGTTTGTCTTTGGAGAGATTTCGCGCGTCTCGCGCGAGGCTCCCGTGCTGATTCTGAAACATCGCGAACGGACCGTCGTGCCGGGCGGCGCGGCCAACGCCGCGAATAACCTCGCGGATCTGGGAGTGAATGTTCTCCCGGTGGGTATTGTGGGCGACGATGAGCCGGGGCGGATGTTGCTGAAATATTTTCGCCACAAGCGGATCGCCGTGAGCGGCGTGCTCAAAGACAAGAGTTACACCACGGTCACGAAAACGCGCATTCTGGCAGGCATGACTCACACGGCGCGACAGCAAGTGGTGCGTATCGATCGCGAGCCGCGGGAAGCGCCCAACCATCATCTGACGCGGGAATTGTATCTGGCGGCGCGCAACTACGCGCACGTCTCAGACGCATTGCTCGTTTCCGACTATGGATACGGAGCGGCGACTCCGGTGATCGTGAATGCGCTGCGGGAAAAGGGCAAGGTGGGAGCACTGCCGATCGTCCTCGATTCGCGCTACCGGCTGGTGCAGTATTCTGGCGTGACCGCAGCTACCCCCAACGAACCCGAAGTGGAAGATGCCCTCGGCGCTGGAATTGGGCAAGACTGGGGCAAGGTTGTCGCCGCGGGCGCACAAGTGATGGAGCGAATGAAACTGCAGTCGCTGCTCATCACGCGAGGGCGCGATGGAATGGTCGCGTTCGATCACAAGCACAAGCCGGTGGACATTCCGATTTTCGGCTCCGACCAGGCTGTGGATGTGACCGGCGCTGGCGATACCGTGATCGCGGCGTTCACGGCTGCACTTGCCGCGGGGGCGACGACGGAAGAAGCGGCGCAACTGGCCAACTATGCGGGCGGAATTGTCGTCATGAAGCGCGGCACCGCGACCGTGTCGCGGGAAGAGTTGCTGCACGCGCTGGAACAGTCGCCGCCAGTCACACGATCTCATTGAACGCACAAAGCAAAATCCTGGGCCGCGAAGAACTCCGCCGGCGCGTGGAAGAATGGCGGAGCGCCGGCGAACGCATCACGCTGGCTAACGGCGGCTTCGACCTGCTGCACGTGGGGCACGTCCGCTACCTGCGCGGAGCGAAAGCGCTGGGCGGGCGACTGGTGGTCGCCATCAATTCCGACGAGTCGGTGCGCGCTCTGAAGGGTGAAGGGCGGCCCATCATGCCCGCCGATGAACGGGCGGAGATTGTCGCTGCGCTGGCCGACGTTGACGCGGTGGTGATTTTTCCTGAGCTAGACGTTCGGGCGATCATCCGCGAGATCCGGCCGGACATCCAGGCCAAAGGTACCGATTACACTGCGGAATCTGTCCCGGAACGCGACGCAGTTGCGGAGTATGGCGGGCGCGTCGAGATTGTAGGCGATTCGAAAGATCACTCCACCAGCGAGATCATCCGCTCGCGGCTCTCGCCCAAGGGTGCGCCGAAGAGGAAGCCTTGATCGGCGCGTCAGAAAACAGATCGAAGATCGAGCGCCTGCTGATTTTGCGGCTGAGCGCCATGGGAGACGTGATCCACACGCTACCTGCGGCGCAGGCTTTGCGCGACGCATTCCCAGACGCGATGATTGGGTGGATGATTGAAGAACGATGGGCCGAACTGCTGTGCGCGCCCGGAGCGCCGCGGCGCGGGCCGCGTTCGGCACAGCGTCCGCTGGCCGACTGGGTGCACACTGTGAGCCTCGCTGCGTGGAGGAAATCGCTGGTCACGATTCCGACTCTGCAGCAGATTGCTCGGGTGTGGAACGATGTGCGCAGTGTGGGCTATGACGTTGCCGTTGACCTGCAGGGAGCGATTCGATCCGCAGTGCTGGCGCGGTGGTCGGGGGCGCGCTCCGTGTATGGCGCGGCGGAACCGCGCGAGTCTCCGGCGAGTCTGTGGTACACGCGGCGTGCGATTGCGCGTGGAGCGCATGTGATCGAGCAGAATTTCTCCGTCGTGGAGGCGGTGGCACAGAGGAAGATGGCAGTGCCGTGCGTGGAATTTCCTCGCGACGTTGCGGCAGAGCTGAAGATTGATCAGAAGTTGGCTGGCGTTGGGGACTTCGCGATTCTGAATCCGGGAGCGGGGTGGGGAGCGAAGCGGTGGCCTGCGGAGCGGTATGGTCGCGTGGCTCGCGCTTTGGCGGAAGACGGAGTGCGGTCGTTTTTGAACTGTGGTCCGGGTGAAGAGGATTTGGCGCGCGAGGCCGAGGGTGCGAGTGAGGGGGCGGCCAAAGGCATTCAATGTTCGATTAGTGAGTTGATCGCACTCACGCGGCGGGCGCGGCTGTTCATCGGAGGCGATACGGGGCCGCTGCACTTGGCGGCGGCATTGCAGGTTCCAGTGGTGGCGATCTTCGGGCCGACAGATCCCGCGCGCAACGGGCCTTATGGAACGCGCAGCATTGTCTTGCGTAGTCCCGCGAGCCCGACCACACACGCGCGGCGTGCGCAGCCGGACGAGGGATTGCTGGAGATTGGCGTCGACGCTGTGGTGGACGCTGCACGGACACTGCTGGCACACGGCAAAGGCGGCGGACAGGAGTGTCCGCCCCACATGGAGAATCCGCCACACACGGAGAGTCCGTCGCACGAGGAAGGTGCGCATGGCTGAGTGGTCGCGCATTGCGCGGCGCATCCGGGTGCCGCTGGGATTCGTGTTTGCGGTGCTGTACTTCTGGCTGGCGCGGCCTACGTGGCGCTTCCTCGCGCTCGGCGCGGTGCTGATTGTGCCGGGGCTCTTGATTCGTGCACTGGCTTCGGGACACGTGCGGAAGAATGAGGCGCTGGCGACTTCGGGGCCGTATGCTTACACGCGGAATCCGCTGTACCTGGGGTCGCTGGTGATGGGCGTGGGCTTCGCCGTGGCAGCGCGGAGTTGGTGGGTGGGCGTTGCGCTGGTCGTGATGTTCCTTGCCATTTATGTTCCGGTGATCCGCGACGAAGAGGCGTTCTTGCGGGGGACGTTTCCCGAGTTCGAGGAATATGCGCGGCGAGTGCCGCGGATGCTGCCGAGACTTGTGCCTCCCGCGGGTGCACAATGCGGAGGATTTTCGTTTGATTTGTATTTGAAACATCGCGAGTGGAACGCGCTGATTGGCAGTTTGCTCATGGCTCTTGCGCTCGTCGTCAAGATGACATGGTTTTCTTGAAAGCTGGAATTTCGCAGTGGGAATGCCTTTCATCGGCGGTCGATGGTACGGGTGGGGTAGGGATCCTTCGACTGCGTGACCGCTCGGCTTTGCCGACCGGTCACTCCGCTCAGGATGACAGGGCGCGGATGAGACGGTTCGCTCCGGATGACAGAGCAGGAAAGGAACGGTTCGCTCGGGATGGTGTTGCGAGAGAGTCATTTCTTTGCCATTAGCTCCTTCGCGTGGCTGAGCTCTGGGCGCGTTGAGTTTCCGCCTTCGCAGATCTTCAGCAGGAGTGCGTAGTATTCGTTGGCGTCGGTTTGTTTGCCGGCTTCTTCGGCGGCGCGGGCGGCGCCGTAGAGGGCGTTGAAGCGGTTGGGATTGAGCTTCAGGTCGGTCTGATATTCGGCTAATGCTTGTTGCGGACGTTTCGCCTCCAGCAGCAGGTCGGCGAGCATTTCGCGGGCGGGGATGCTTTCGGGTTCGTCGCCCAGTTTGTCATTCTTGTCGGCAATGGTGCGCAGGATGGCGGTGGCTTTTTCGTCTTCCCCTTCGGCGTGCAGAATCCAGGCTTCGGCTTCCTGGTAGTCCTGCTGCACGGCTTCCGCAGGCTCAGTCTTTTTCTCTGCCAACATTTTCTGACGCAGACTTTCGATCTCGCGCAGGGCTTTGTGGGCCTGGGTTAAATCGCCGCTGCGTGCGGCGCCGATGGCTCGGGCCCAGTATGTGATGTCGTGATCGCCATCGGTTGCGCCGGCAACGGGCGTCAACGCGGCGGCATCGGCCCAGTGGCGAAGTTCGAGATCGTAGAGCGCGGGGAAGGCGGACAGGGCATTGGTTTGCGGATCGAAATCGTGGCCGTACATCGACTCCATCTTGGGCATGGTTTTGATTTCGTCGATCACTTTGGCGGCGTCGGCTTCCCGGCCGCTTTGCAGGTAGGCGTAGACGAGGAAGTCCATGGCGTGGAACTGGTGGCCTTCGCCGCCCATGTGCATGGCGGCAGTCTTGCGGGTGGCGGCGATGGAGGCGAGGTTGGAGTTGATGTCGTCTTGCCAGAGACCGACACGGGCAAAGATGTGGCTCGGCATGTGCAGGGCGTGGGGCGCGGCGGGTGCGACCTGAGCGTAGCGACGTGCGGCGGGGATGCCGAGTTGCGCCAGTTGCGGCTTGTCATAGCTGTGGATCAGGTAGTGCGCGACTCCGGGATGGTCAGGCTCGATGGCGAAGAGCTTCTCGAGGATCGCGGCGGCTTCTTTGCGGTTGGCGAAGGTTTCGTCATGGTGTGGCTCGGAGGCCAGGAGCGAGAGAGCGTAGAACGTGGCGGCTTCGTGATCGTCGGGATAGGACTCGTACGCCTTCTTCATTGCGTCGGAGTAGGCTTTGGCGCGGGTGGCATGGTCGAGCTTTGGGGAATCGCTGTAGAAAGCGCCGATGGCTGAGATGTAGGCGATCTCGCGCGGAGTGGCCTTTTCCGCGAGCTTTTTCGCAGTGTTCACTTCTCCCAGGCCGCGCTTGATTACATTCTCGTCGGGTTCATTCCAGAGCTGGTGCCAGAGGCTCATGGCGATTCCCCAGTGGGCCATGGCACAGTGCGGGTCGTCTTTGGCGATCTGGAGGAATTCCTTTTCGGCTTCTTCGTACCAGAACGAGTGCAGCAGGGCGACTCCGCGGGCGAAGGGCTTCTGCACGGAGGCTTCGCAGGAGATGGGGAAGTGGACGGTGCCGAGTTGAGTCTCGGTGAGGTCTTCGTGGTGGTGATGCGCTTTGTCTTTGTCATGGTCGTCGTCCGCGAAGGCGGCGAAATTGACGAGGCTTGCGAACAGGAGGAGGAATGCGAATCGTTTCATGGTTGACCCCACCAGCGAATGTGACGCGATTCTAGTCATGGGTGCGGAGAGGGTCAACGTCGAGATGGGAGCCGGGTATGGCGCACAATCTTTTTTGCGATGGGTCGGTAAATCTATGGATCGGTTGAGGTTAGCTGAGGGGGATATGCAGGATCGGCGGCAAAATATTGAGACGGAAGGACTTATTGGCAAAATATTCTGAGATAAGGAGTTAGCGAGACATTTGGTGGAGGCCGCTTTGCCAAATTTCCTGAGAGAGTTTGCGCGCACGGTTCCAGTGTGAGCTTTCTGTATTCTCGGTAAAGGTTGTTCGTCACACGTTTCGCATTCTTGTCTGTGGAAAGCTGTGGAAAAGGGAAGGATCACTGCCCACGGGAGAGCTTGCGGGAGGAACTAACTGAGAAGTGTTGTCAGACGCGGCTCGCGGTGGAGGATCACAATGCGGGTTAATGAGTGCAATGGCGATTTTGAAACAGTTGTCGTGAAGATGCACACAATCGCGTAGCTCCACTGTTACTGAGGACCCAACTCCGCTTTGGGCGCGGACGTGTGGCGTAGCCGCGCATACAGCTCCTTGATCGCATATCCAGTGAGGGCAGACAAAATGGACCCGCCAATGGTCAGAAGGAGCGAGCCGCCATAGCGCAAGAACCATCCAAAGCTGGAAGACGTTTCGGCTGGAGCGATGTTTGTCCCTAGCCAAGAGAGCGAGAGCCTGTTTTGCCGAGCGGAAACTGAGAGCTCACGCTCGGAGTTATGCGCAAAGTCCCCGCCAATGGCGTCTTCCTGCATCGTGGCGTCATCGGGCTCGATCCGCACACGAACCTTATGCTGGCCGGAACGCACAGGAATGATCTGTGACAAGCTGCCCTGTACAGAGTCGGTGGGAATCAAGCCAAATCTCTTTTTTGGGGCACCGGTGACTTTACCAGAATAGACGAGCTCGCCATCCACCCAGACCTGGACCTGCGCGTTGTGGAAGCCGTGTTGCAGTTTCAAGTGCAGACTGGCATCCTTTGCCACCAGCGCGGTGCGCACGGTCATGAGTACGGCGGCGACCAGGAACAACCCAAGTACAACCCGAGCCATGACAGGTACACGTGCGGTCCACTGGCGTACGTACTGGTAAGAAAGTGCCGTCTTGGCGCGAAGCTGTGCGATGGGTTCACGGCTCATTGTGAGGATCTATTCTCCCTCGCAGGAGCAAGTTGCCCCTAGTTACCAAGGTGCAAGTAAAAGTTCTTTGCGGAGCGGTGGAATATTCGTTCGACTTGTTGATGCGCCCTCCGTGGCGAGCCTCCCGGCGCGAAATCAAATTCTTTTCAAGAACCTGTCAGAAACGGCGTTTTCAACCGAATTGATTGGAGGCGTGGTTCGCAGGATTAGTGAGTTCAGCCATCTCGGCGAGGGCCGCGAGGTCAATGAGGCGATTTTGCAACAACGACACGCTACATCCGCGTCGCAAAGGGGCATCTCTTGCCGTGGTGCCCCGACTGATCGTGCTCCCTCAGGAGGCCGATGGCAAACCGCTCGGCCCGAACAGCCGCGTCCTGTTCCTCAGACGTAAGTGCTGGGCTGGTTGCAAGTTTGCGAATATCCGACAGGTGTTGCTCAAGTTCGTCCTTGGTCCGACATTCCATTGATCCCCCGACAAAAAACCATTCGATTTTACAATTAACGCTGGTCTCGGATAGCTGCTTGATCCCCTGCCCTGTCAGTTCCAATTAGGATTTCCGGAGCACTACTATCATCGGTAGTTTACTGTATCGACCTGTCATAGCTTTTCTTCCGCCCCTCCGGAGCTTGTCCATTTCCCACTTATCACCCACGGCTTGCGCCCCTTCGGCAAGCTCAGGGCAAGCTGTGGGCTGCATTCTATCGCCGCTTCGCGGCTTGGAGGACGTCGTTCCTTCCACTCTTTCAGGTGCGATCAGGCTATGACACAGACTCGTTCGGGATGACGCCGCGGCCTCGGGAGTAGCGAATAGGTCAGAGCCAGAACAACGGGAGCAGGCCGGCTACGGCCAGGGCTACGAGGAGTGGGAGGCTTTGGAGGCCGGTTTTGCGGTCGGCCAGGATGTAGGAGTAGACGCCTTTTGCAAGGTTGTTGCTGGCGGCGGCGATGAGGACTCCACTGGCGGCGACGTTGACGGGAGTGAGGGTACCGGCGGCCTGGGTCATGCCCATGATGAAGGGATCGACGTCGGCGACGCCCATGACGGCGCCGAGGATGCGGATGCCCGCGCGGCCGAGGTAGGTGACGACCAGTTGGGTGGCGACGAGCATGGCGAGGAAGAGGATGGCGAAGAGAAAGGCGGCCATCAGTTCGAGGGGATTGCCGGGTTCGAATTCGCGCTTGAGCTGAGAGGTGACGGGATCGGGACGGTGGGACCAGAACCATCCGGTGGCGATGGCGGCTGCGGCGAGGGCGAGAAAGGCCGGAGCGAGCGTGGCGGCGAGAGGGCGACTGAAGAGGGTGAGGAGAGCGGCGAGGCGAAGATACATCATGCCGGAGGCGATGAGGATGCCTCCGGAGAAAAGATGCGGGCGCTGTTCGCGTGCGGCGCGACGGGACATGGCCACGGTGGTGGCGGTGGAGGAGTAGGCTCCGCCGAGCAAGGCGGCGAGCACGACTCCGCCGTGTTCTTTCGTGGCCTTCTGCAGGACGTAACTGCCGTAGGAGACCGTGCTTACGGCGACGACGACCAGCCAGGTTTTGAAAGGGTTGATGTGGAAGGGACCGAATTCCTGGCGGGGAAGTGCGGGCAGAATGACGGCGGTGAGCAGAAGGAACTTGGCGAAGGTGAGAATTTCCTGCGGGGCGGTGCGCTTGGCGAGAGCCTCGAGGCCTACCTTCAATTCCAGGAGTAAGAGGCTGGCCACGCTGAGGGCGGTGGCGATCCAGAGGTGGTCGTAGTAGATGAGAGCTCCGACCAGGTACGTAGTGAGGCCAGACATTTCCGAGGTGACGCCCGCAGTTTCAGAGTGCGAGATCTTGTGCCAGTAGGAGAGCAGCAGGAATCCGCCGACGACGAGGAAGCCGAGGGTCACAGGGAGGAGTTGGGTGCCGGAAAGAAGAGCGATGGAGTAGCCAATGAATCCGATGAGGGGGAAGGTGCGGACTCCGCCGAAGAAATAGGAGGTGGTGGAGGACTTTTGCTCCTCGCGCTCGAGTCCGATGAGGAAGGACAGGAAGAGTACGAGGACGATCTTGACGCCTTCGGGTGGCAGCAGGCGGTAGAGGTCCACTTGCGGTTAGGGCTCCTGGTGACGGTTAGCAGTATAGATCGGGAACGGAATTTGCACAGTGAGGGGCGGCGGTTGGAGAGAAGAAAAGAAAAGGCTCTTTCCTGTGGTGGGAATGACTAGGGAGACGGAGGGGATGACAGAACTGGATTGGGATGGGCAAGTTGCTCGGACGGGCATTGTGGTTAAGCAAGCAAGAAGCCCCACCCTTCGACCAGCTCAGGGCAGGCTTTCTCGCAAAAGACGCGAGAAATGGGGCACCCATGATCTCGATGGTCATTCGATTTGGGGTCACTCGGTGCGGAGGGCGTTCATGGGTTCGATGCTGGCGGCGCGACGGGCGGGGATGAATCCGGCGATGGCGGCGAACGCGGAGAGGATTACGATTGCGGCGACGAGCGTGAGCGGGTCGTAGGTGCGGACGCCGTAGAGTTGAGTTGCCATCAGGCGACCGCCTAGCAGGGCGGCCGGGATACCGATGGCGAGTCCGAGTCCGACTTGCCAGGACGCGCCGCGCAGGACAAGAGCTACGACGTTCGCGCGGTTGGCGCCGAGAGCCATGCGCAGTCCGATCTCGCTGGTGCGGCGGGCGACCGAGTAGGCGGTGATGCCGTAGAGGCCTACTGACGCCAGGATAAGCGCCAGCAATCCGAACAGGGAAGTGAGGCGGCTGATGAGGCGTTCCTGATTGAAATTGCCGGCGACCTGGTAGTCCAGCGACTTGAAGTCGAGGATGGTGAGATTGGGATTAATTCTTGCGAGAGTGCGACGAACGAGTTGTTCGAGGCCGGCAGCGTCTCCGGCATAGCGGAGGGTGATGGAATTAGGGAAGAGGGAACGAGTCTCCGCAGTGATGGCGCTGTGTTCCTTGAGGGTTGTGTTCAGCTGAGTCATGGGGCGGAAATACATGGAGCGCACCGGTTCGCGCGGGTTGTTGTATTTAGCGTCGGCGACAATGCCGATGATTTCGTAGTCGGCGGCATATTTCTGATCGAAGGTGCCGAAATGGTGTCCGATGGGACCTTCTTTGGGAAAGAATCTCTTGACGAAGGCCTGGTTCACAACAGCGACCATGCGAGAGGTGGCAGTGTCTTGTTCGGTGAAGCCGCGACCGCGAATCATGGGTTGGCCGATGGTCTCAAAGAAATTCGGGCTGACGCGGTCCCACGAGGAACCGTTGTGGTCATCGGCACCTGGAGCGGGGCGGCCTTCGAGGAACACTCCCTCTCCCCAGTTATTACCTTCGAGGGCGCTGTACAGGGCGAGGCCCACGCTTTGTACGCCGGGAAGGGACGAAAATTCGCGCTCCAACTGCTCGTTGGCGGCGGGAACGGTGGCGACAGTGTAGCCTGCCCCGGCGGGATCGAAGTGGAAGACGTAGCGGTTGGCCGTGGTCAGGCCAAAGTTCTGATGCTCGAGGTTGCGCAGACTCTGGGTGAGCAATCCGGCGCCGACCAGCAGGACCAGGGAGAGCGCGGCTTGAAAGACGATGAGTGATTTCTGCGGCAGCGAAGCGCGATCTTTCGTGGAGCGGTTTACACCGCGGAGGGCTTCGGCGGGATCGGAATGTGACGTGATCCAGGCGGGGACGACCCCGAATACGAGTCCTGTGAGCAGCGACAGGGCGAACGCGAAAGCAAGGACGGCGAGAGACGGGCTAGCGTGGATCGGCAAGTTGGGCGAGTCGGGGAAAGCGAGGGCGAGGATCATGCGTGCGCCGGCATAGGCAATGGCGATGCCAATGATTCCGCCGGCGCAGCCGAGCAGGAGGCTCTCGACGAGCATCTGGCGGATGAGGCGGGAGCGGGCCGCGCCCAAGGCCATGCTGATGGAAGTCTCGACACGGCGGGTTGCGCCTTTCGCGAGCAGAAGATTTGCGATGTTGGCACAGGCCACCAGAAGAACCAGGCCGGAGATTCCCATCAGCAAGTGGAGGCCGTTGCCGGCTTCCTGCTGGAGATTCTGGATTCCGCCGCCGCCGGGAGTCAGGATGACATGCTGCTTGGGAATCTCGGTTTGAGCGCCATTGATGGTGTAGAAGGTTTGCGTGGCGAGCCACGAGCGCAAATTGTTGGAGAGCTTGGCCTGCAGGCTGCCCGGACTGACACCGGGCTTAATGCGTCCGATCGCGTAGAGCCAGTTGGTGTCGGGCTGTTTCAGAATGCTGGTCTCGCCTTCGAGGATGGGTTCTACGTTGAGGGGAATCCAGAGAGCGGGGGGACGGCTATCGATGCGATCTCCGTAGAAGCCGGGAGGCGAGATGCCTATGATCGTGACCGGATGGTTCTGAATGTAAAACGTGGCGCCGAGTACGCTACTATCGCCGCCATGGGCAGCCTGCCAGGCCTCGTAGCTCATCACCGCCACCGGGGCTGCGCCGGGCTGGTCGTCTGAGGAGGCGAGCATGCGTCCGGCATAGGCTCCGACGCCGAAGGTCGAAAAGTAGTTTCCGGAGACGTATTCGGCAGGCTCGGCTTTTGCCGCTGCGGATCCGACGCGAATATTGAAGGTGCTGTGTCCGGACTCGAAGGCGGCGAGTTGTTCGAACTCGGGCGCAGAGTCCTGGAAGTGACGGTAGAGATCGTAGGAGAAGAGGTCGAAGTCGCCGTTGTCGTTTTCGTACCCGCCATTGACGCAGCAGTCGTCGAGGTCGCCGATGCGGTACAGAGTTGCGGGATTGGCGACGGGCAGGGACTTCAGCAGGATCGCGTGCACCAGGGTGAAGATGGCGATATTGGCGCCGATGCCGAGCGAGATGGTGAGGATCACGGTGGCCGCGAAGCCCGGGGACTTGCGGAACTGGCGGAGGGCGAGTTTGAGATCGTACATGGTGGAGTATGGACGAACTGGGAGGGAGAGAGTGAGCAGAAGGCCGGGAAAGCAGATTCCTCCCTTCGGTCGGAATGACAAAGATCTAAGTTGGACAAAGCAGGAGCCTTGAAGACGATTCAGATACGAAAAAGCCCCTCGCTTGCGGCGAGAGGCTTTTTCTGGGGGAGGGACTGGGGCGAGGCGCCCGTGCAGCGTCCCAAACTTATTTCGGCTGCTGCTGTTGATCGGCGGTGGTGGCAGGGGCTCCGGTGTTGGCGGAGAGCTGCTCCAGGTCGTTCTTCAGCAGGCTGATTTCGACGCGGCCGCCGCTGACGCGCTTGGTCTTCGCAGTTTCATCCGTAGTGGGAGTGGGGGCGTTGCCCATGCCGACGAGGTAGATGCGATAGACCGGAATCTCATGGTTGAGCACGAGGTAGCGGACGACCGACTCGGCCATCTTCTGCGAGTTGGTGATTGCGGTCTGGCCCTTGCCGGAAGAGAAGCCCTGCACTTCGATGATGTAGCCGCGCTGACCCTTGACGCCGCCGGCCATCGTGTCGAGAGCGTCCTTGGCATTCTTGCTGAGGACGGTCTGGCCGGGACGGAAGCGGATTTCGGTCTGGTTCGACGCCTTGTACTGGTCGATGTTGCCAACGACGGTCTCGACGGTCTGGACGCGCGTGGTGACTAGCTGCGCACTCTGCTGCGCCGCGGTGGCTTTATTGCCGGCGTCGAGAGCGTGCTGGTCAGCTTCATTGGCCTTGTCGGAAGCCATCTTGATGCCAGCCTGGGCGCGGGAGTCGGTGTCTTTGATCGACTTGCTGTTGGCGGAGGTCAGTTCATCGAGCTCGTTGACGCGGTCGCGGATGGGCTCGGTCTGGCGCTTCACGTAGTTCTTGCGAGCGAACGGGTTGACGCGTCCCCAGAAGCCCTCGCGGGACGGCGGCGACAGGGGTGCCTTGCCGGTAGCGTTGTCGGCGGATGTCGCGGCAGGCTGGGTGGACGAGGTGGACGTTGCTGCGCTCTGGGCGAGGGCCGGGAGTGCGAGCAGGGCGGCCAGCGGCAGGGCGATGAGTAGACGGTTGTTCATGATGACTTCCTCCAAGTTGGGGGGAGCGTTTGGGCTCCGAACCCGGCACGCCTGGGGCGTGCATGAAATTTAAGTGCGTCTTCGATGCGATAAAGGAAGGCAAGCTCTTCGCTATGCCGGCCGGCGCTGACGCAACGCCTAGCCTTGAACCCTGAGCGCCCGGATTACGCTGGCGCCTGACCTTTCTATTACAGGTAGGATGCCAAAGCCTTGCCCCAGGGCTGATGAGCTAAATGATTGATATCTAAGGATATTGTAGTACTGTTTAGGCCGGGAAGATAGCCTGGGGGGCGGGGGCAGGGTAATTTTGGCAAACCTGATATAAAAAGTGCGTGGAAAACGGTCGTTGGCAAACCGGTGCGGGGGCTTTTGCGACTACGAACAGATAGCGGAGGGGGAGGGAAACTTTGCGAACTGAGAGCCGGAGTTGGGGGAGACGTTGGGGACGGAGTGTGGGTCGGTATGGATCCGTGGTGGGACTGGCAGTGGTGGTGCTTTGTGGGGTGATTTGGGGTCAGATGCCAGGCGTGGCGGGTGCGGAGGGGCCATCGGGGATGGCATCTGGGCGGATTCCTGCGGAGCGATTGCAACAGTATTCCGATCTGGCCGTGAAGTGGATGCAGGAGTATTTGCGGGTGGACACGACGAATCCGCCGGGCAATGAGATGCGGGCGGTGGAGGTCTACAAGAAGATTCTGGATGGGGAAGGAATTGAGAATCGAGCGTTTGAGATTGCGCCGGGGCGCGGAGATTTGTGGGCGCGGATTCCGCGGACCAGCTCCGGCACTGCGGCGGAGACGAAGCGGCCGATCATTTTGCTGAACCACATGGATGTGGTGACCAGCGACGCGTCGCACTGGAAGGTGCCTCCGTTCAGCGGAGAGCTCAAGGATGGTTATCTCTGGGGGCGCGGCGCGCAGGACATGAAGGATGAGGGGCTGGCGCAACTGGTCGCGATGGTGATGCTGAAGCGGGAGAAGATCGCGCTGGATCGCGACGTGATTTTTCTGGCGGTGGCGGACGAGGAGGCGGATGGAACGGGATCAGACTGGTTCATTGCGCACCAGCGTGAGTTGCTGGGGAATGCGGAGTTTCTGATCAACGAGGGCGGCGAGAATCTACTGGAGAATGGCAAGGTGAAATACGTGGGCGTGGACGTGGGTGAGAAGACCACGTACTGGCTCCGCGTGGTCGCGCATGGAAGGCCGGGTCATGGGTCGCGTCCGAATGCGGATTCGGCTCCGAACCGGCTGGTGCGGGCGCTGAACCGGATTATTGCCTACCAGACTCCGCTGCGAGTGCTGCCGGTGGTGGATGAGTTTCTGCGCGACATGGCGCCGAATGAGCCGGCGGAGCGCGCAGCTTACTACCGCAATGTGGGAAAGGCGATCGAGGACAAGAAGTTTCAAGAGATGGTGCTGGGAGACGAGTCGCTGAACTTTCTGTTGCGCGACACGATTTCGCTTACCATGCTGGGCGGCTCTGGGCAGACGAACGTGATTCCGCCGGAGGCGTGGGCAAATCTGGATGTGAGGATTTTGCCGGGTGGGGATCCGAAGGCAGTGCTGGAGGCGGTGCGGCGGGCGGTGAATGATCCGAATGTCGCCGTGGAGCCGCTGAACCGGGAATTCCAAGTAGCGAATTATTCGGGGACGGATAACGATTTGTACGCGGCGATCCGACTGGTGTCGGGGAAGTATTTTCCGGGGACGCCGGTGGTGCCGCATATTACCAGTGGGTACACGGAGAACCAGCGCTACCGGCCGCTGGGGATTGCGTCGTATGGGTTCAATCCTTACACGGCGACGGATGAGGAAGGAAATACAGAGCACGGAAACGATGAGCGGATTCGGGTGGAGGAAGTGCGGCGGGGGCCGCGGATTTTGTTTGATGTGGTGGCGGCGGTGGCGGGGAGGTGAGGCAGCCGGTACCTCATCACGCGCTTAGAGCCCGAGGAGTGCCCCAAGGATGCCTGATGGCTAGATTCAAGTAAGCTCGGAAACGCTTATCAATGAGTTCTATAAAAAGGGATGTCAAGAAAAAAGCTCCGCCTCGACCGGAGGAGCGAGGTTCTTTCTCGAGATCCAGCCCACTGAGTTTCGTTACC
>JADGNQ010000223.1 GCA_017883385.1 Candidatus Sulfotelmatobacter sp.
GACGAAGCTGGTCGACGGGCCGCTGCAGATCGAGGCGAGAATCGACCAGAATGCCCAGCTTTCCGGACAATTGACGTTGTGGAATCAGCAAGGCTCACACGTGCGGCGCGGGGCTCTGCTTGTGATTCCGATCGGGCGGGCGCTACTGTATGCGGAGCCGATCTACTTGCAGGCAGAGCGCAGTTCGATGCCCGAATTGCGCCTTCTCGTACTCGCGCTGCAAGATCGGCTGGCGTACGGACCAACCTTCGAGTCGGCACTGGCGTCGCTTTTCGGCGGAGCGGTCTCGTCGACGAGCGCTGCACCCGCCCCGGCGGAGTCGGACCGCAAGACATCGGCATCCGCCTCGAAACCCCAGCCCGAGGCTGATTTCAACGCGCTCATCACGGAAGCCGCCAAAGACCTTGCCGACTACCAGCGCCTGACTGCGGAGGGCAAGCTCGGCGAGGCCGGGCAAAAGCTTGAAGAGTTGAAGCGGGTACTCGACAAACTGAACACGCGCCCAAAATAGCCCTGCTGCGGACTCGCTAGGACATTCCATTGTGGAAGAGGTTTGCGCCAAGTGGATGTCAGTGTGGCGATCGACAAGGTCCACACTTGCAGACATTGGTTCGACTGAGCGGGATGCTGCCAAATGGGCAACCCACAAACCAATCAACGGAGTCGTCGCATTACAGGCTGGGTGACCAGGGCCCTCGCATGTCTCGGGGTCGTCGCCGCAACTACCTGGGCGGCCTTCTCATTACTGCGTGTCAATAGCCTCATTGCGGGGTTTGCCTATGTCTTAGTTGTCCTGGTGGTAGCTGCGAAGTGGGGCTTGGCGGAATCGGTTTTGACTTCCGTGGCGGCGATGCTTTGCCTCAACTATTTCTTCCTTCCACCGATTCTATCGCTCACGATCGCGGATCCACAAAACTGGGTGGCGCTTTTCGCCTTCTTAGTCACAGCCATCACTGCTAGCAAGCTTTCTTCGATTGCTCGTCAACGCGCTGATGAAGCGCAGGCCCGACGAGTCGAGGTAGAGCACCTCTACCAGTTCAGCCGGTCGCTAATGCTAATCGACACTACGAAGGATCTCGGTGCGATGATAGCCGAGCAGGTGAAACAACGCTTTGGATTTTCGAGCGTTGCCTTTTGCGATGGGCTGACCGGCAACCTCAGCATGGCAGGCGCACCAGACGCGAGTTTCGAGCAGCAAGTCTTGCGCGATATCGCGGTTGGTGGTGCGACTTGGTTTGTGTGGCGCAAAGAATCGACTGCAAAAGGCATTGAAGCCATTGTTGCTCCGGTCTCCTTGGGAGGCAAAATTGTTGGCAGCATTGGAGCCATTGGGCCCGCCGTGTCAGAACCTGCATTGCAAGCGGTCGCAAACATCGTAGGAATCGCGGTCGAACGTGCTCGACAACAAGATGCCGCTAGCAGAATGGAAGCTGCACGCCAGAATGAGCGCCTGAGGAGTATTCTTCTCGATGCTTTGGCGCACGACTTCACGACACCACTTACATCGATCAAGGGCGCCATTACGGCCGTGCGCTCCGCGTATCAACACCAAGCGGAGGAGGACGATCTGTTGGCCGTAGTCGAAGAAGAGTCAGATAAGTTAACTGGAATGATTGACGAGACGGTTGCCATGGCGCGGATTGAGCCGGGCAGGGCGAGAATTCAGCGCCGTCAACTTTGCATTATGAACCTAGTTCGCTCCTCCGTTGATCGCTTGAAAAGCCTCGTGGATGGTCGACCAGTGGATATTCAGATTCATGAGAGCATCGCGCCGGTGAGCGCGGATCCTGACATGATAGGACTCGCGCTACGGCAATTGATTGTTAATGCCGTCAAGTATTCGCCGCCAGGCTCAATAATCGCGATATCAGCTATCCAG
Organism: Candidatus Sulfotelmatobacter sp.; assembly: GCA_017883385.1. Taxonomy (GTDB): domain Bacteria; phylum Acidobacteriota; class Terriglobia; order Terriglobales; family Acidobacteriaceae; genus Sulfotelmatobacter. Next base: position 1,880 of record JADGNQ010000223.1, read on the forward strand.
GCTGACGATGCCGTCACAGTCCGAGTTCGCGACCGAGGGCCGGGCATTCCTCAAGAGGAGATTGAGTCGATCTTCGAGAGATTCTATCGTGGAAGCCGGATTCAGGATTCCGTGGCGGGAACTGGAATGGGCCTAAGTGTCGCGCGAGATATCATCAACGCGCATCAAGGGCGACTGTGGGCGGAGAATCGGCCTGAAGGCGGGGCTCAGTTCTCGTTCAGCCTCCCAATACTGAAGGAAGATCAAAAGCCATGAGCACGGAAAAAGTCCTCGTCGTGGATGATGAACCGCAAATTCGGCGAGTCATGAAATCAGCTTTAACCAAGCAAGGGTACATCGTAGCTGATGCAAGAAGTGGCGAGGAGGCGCTGGACAAGCTGCGAGAGGAGCGCTACGACTTGATCATTCTGGACCGTAACATGCCTGGAATGGGGGGACTTGCGGCTTGCCGATCGATCCGAGCAAGCTCGGATATTGGCATCATTATGCTGACGGTTCGAAAAGCGGAACCAGACAAGATCGAAGCCCTTGACGCGGGAGCCGATGACTACATTACGAAACCGTTCAGCATGCCGGAAGTACTGGCCCGTGTTCGAGCGAACTTACGCCGCCTGCCCCTCTCTCCACATAAGGGTCCAGTAGTGGTTGCATTTGATGGAGTCGAGGTGAATTTAGGCAGTCGTCACATTTCGATCGGAGGGCGGGACGTTCGCCTTACTCCAAAGCAGTTCGAAGTGCTTCATTATCTGGTTGCAAACCCGAACGTAGCGATCCCGCATATCAAAATCCTTCAAGCTATCTGGGGACCGGATTATGGTGACGAAGTCGAGTACCTGCATGTCGTTATCAACCAGCTTCGCAAGAAGATTGAACGAGATCCCGCGAAACCCAGATACATCCTCACTGAACCCTGGTTCGGCTACCGGTTTCAGTTGCCCTCCAGCCGATCCTAGTTTTCCTCCATCATCCTCGGTCACGATCTCCGATTTGATGCGTGCGCATTAGAGGCAATCCCTGAAAGACCTTTAGGAAATCTTTAGATGGTTGTCAGGACTTTCTTAGGGACCAACTCCTAGATTCGATCGTGACGACGCTGATAGCAGCGGTCTGCGCCGGACGTCGAACGACGAACTTCTAGTCGAACTTTACGCGTCCTGGTAGCCAATGATGTTGTTTGAGTGAGCGTGGAGGCTGAAATGTTCGTGATGGCGCTAATGACAGTCCTGTATACGGCAGGAGTCGCATTCTATCTCCGATTCCTGTTTGCGCTGTGCAGGGAGTGCAAGCCTCGCCCAATTGGTTATTGGATCCGTCTGCGACTCGGCTCTGGCGAGGATACATTAGTGGAAATGCGCGAGCGGAAAAAACCAGTAACTCGCGCTGCATGATAACGGTTTGAATGCCTTCCATGGTTCCAACCGATCCAGGGTTAAGCCGGAGGCTAATTCATCGTGAAGAGAATTCGTATGTCCATTCACAAGGCTACAGGACAATCGCCTTGGAAGTATCGGGCCGCGATAGTCGCGCTGTGCGTATGTGCGGTATCCCTCCATGCCCAATCAACAGAGAAGGAGCAAGCCTTACCTACGCAATCGGAAGCCGCACAGAAACTTCAGGAGCGAGTGACGCAACTGGAGTCAGAGGTGACGGAGTTGAAGACCCTGGTGAAACAAATGCAGTCGAGCAGCCAGGTTCGAACCGGAGATAGCAGCGGAGCTGTTGTTGCCGAAAGCGTTCAGAGTACAACCACGCCCGGACAGGCCTATGCCACTGCCGAAGACAGAGGAAACCTGGATTTTCTAAAGGGCACGACCATCAATGTGGGGATTGACACGAACTATACCTACAACTTCAACCATCCGGTCGGGCGGGTGAATCTGCTACGCGCTTACGACGTTCTCAGTAATAACTTTAACTTTAGCCAGGCCAGCGTGATCCTCGACCATCCGCCTGACGCAGCTGCTGGTCGTCGTTGGGGCGGGCGCCTGGACTTACAGTTCGGTCAGGCCACGGACACGCTACAGGGAAATCCGTCCAACGAACCACGCCCGGACATCTACCGCAACATTTACCAAGCGTACGGGACGTACATCGTACCGCTCGGCAAAGGCCTGAACGTCGACTTTGGCAAATGGGGCAGTTCGCTTGGTGTCGAGGGCAACTACACCAAGGACCAAATGAACTATTCCCGGTCGTACTGGTTCAACTTTCTGCCCTTCTACCACATGGGCTTTCGTACAAGCTACCCGATCAATGATCGCTTTTCGCTCAACTACTGGTTGATCAATGGAACGAATCAAGTCGAAGCCACCAATGGATTCAAAGATGAGTTGTTTGGTTTCACGGCCAAGCCAAAGAAGACCCTCACCTGGACTGTGAACTACTATCTTGGACAGGACCACCCGGATAGAGTTCCAGCGGCGAATTGCGGACCTATTCCGGTGCAGCCCGGCCTCTGCTTCGAGGCGATTCGGCCTGCGCCGGATGGGCGGACCCATATTTTCGACAGCTACGCGACTTGGCAGACTACACCGAAACTGACATTGCAGGTAGAAGGCGACTACGTGATTCAGCGTCTCTGGAGAGACGCTGCACAAGGTCACTCGTCTGCTCCTTCGGTAGTGAAGGGCGGCGCTGCATATGCACGCTATCAGTTCAACCCAAAGTTTGCCCTCACTACACGTGCGGAATATCTGTCGGATGGCGGCGGACTCTTCAGTGGAGTGAACCAGGCATTGAAGGAAACGACCGTGACCTTCGATTACAGCTTGGGCAACGGATTTCTGACACGGTACGAATGGCAGCGTAATTTCTCAAACCAGCCGTCATTCTTGACTGACGTGCAGGGGATTCTCAGCAAACAGCAGAATACGGCAACGGTCGGCCTCATCTGGTGGTGGGGTCGGAAGGAAGGCTCGTGGTAACGCGGAATGTATCGGGAGGTTGCTCATGCAGGATCTGATCTATGTGGCCGTTACTGTCGCGTTTTTTGTTGCGGCGATTGCTTATGTGCGCTTTTGTGAGCGCATGAAGTGAGGAGAGCTATATGAACGTTGAGTCGATAATCATGCTGGCAGTGAGTGCATTGACCATGTTCTACCTGATCTATGCTCTGCTGCGTCCGGAGAAATTCTGATATGACCGCGAATGGGTGGTTCCAAATACTGGTATTTCTCGCGTTGATCTTTCTCGTGACGAAGCCGTTGGGCATCTTCATGGCGCGTGTGTTCAGTCGCGAAAAGACTTTCATGGACCCGGCTCTACGGCCGATCGAGCGACTACTCTATCGAGTCGCCCGAGTCGACGAAGATCACGAGATGCGCTGGACGGAATACGCGATCTCGATGCTCCTATTCAGCGTTGTGTCGATGGTCTTGTTGTATCTGATGCAACGACTCCAGGGCTTCCTGCCGTTCAATCCGCAGAAGTTTGGTGCGGTCAATCCAGCTCACGTGGCTTTTAACACGGCGGCGTCGTTTACAACGAATACGAACTGGCAAGCTTATTCGGGTGAGTCGACGATGACCTACTTCACCCAGATGGCTGGTCTGGCGTACCACAATTTCGCCTCAGCGGCAGTTGGTATCGCACTTGCGATAGCGTTCATTCGCGGCATCGCACGCCGGCAGATGGCAACGATTGGGAACTTCTGGGTTGACTTGGTCCGCAGCTGTCTGTGGGTGTTGTTGCCCTTCTGCATTGTGGGAGCTTTGGTGCTCGTTTCGCAAGGGGTTGTGCAAAATCTTCGACCCTACGACAAAGCGACGCTAGTTGAGCCGCAGCAGGTGCAAAGAGTTGGCCAGGATGGAAAGCCGGTGGTCGGTCCGGACGGCAAGACCATCATGGACCCCGTTACCGAGCAGACCATCGCACAGGGGCCGGTTGCTTCGCAGGAGATTATCAAGGAGTTTGGAACAAACGGCGGGGGCTTTTTCAATGCCAATAGTGCGCATCCGTTTGAGAACCCGACTCCGTTTTCAAATCTTCTGGAAATGTTCTGCATTTTTGCGGTTGGAGCGGGACTTACTTACACCCTGGGTCGCATGACAGGCTCGCAGCGCCACGGATGGGCCGTATGGGCGGCGATGGCGATTCTATTTCTCGCGGGCGTCACCACGGCGTATTGGGCCGAGGCGCAGGGCAACCCGCTGCTCACTGGAGTCAATCAACAGGTGACTGCTACGCAGCCGGGCGGAAACATGGAGGGCAAAGAAGTCCGATTCGGCATTGCCAGTTCCGCTTTGTTCGCGACGGTTACCACCGATGCAAGCTGCGGCGCGATCAATGGGTGGCATGATTCGTTCATGCCACTGGGGGGCATGGTTCCCCTCGTCAATATCATGCTCAGCGAAGTCATCTTCGGCGGAGTTGGATCTGGAATGTACGGGATGCTCGTCTATGTTGTTCTTGCTGTTTTTATAGCAGGATTGATGGTGGGCCGCACGCCGGAGTACCTGGGAAAAAAGATCGAGGCCTACGATGTGAAAATGGCCATGCTCGTGGTGCTCGTTTTTCCCCTTGTCATTTTGGCGTTCACCGCGGTTTCTAGTGTGAACGGATTTGCCGCATCCAGCATCTCCAATCCCGGCCCTCACGGCCTTACTCAAATCTTGTACGCATTTACTTCCGGCGCTGGCAACAACGGTTCGGCCTTCGGCGGATTAACTGTGAACACGCTGTGGTACGACGTGACCGTGGGCCTAACAATGCTGGCAGGGCGGTTCTTGATGATCATCCCCATGCTTGCGATCGCGGGGAACCTTGCTGGCAAGAAATATGTACCGCCCTCACTGGGAACTTTCCCGGTCACCACGCCACTGTTCACC
>JADGNQ010000080.1 GCA_017883385.1 Candidatus Sulfotelmatobacter sp.
TAGATAGTGAACTAGATTGTCGGTTCATTTCATCAGTATCATTCCGAGACAAGGAAAACACAGGCACTAAACTGGAGCCCATAATAATGGAGGGCGATCACAGCCCCAGTTCTGGTCCTCGAGAAACGGGCTTCAAGGACATCGGAGACCAAGGCTGCGCTCCGCAGCCTTGTATTTCCTCAAGCCGACTTCAGTAATCTCGGCACGTCTCCGTTCCCGACCATTCCAGGGGCAACAGCACAATCTAGAAGTCCACAACGATCGTTCCATCAAAACCGCAAGTTTCCACTTGGAACCAGGTCTTCTTCTCTACTTCCTTGCCGCCGACGATGGCTTCAACCTTAAGTTGATACACGCCAGGCACAAGCTGCTTCGGGTGAGAGACGCCTCCATACTCACGATGGAACCGGTATGATGCACAGGCCGTTCCCGATGTGGCCGTCACGGTCTGCAATGGCACCTTCTTTACTTCGTCGACTTCTTTGCGGAATCCAAACCAGCCTCCGTGTATGAGTTTGAGCTCGATCTCGTGAACTTCCGGCATCGGCACCCCTCCCTGCGTCACGAGTACTCGAGCGCCGGTCCGAACTCCTTCACCGCAGAGCGCGGCGGTCTGAGTGCTGGTCGTGCCCGAAACGGGGTCGGATACAAATGTGACTGTGGCCTGGGCGGTGCGTTCCCGCGCCACGTCTGACGGCGCGAATACTGTCGTCAGGTCACCCGACCCGACTTGGTGTCCCGGCTCAATCGTGATTGGAAGTGCGGGCAGGCCGGACAGAGAAAAGTCACTCGCGTTCGGGCCGCGCAGCGCAATGTTGCTGATCGTCAAAGGACACGTGCCCGTGTTCGAGACGACCAAAGGTCTGGTTGAGTGACAGCTTCCAACACCCTGAATAACGGTTGGCGGGAAGAGCACATCGGGGTCAATACCGAGTGAGCCAACACCCACCTTCGCGGTCGCTTGTACCGTGAGCGTAGGCGATGAGGGATCGTTGCTAGTTATCGTCAGCGTTGTTGTCTGTACGCCGGCGCTGGTGGGAGTAAAGAGCACGGTGAATGGAAAACAGAAATCATGACTTATCGTCACCGGGAATCCGCCGGAGGGAGGAACAACTGTGAATTCCGGATTCGACGATGTGATCGACGTAACCACCAGATCACCTGCGCTTGTATTGCAGACCTTGAGGGATCCGGTTTCTTTGTCACCCAGGCACGATGGATTGAACTCTGGCGGTGCCGGTACCTGAATCTGCGGCATTGCCACTTTCTTGAATGTCAGCCGCCAGGCTCCCCGACCGCGCGTGCCCAGAAACAAGTTAATGTCGCCACCGGCGGGATCGTGATCGAAGTGCGCGAAGTACGGCCTCGGAATGTGTGGCACACCGGAAGTGCCCGGTGAGATCGGGTCCGTGACCAATTGCCACTGTGTGCCGCCGTTGGTGCTGATGAATACACCAGAGTCCTCGGCGCCCGCCACAAGAATGTCTTTGTCGGACGGATCGAACTTGACCAACGACGGTTGCGGGTATCCGTTGAAGCGGATCGAGGCTCCTCCCGATGAGACATTTGGGCCGGACTGATTCTGGTATTTGAAGGCTCCGGATCCCGTCATCAAGGTGTTGAGGGCTGAAAGCGTGCTCCAGGTTGTGCCTCCGTTTGAAGTCAACACGACCTCAGGCCCGGCGGGGGCTCCGAGGTGGGAAGCGATGATCCGCTGCGGATCGTTCTGATCAACCGCATAGACACCGAAGCCACCGCCACCCGGGGGTGTGGTCACCTGTTGCCACGTACCCCCAGAAGTCGTGCCTTGATAACGGAACAAAGTTCCGGCAAGTTCTCCGTTGCAGCCGCCACTCTTTACGAAGAACGTTGTGGTGCCTCCACTCGCGCCAAACTGCAGCCCGCAGGGGGAAACGGGCGAAGAAGTCGCGCCCAGTTGTGTCCAGGTGATTGTCGCTGCGCCAATGTTGGTGGTAACGAATATGCCGGTGGTCGTGGCAATAGCGTAGGAATTAGCCGCGAATGAAACCAGCGATTCCAGTTGTTCAAACGACCGCACGTTGCCAGGCGGATAAGTGTTGACTTGCGGTGGACTGCCACCGGCCGTCAGCCCCGGCGCACTGACGAAGAGTAGCGTTGAGCGACCCGGAGAAAAGCAGCACACCGAAGTCAGAGCCCGCGTCAGATCAGCTTTAGCGCCAAATCCGTCGCAACAGTTCTCGGTGTTCCACGTGACAGCAGCGACGCCTCCATTCGTTGTACCGAATGTCCCATCATCCTGATTCGCGAGGTAGATGTCTTCAGGCCCGGCTCCAGGCCGGTGCACACCGTCAAACGCATATTGCCGAAGGCCGTGTGGCGTAACCGCAGGCTGCGTCCAGGCCGGCGTGTGGCAAGCAGGGCCGGCCGTTAACGTGTTGCGGAAAACGCCGCCGTCGGAAGAAAAGATGGTCGGGCAAGCGTTCGTGACCGATCCCGGTGCGAAAGCTATGTCACCTGAGTCGTCGTGAGCGCCGGCGCTTCGCGTGAAGGGTCCCGCCCATGCGGACGAAGCATTGCAACGCTGTGCCCCTCCAGAGACTGCTGGTGAAGGAGTCGTGCAGGATCCGCGAAACAAGCGCACATCTCCGAACCACAAGTCGTAGTTGCTGCCCGATCGCTTGTTGGTTGCGACAAACGGAATGCGGCCTTGTGGAGCCGGGTTTGTGTAAGTTCCTGACCAGTTCACCCCGTCATCGGTTTCGAAAATTGAAGTTCCGACGACCGCAAACAGGACGTACGATTCATCTGGCGAGGCGACGATGGAGCACACGCCCGACTGCAAAGGCTGCGTGGTGGACGTGGTCCAGGTGGCACCGCCGTTCGTAGACCTCAGGTGCCCATCTGCGCCACACACGTCGATGATGCTTCCGTGATGAACGACGACATCCCGAACGTCGGTGGCCGGATCATTCGGAGTTGGATCGACGAAACTCCATGTCACGCCCGCATCGAGGCTGATCGCCAGTCCGCAGTTGGTTCCGATAAAAACGTGGTTCGAGTTGGCAGGATCGATCGCGATGCCGAATGCAGCAGGCTCGGTTTGTCGCGTGCTCGTCGCGCAAAAGTTGGCCGGAGGAGTGGCGCTCGCAGGATGGGTCCACGTGTTGCCTCCGTCCGTACTTACGTTGATGCCCGAACGGCTATTCGTGCGTCCGTCGTAAAACGACGTCGCATAGATGCGATTCGAGTTTGTCGGATCGACCTTTACGCTCCACGTCACTTGCGGCACGTGACCGTCAAGGTGAGCCCAGGTCACGCCGTTGTCGGTGCTGCGGTAGATTCCGCCAAACTCGCTTGCCGCGTACACTCGTCCCGGAGTGCTGACGTCGACGCCCAGTTTGTTGACGCGCCCGCCAGAAGCTGCATCCGCGTCAGGACTGTTCGATCGATCAGGACTGATGTCCTTGAATGTGACCGAAAGTTGTGCCCATGCAGTTTGCATGGTCAAGCAGCACACCAAGGAGAATAGAGCCATTCTGCCGCGGGTCATCGCTTCCTCCTCTTATTCACCGGGGAAGGCGAAGCCATATCAGCGGGACAAACGACCGCTTCACTGGTGGTGGGCGCAGAAAGCAGTCGCCCTGAATCTGTTTCGATCACAATTCGCCACGTGTAATCAACTCCGGGCTCGAGGCCTTCCACAACCGCAGCCATCTCAATACCAGCCTCGGCGGCTGCCTTCGGTTGCTCCAGTTGAATCAGAGAAAATTGATAAGCACGCAGCTTCGGAGCTTTTGCCGAGGTCCGCGTCGCGACAGGGCGATCGGGAGTCGCTGGCGTGATGGGAACTGAGACGAGCAGACCCTTCTCAAAGCCGTCGTGATACACCGTGGCCTCCAGGCTTTGCTTGGCCGCAGCCAGATTGACCTTCGCGGATGCCGCGGTATTGCCGGACATGGTCCAGCGAATTCGCGCGTTCGACGTGCGCAGCTTCGTGGTGCTGCAGAAATCCTCCACGTTGACGACAACCTCGGGCGCTTCGCGCTGAGTTTGCTGGGATGTCTGCGCGAGCAAGCCGCAATTGCTAGACGTCATAACGATCAGGCAGGACAGGACGGGAACCATCAATCGCAGCGATGTCCGACACATGAGTCCTCCACAGGTTCGATTCGTTTCAATCATGCTTTGCTGGCAGGTGCCAAAACGGCTCTGATTTTAAACGCACATACGCTCGGAATTTGAGAACACGTCAATCCTTAGTTTTCAGTTTTCCAAAATCGGGTTCCGGAAACTACGGACTGCCGTACACTCACCTTACAGTGCATAGTGCCTGACCGGGACGAAACGTTTCAGTTTAAGATCCGGCATTCCGACAGGTCATTCGTGATTGGGCTTGAACCCGGAATTCAACGTGCCCTTGCACTCGGGGGGGAGGCGGTGTTTGGCAGAGACCGCCAAGCACCCCATTCGGCCACTGACCTGCCTTCGACAGGTGTCCTATAAGCGGACTTCTCAGTACTAGTCCGGGATGTCGGGGTCAGCCCTAGGGAAGGGCTCTAGCGGTCCTCCGAGCGCCGACCGCGCACGCCACATCCTTGCTTCTGGCACTCTTTGTCTTCTTGGTCTTCTTGCGCTCTTTGTTAACATGTACTGCCCTTAGCGCTGGCGCTCGGGGATGAACATTCCTGCCCGGAGGGCTTCATCGATGGCGGGTATTGGTGCGTGCAGTCTAGGAACGACGTTGATGATTTCTGCGCTGCTGCTAGTAGGTGTTTCTCCAGCGTCAGCGCAGGCAGCCAAACCAGCCCCTCGGCCGGCGCCGGTGCGCGGCAAGTCGCTTTTTGCGCGCGATTGTGCCTTCTGTCACGGGCGCGATGCCGCCGGCGGCGAATCCGGTCCCGACCTGACGCGTTCTCGTCTGGTGGCGCGCGACGTGAGGGGAGACAAGATTCAAGCGGTGGTGCACGACGGGCGTATCGAGAAAGGCATGCCGCCATTCCCAAGACTTACCCTCCCTCAGGTCAACGATGTTATTGCCTTCATTCGCGACCAAACCAGGAACTTGAATTCCAAGCCGGGCGGCCGCCGCGGCGTCGACGTTACTGACCTGCAAACTGGCAACAGCGAGCAAGGCAAAGCGTATTTCAATGGTCCTGGAAAATGCTCCTCTTGCCATTCCCCCACCGGCGATCTGGCGGGGATTGCCACGCAGCGCGAGGGGCTGGAACTCGAAATGCAAATGCTCTACCCCCAGAATACGAAGGCCAAGCTCACGGTCATCACCACATCCGGCGAAACTTTCACCGGCACGCTCACCTATAAAGACGAGTTCCACATAGCAATGACTGATTCCGAAGGATGGTACAGGTCCTGGCCCATCCGCGCAGTTGAATACAAAATCGACTCACGCTCGGACGCCCATATCGAGCAGTTCGAAAAATACACCGACAATGACATCCATAACCTGATGGCCTACCTGCAAACGCTGCGATAGGAAAATATGAAATCTCTTTCAAAGAAAAGGATATTGTGTGCCATCGGCCTGCTGTTCTTTTTCCCCGGCCGGCTTCTGTCGCAAGGGCTTGATCCCGCCATTATTGCAAACCCGCCGGCCGACTCCTGGCCGAGCTACCACGGCGACTATTCCGGCCGACGACACAGCCCACTGACCCAGATCACCCCCCAGAACGTAGGATCTATCGGGCTGGCATGGGCGTTTCAAACCGGACAGGAAGCAACCATCAAGTCCTCCCCGCTGTTGGTGGACGGCGTGCTGTATTTCACCGTGCCGGACAACGTCTGGGCTGTCGACGCCCGAACGGGCCACCAGATCTGGCACTACACATACAAGCCAAACGCAGGTATGCACCTTGGGCATCGTGGGGTCGCCATGTACAAGCAGTGGCTCTACTTCTCCACTCCCGATGCACACCTGATTTCGCTCGAAGCCAAGAACGGCAAAGTCCGTTGGGATGTGGTAGTCGGCGACATCAAGAAGGGATATTGGACAACCATGGCACCGCTGGTGGTGCGCGATCACGTGATCCTGGGGGTGGGTGGCGACCTAGACAACATAGGCGCCTACGTGCGGTCTATTGATCCCGAGACTGGCAAGATGCAATGGCAATGGAACACGACGCCTGCTGCCGGCACCCCGAATTCGACCACGGGTGGCACCATTTGGTTGACCGGGACCTATGATCCCGACCTGAATATGCTGTACACCGGCACGGGCAATCCGACGCCGGTATTGAACGGCAAGACGCGTCCCGGGGACAACCTCTATACGTGCACCATCGCAGCCCTGAACCCGGATACCGGAAAGCTTATCTGGGCCTTCCAGCCTTCTCCACATGACACGCACGATTGGGATGCCATCGAAGTCCCGGTTATGGTCGACTCCGACTTTCATGGAGAGCCTCGCAAGTTGCTGATGCAGGCCTCTCGCAACGGCTACTTCTTTGTGCTCGATCGCACCAACGGCAAAAGCCTTCTCACCGCTCCGTTTGGCCCGGTGAACTGGACGTTGGGCATCGATAAGGAGGGCCGCCCGATTCCGAATCCGGACAAAGAACCGGCGCCTGACGGACGCCTGATCGCGCCCGATGAAGGAGGCATGACCAACTTCCGCTCTCCGAGTTTCGATCCTAAGAACGGACTGTTTATCGTTTCCGCGCGCGAAAGTTACTCCCTCTATTTTGCCAAGCCCGCCGACGGCGCCTATGGCTGGGCCGGCGCGGACTACGGACTTTGGGGCAAAGGCATCATCAAAGCCATCGACTACCAGACAGGAAGAATTCGCTGGAGCCACGACATTGGGGATACTGCATCCGCCGGCGTGCTGACTACGGATTCAGGCGTCACGTTCACCGGCGACTCCAGCGGCAATGTTCTTGCCCTCGATAGCAGCGATGGCAAGACTCTCTGGTACGCCGGCACCGGTGGCCAGATCGCGAGTTCTCCGATCACCTATGAACTGGATCACCGGCAATACGTTCTAACCGGCAGCGGCGGGGTGCTTTTTGCCTGGAGTCTGCCGGAGGGTAATGAGTAGAAACGATCTTGCCCCCCTTGGTGTCATCCCGACGCGCTGATCTTTGGGTTCACAATTCAAAGAGCCGAAATCTCAAAGGCTTGAGTTGTTGCTAGTGTGATTTGTAACTTTCTTAGGACCTAGACAACTCGACAGGCCCTATGAGCTCGTCCAGCGTGCGAACGGACCAGCCCCAGGCGGAAGGCCTCTGGAGATTGTCATCTACCCGCGATCGGCGGCAGGCGCCTTCTATGCGCGCCCAGGGGGTCGGAGCTACGGGTGGTCGTTCGAACGTGGATTCAATTGCGGATTGAAAATTGGGATGATTTCCTCTAACTGATTGATGCAGACGTGTTCGGAGAATCCGGCTTTCTACGGTGTCAAAGTCCATCTATTCAATCCTCTTAACAACTTACACCACTGCTAGGGACCGCCCAAACCCTTGGAAACACGTGTAAGGCGAGGTTTCGATGGATCGAAGAACGGATTGGAATTGTGCCTTCGCTGAAATTCACAGAGGTCCAGCGTCCAATGCGTCATAACAATGAACAGACGACAAAACGTATTCCTGCGATCTGATTTCGCATTGTTTCCCTAGCAGGCTGCGGAAAAACTCTCTTCGGACCTTGCATGACCACAAGAGGTTGTGGTCAGGCGTGCGACCGGCGTCAATATATTGACGAAAAAGGATCGCAAAAACACTTTTTTAGGCAGGCTGCTAGATCCCATTGTCCAGGAACAATGCAGAAATCTTGCGATCTTGCCACCTTGATCGCTTCTTGGGGCGAAGCCGCGCGTCCCTCGCTTAAGCCGCGAAAGCAGCGATCGTCATCGCCTTAGCGAGTTCTTCCGGCTGTGGATCCGTAATCGGTGCAATCTCTTGGATATCCGACAACTGCGTGGAAATGATTTCATCTGTAAGGGAAAACTCCCGGCCACGGTCGTGTACGGCGTGAATCTTCTGCCAGTTCTTACTCAGATGATACATGCTCACGATCGCATTTTTTGGTAACGATGTTTTTTCCAGCATGGCGTACTGTTCCAAGATGGCATCGGTCGCTCTTAAATGTCCTGATTGACCTCGCCGTGGCTCACCACCCGCGGCAGGTCCATCTACAGTCAGGCTCCGAAAGGCCTCTACCTCGCTCTCAAAATTTGCCTTGTACACTTGCATCAATGCAAAACGATGCCTTCTTGTTAGATCGGGCGAAACTGCTAACTCCTGAGCCAGCTGCGCGAACTTGACCTTCGCCTTTTCTGGTTCGTTGTTCCATATCAGTTCTTTTGCCTGTACCCATGATCGATGAAAAGCAAGGGTTGTGTAGTCGCCCCGTTCCTCCAGATATTCCAGCTGCACTAAGCAGGAGTCGCTTTGATCAAAACGCTTGACCGAATTCCGTTCACCTACGAATAGTTGGTCCCCTTTGACCCAGAGTTTGTCTTGGACGATGGATTTCTCGGCCGCATTGACGTACACCCAGTGGCCCTCACTGAAAGTCTTCTGCTCGCTCAGTTCATCGCGCGTTCCGAGGCAAAACTCCACATCTTTCATCCCCAAAAGACTGGTCAAGCCCGCGCCGAGAGGACGCGCCACATCCAGATGCCTCGTAAGACCGGATGCATCGAAAGCCTGAACCAAGCCGCCGATAAAGCTAAAGAAACCGACTGACAAATCATTGATTTTCGTACGATAAAGCCCCGTAAATAGAGATATATCACCGCCGCAATAGGGGATGGGACCCGCGACCTTAGTGTTCCGATACTCAATACTGTTTCCTTCAACGTACTTCTGTATCGAGTTGAGAATGTCATTGTTGACGACAAACGGAACTGTCTGTTGCTTGCCATCGAAAATAAACTCGGTTATGAACACGGTCATGGGCATAAATTCACGCCAGAGTTCCCGCCCATTCCTCAGGAACATCTCTGACAATCGGAGCTGAAAATACGCTCTGTCGCGTTCGAATGTACGTACCGGGTGCCGCCCATCTTCGATATTAGATTGGAGGATGGGCGCAGAGAATTTGCGAACAGTCGGAGCTCGCCTGATGAACTCGTACAACGCAAGAGGCTGATTCCCGATGATGTGAAGTACAACCCGCTTCGTCCTCCAGAACTGGGCGGGGCCCGATGTAAATGTGCGTCTGACTACACGGCCGTGATCCTGACGCCTAAGCAGACCTTCGCAATCCTGAACTCCTTGCCTCTTCTCCAGCAGACTATGGTCGTGCTGGACGCGGCCACGGGGCTCAGATATTCGGAGATCGCCGGGCTCAAGTGGCAAGACGTGGATTGGGAGAACAGCCAGATTCACATCCGCAGCCGTTGGATCAGAGGCAACTTCAGCGAACCGAAGTCCAAGAAATCTAAGGTTCCGGTTGCGATGGCCCCGCTGCTGGCGAAGTATCTTCGCGCTTGGCAGAAAGAAACCGCTTACGCAAAAGCGACGGATTGGGTTTTCGCTTCTAATTAAACCCACGGACGCACGCCCCGCGTAGGCAACATCCTGTGCGTCGATTATCTTCGGCCGGCGGCTATCAAAGCGGGGGTGCAGCTCGAAAAGGGCCAGCGGTTCGGGTTCCACAACCTGCGCCACAGCCTGGCATCGTTCCTCGTCACCAAGAATGAAGACCGACGTCAAAACGGTCCAGCGCAGCATGCGGCATGCGAAGAGCACGACCATGCTGGACCATTACGCCCAGACGGATATGGATGAACTGCTCGCAGCTCAGGAGATGATGCTGGACGCAATCTTCAGCCATGCCGAAGGGCCTGTGAACTAGAACGGATTGAAGAACGGATAAAACCGGGACTGAATAGAGGGGGCAACGGATCCAAACCGTTGAAAAGATATGGTAGGCACGAGGAGACTCGAACTCCTGACCTCTACCGTGTCAAGGTAGCGCTCTAACCAACTGAGCTACGCGCCTACATCCTGTTTTCAGGCACTTGCATCATCAGCCGACGCCCGCGCCATTGGGAGCCAAGAGTGATTTTACCATGCCAGCAAGAAGTTCCGCGGTCGCGCCGCAGACGCGGCAGAAGAAGGTTCTCGCCCTCGGCAAGGATACCGCCGGGCTTGGCTGCCGGATGTGGTAAAGTGCGGTAATGGGTGGTAATTCCGAGCGGACGGCAGATCTTATCAAAGAGCTGCTGATTCTCAGCCGGGCGGAAAACGCCCCCGCGGTCCAACCCTTGGCTGGGAACGAGGTCGAAGGGCGGACATTCAAGAGGAAGAGAGTCCGACAAGACCTGATACAGGTCCTGCATCATCGTGACGGAAAGAAGTCGTGAACCTGCCATGATGTACAGTGTTGGGTTCGGCTCTTTCCGTTGAACGGCCGCTCTAGACCGGCAAAGCTACTTCTCTCCACGCAGACGGCACCGAAAAAGGTACTCCACTTGGCTATGGATCACACCAGGATTCGATTGATGCCGGACACGCGCAAGACAACCGCTACAACAGACGATGAGGTGAACGATCTGATTCCGCAAGATGTGCATTCCTCGCAGGACGTTGACGATATGCTTTCCAGCATTGGTACCAGGGGCCTCGACGTGCTTGAAGGTGAGCCTCGGATGCCCTTTTCCGCGCTGGAACAGGGGATAGTCAAGGAGACGGACGAAATCGAACTTGACCTGACTCCGGGTGCTCCGGATACGGCCAGCGATCCGGTGCGGGTTTACCTGCGAGAGATGGGCGCGTCGCCTCTGCTTACCCGCGAACAGGAAGTGGACATTGCCAAGCGCATCGAGCGCGGACAGCTATCCAAACTCAAGGCCCTTTCGCGCTCGCCTATCGTGATCCAGCAGGTTCTGGCCATAGGCGAAGATCTGAGGCACGGTCTGCGCTCGATCAAAGACATGGTCGTCTTCGATGAAGAAGAAGTCACCGAGGAAATTGTCCAGAGCCGCGCGAAGGACATCTCGCACCGTATCGACGAACTGCACAAACATTACAAAACAGCCTCCCGCCTGGCCACACGCTTGGCGGACATCCCGGCGAAAAAGAAAGCCCGCGAGTATCGCCGCTGCCGCTACCAATTGGGGCGTGAGATGGTGCGGATTTCGCTTATCATCCGCACACTTGGCCTGAATCACGCCGAGCAGAAGCGCCTGGCGGAACGAGTCAGCAAAACCAGTGAAACCATGCGCTCGCTTGACCGCCAGCTAAGTACTCTGGAAAAGAAAATTGCAAGCACGCATAGCCAGGAATTGGCGAAGAACTACCGCGTCACGCAGCGGCAACATCGCGCCGAGATGAAGAGCCTCGAAAGCGATGCAGGAATGACCTTCCAGGAGTTGCTCCGCACGCAGCGCGAGATCATCCAGGGCGAAATGAAGGCCGAGCAGGCGAAGCACGAACTCATTGAAGCCAACCTCCGGCTGGTGGTTTCCATTGCCAAGAAATATGGCAACCGTGGACTCCAGTTCCTTGATCTGATCCAGGAGGGCAACGTCGGCTTGATGAAAGCGGTGGACAAGTTTGAGTACCGCCGCGGCTACAAGTTCTCCACCTATGCCACGTGGTGGATTCGCCAGGCGATCAGCCGGGCTCTGGCCGATCAGGCGCGCACCATTCGCCTTCCGGTGCACATGATCGAGGTGGTCAACAAACTCATTCGCACCTCGCGGCAACTGGTCCAATCGCTGGGGCACGAGCCCACGTCTGCGGAGATTGCCAAGCAGATGGACATCCCCGAGGCCATGGTGCGCAAGGTGCGCAAGATCATGCGGGTTCCGATTTCTCTGGAGACGCCGATTGGCGAGGAAGGCGATTCGCACCTCGGCGACCTCATCGAAGACCGGACCAAAGTCTCGCCCGCCGAGGCGGTCATCAACGGGAACCTGCAGGAACGGACCGCGCACGTGTTGCGAACTCTCAGTCCGCGGGAAGAGAAGATCATCCGGATGCGCTTTGGCATGGAGGACGGCTCCGAGCACACGCTGGAGGAGGTCGGCCAGTCGTTCGACGTCACCCGCGAGCGCATTCGCCAGATCGAGGCCAAGGCACTCCGAAAACTACGGCATCCATCGCGCTCGGGCAAGCTTCGGTCGCTTCTCGACGGCATGCAGGAATAACCAGGACTCAGCCCCCCGTCTCGTAAGCGGCCTGACTTGGCCGCCGGGGTTGCAATGCGCGCTTCTCCCGGCGACAATCCTTGGGTGGAACGAAAATTGTCCAGCCGGGGTCGATCCGCACCTGCCAAGACGCCGGATCCTTTTCTTCCCGGCGCGTTGGTGATCGTGAGCTTGGGTAATCCACGGGAGAAATTCTGGGGAATGATCCTCGCTCTGGGCCCTGAGGGTCTTCGCCTGAGCGGGGTGGAACTCGCCTCGTTCGAGGATACAGCTGCGATGGCAAGAGAGGGTGAACCGTTCACTCCTGCAGTCGTTTTCTTCCCCATGCATCGCATTGAGCGCGTCGTACTTGATTTGCCCGACGGACATCTGTCTTCCCTTTCCCAGCGCTTCTTGGCCAAGACTGGGCTGGACCCGTCGACCGCGCTGGCGCCTTCCGGTAGCCCTCTAGTGGACGGCAAGTCCTCGGACGACTCCACATCCCATGCTTTAAAGGAACGGGCGTGAAGTTCTCGCAGATCTTCACAGCCCCTAATCAGCTCACTTTACTGCGGATGGTTTTCGTCCCGTTCATTGTGATTCATCTGGTAGACGGGCACTATCTCTGGGCTTTGGTCGTATTCGTGGTTGCGGGCTTTAGCGACGGACTGGACGGATTGCTGGCCCGCGCGCTTCATCAACAGACTCTCCTCGGACAGTACCTTGATCCGATTGCGGACAAGCTTCTGTTGAGCACGATGTTCCTTGTGCTTTCCATCCTGCACAAGATTCCATGGAAGTTCACGGTGCTGGTGTTCAGCCGCGACATCTCCATTTTGGCGGCCAGTGCTGTCCTGTTCGCGATCGCTGGACTGCGGAACTTCCGCCCCAGCATGTTCGGCAAGGCCAATACGTTCTCGCAGATCAGCGCCGTATTCTTCGTGCTTCTGTTTGAAATCTATCCACTGCGCTGGGTATGGATCGCGCGCGCGGAGTTTCTGCGGGCGACCTTCATATTCACCATCGTCTCCGCCCTGCATTACGTGATTCTCGTGCAACAGCGCTTGCGCCAGCATACGCATGCCCTGCCGCCAGCGCGGACTCCGGCCGCTTGATGGCGATTTGACCCACTTTCTCGCCCACCCTAGAATCTTAAGTTCGTTCTAGGTGCTCAAAATCACTATGGCGCTTCGTCTTTACAACACCATGTCGTCGCGAATCGAGGAGTTCCACCCGCTTCGCGACAATGAAGTTCGCATGTACGCTTGTGGCCCCACGGTTTACGACTACGGGCACATCGGCAACTTCCGCACGTTTGTCGCAGTCGATCTTCTGTACCGGTATTTCCGCCAGAGCGGATACGGCGTGCGGTACGTCATGAACATCACCGACGTGGACGACAAGATCATTCGCAACGCCGCACGCGATGGGGTCAGCGTTCAGCAATACACGGCGAGGTATGAAAAGGCATTTGTCGAAGACGCGGCGATGATCAACATCGAACCGCCGAAATTGGTGCGGGCGACGGAAAACATCCCGCAGATGGCTGAATTCGTGTCTCGCCTGGTGGAGAAGAGGCTCGCCTACCGCGCGGACGATGGCTCCTATTACTTTCGCATCGCGAAGTTTCCGGAGTATGGAAAGCTTTCCAAGAAAGACTTCAAGGGGATGCTCGACGGTGCGCGCGTCGACGTCGACGAGTACGACAAGGACAGCGCTCGTGACTTCGCTCTCTGGAAAGCGGCCAAGCCCGATGAAGCTTCGTGGGACACCCCGATTGGCGCCGGGCGTCCGGGCTGGCACCTGGAGTGCTCCGTGATGTCGATGCAGGAACTTGGGGAAAGCTTTGACCTGCATGCGGGAGGAGAGGATCTGGTCTTTCCGCACCACGAAAACGAGATCGCCCAATCAGAATCGCTCACCGGCAAGCCTTTCGCGCATTTCTGGTTTCATGCGCGCTTCCTGCTTGTCGAAGGCGAGAAGATGTCGAAAAGTTCGGGCAACTTCTTCACGCTACGCGACCTGGTCCTGAAGGGGCACAAGCCGTCCTCGATCCGATACTTGCTCACCTCGGTGCCCTACCGGAATCAGTTGAACTTCACGTTTGATGGGCTCAAGCAAGCGGCGGTATCGGTTGAGCGGTTGCGAAATTTCCGCCTGCGGTTAAGTGCTGGGAACTTCCCCGCAGGCGCCACTCCTGAAATGCAGTCTCTCGCGTCCGAAACGGTCGATCGCATGCGCGCCGCGCTCGACGACGACCTCAACACCGCACAAGCCCAGGGCGCGATCTTTGAGATGGTGCGCCAGTCCAATGCTGCGTTCGATACGGACGGAATCAAGCAAGATGACGTCGCTCCGCTGCTCGCTGCGCTCGCGAAGTTCGATGAAATCTTTGCCGTACTCGACGATGACGATGGCCCGAAGATGAAGCGGGTTTTCGAGTGGGCATCGGGGGAAGGTCGCGAAAAAGACATCAGCAACGAGTTGCATGAGGCTATCCAGTCTGGAGCGCAATCGGACGCCGACATCGAGGAGAAGATCGCTCAGATGAAGGCGGCCCGCGCTGCCCGCGACTTCAAAGCCTCAGACGTGCTCCGCGCCGAACTCGCTGAGGCGGGCATTATTGTCGAAATCACCAAGGACGGTATCCGCTGGAGAAGGAAATGAGAATGCTCTACGTGAGCCTGGCCTTCGCGGCGTGAGATGTTAAGCTGATAGCTGACAGCTGCTCCTGTGAAATCCCTCGACGAATATCTCCGCGACGCTGAACAGGCCCATGGGCACATCTGTGCCGGACAAGTCCTCGGCGTACGTCTCGCCATGCACGGACTGCAGAAGCTTGGCATTGACGATCCGCAAGGAAAGGACCGGAAGCGTCTTGTCACTTTCGTCGAAATCGATCGCTGCGCCACCGACGCCGTCGCCGTGGTCACCGGGTGCCGGCTGGGCAAGCGCGCTCTCAAATTCCGCGACTGGGGCAAGGTTGCGTCTACATTCGTGGACGTGGCTACCGGCAAGGCGATCCGCATCGCCGCGAAGGAATCGTCCAAAGCTCTGGCTCGGCAGATGCATCCGGAAATCGCTGACAAGAATCAGCAGCAGATGCTCGCCTATCGCGAAATCTCCGATGACGATCTGTTCACCACGCAGTGGGTAAAAGTCGAATTACCGCCCGAAGAATTCCCGGGATATAAAGGTGAGCGCGTCGTGTGCGCGGAGTGCGGCGAAGGAATCAACTTCCGCAAAGAAGTGCGCCGCGACGGAAGAGTGTTGTGCCGAGGCTGCGCGGGAGAGCGCTACTACAAGCCGGCCGAGCAATAACCGCGGAGTTGGACGTCTACGCTGCTTGTTCGTAAGCGTGCGCCAGCCGCAGAATCGTGCTCTCATCAAAATGTTTGCCCAGAATCTGCAACCCGATGGGCAGCTTCTCTTTCGTCTCGCCGCACGGCACTGAAATTCCTGGAATCCCCGCCAAATCGGCAGTCACCGTGTAAATGTCGGCCAGATACATCGCCAGCGGATCGTTCGACTTTTCGCCCAAGCGGAACGCGGCCGTGGGACTGGTAGGAGTCACAATCGCATCCACCTTGCGGAAAGCTTCATCGAAGTCGCGCGTCAACAGAGTGCGCACCTTCTGCGCTTTGAGATAGTAGGCATCGTAGTACCCTGCGCTCAGCGCGTACGTTCCGAGCATGATGCGCCGCTTGACCTCTGTCCCGAAGCCCTCGTCGCGGCTGCGCCGGTACATTTCCGACAATGTCTTTACTCCGAGCGCGCGGTGGCTGTAACGCACACCGTCAAAGCGGGCCAGATTCGACGACGCTTCCGCCGTCGCGATCAAATAATACGTCGGGATCGCATACGGCGTGTGCGGCAGAGAAACGGGCACAATCTCGCAACCTAGCTCCTTCAACTTGTCGATCGCCGCTTCTACGGCCTGCCGGACTTCGTCGTCCAGGCCTTCTCCGAAATACTCTTTTGCCACGCCGAGTTTCATTCCGCGAACAGGTTTGTCGAGTTCCGCGACGTAGTCGGGCACGGGCACATCAGCCGAGGTGGAATCCATTGGGTCGCGGCCGGCAATCGTGCGCAGCACAATGGCCGCGTCTTTCACCGTCTTGGCTAGCGGTCCAATGTGGTCGAGCGACGACGCAAACGCGATCAATCCGTAGCGCGACACGCGTCCGTAGGTCGGCATCAGCCCCACCACACCGCAGAACGACGCCGGCTGCCGTATGGAACCGCCAGTGTCCGAGCCGAGCGCGACAACAGCCATGTCAGATGCCACAGCCGCGGCTGAACCTCCCGAGGACCCTCCGGGTACGCGGCTCAAATCGCGCGGATTGCGCACAGGATGATAAGCGGAATTTTCGTTCGACGAGCCCATGGCGAACTCGTCGCAATTCATCTTGCCCAGCACGACAGCACCCGCCGCTTCCATTCGAGCCACCGCCGTACAGTCATAGGGAGGAATGTACTTTTCAAGAATCTTCGATCCCGCCGTAGTACGCACGCCACGCGTGCTCATCACGTCCTTGATGCCCACCGGCACGCCGCCCAGCGGAGGCAACGTCGTGCCTTCCGCCGCCGTGCGGTCGATGCGGTCCGCCTGCTCGAGAGCACGCTCTTTCGATAGGGTCAGGAACGCGCCGATCTGGCCGTCCTCTTTTTGAATGTGGGCGTAGTGCGCCTCGGCCAGCGCGAGCGCGGTCGTCTCGCGCTGCTGGACAGCGGAGCGCGCCGCGTCGATAGTGAGTGACTTCAAGTCCATTTGTTTTGGTTCGCGGAATCTCGTTCGGAGCCTACCGTTCAATCACTTTCGGCACCCTAAAGAAATGTTCATCCGCATCCGGCGCATTCTCCAGCGCAATTTCATGCGGCAGCGACTTCCGCAGTCCTTCGAGGACATCCTCGCGCCTGGCATAGGCGAAACGCTCGCTGCCCTGCTTCGCCTGGTCAACTCCGTAGCGGTCGGAAACCTGCGCCATCGGCGGAACGTTGGACGTGTCGAGTTCGTTCAGCCGATCGATGTAATCGAGAATTGAATTGAGGTCGCGCAGCATTCGTGTACGCTCCTCTTCCGTGAGCTCCAGGTTGGCGAGATCCGCGACGTAGGCAACGTCTTTATCAGTGACTTTCATAAGGATTGACCGTTCAGCGTAGATTCTTGTCGGCGACTCCGGAGCGAGCCACCACGAACTCGATCCTGTGAACCGTTTCTGTTGTGTACCGGTTGAGCATCGCCAGATATCGCGGGGCAAGCGCCTGCAGTTCGGATTTCCATCCCTCATCCGCGACTTCCACGTGCAATACTCCAGTCTCAAAACTCAGCGCGCGCGTGCGCTCGGCTACGGCTGAACCGCAGACGACGGGCCATGCCATGAGTGGCGCTTCCGCCGGGGGCGCCTGTCGTAAAGACTGCGCTACGATTTTTTCCAGCCCTGCGCCCGCCTGCTGCAAGTGGGGTTCCTCGTCTGATGAAGTGCTGCAACCAACCTGAGAGAAACTAGGATTTTAGCATTCTCGTCCCCGCCCGGGCACGGGCTCGCAACAGCTCACGCGGGAAACTCGCGACGCACGAAATCGAGCGCCGCATCGCGCGAAGGCAGTCGCCCTTCAAGCTGTGCATCTTCAACTGCGCTTAGGATTTCACGGAACTTCGGCCCGGGAACGTACCCTTCGGCGATCAGATCATCCCCTGTCACCAACGGCGAAGGACGCATCTTCTCCGGTGGAATCTCAGCCCGCTTCTGCTGGACGAACTCGTAGGTCGCCAAGTTTCGATGGCTGCCCAAGCAGTCGGCGCGATGCAGGGCAAGGTGCTCTTCGAATGCGGGCATACGAAGAAATTTCTTCAGCGTGGATTCCTTCATCCGAGTCGCATGGCCAAAGCGCATGTGGTTGTCGACCAGCGCCAGGATCTGAGCCGTGTCATCGTTGGAAAATCGTAAACGGCGACAGATTTCTTCCGCCATCTTCACACCCACTTCAACATGGCTATCGAACCGGATACGGTCGGGCGCCACCCGGAACGTCGGAGGCTTGCCGACGTCATGCAACAGCGCTCCCCAAGCCAGGGTCAGCGGGCAAGGATTCGGCAGGTTGTCGAGAAGCAGCAGCGTGTGCACGAACACGTCGCCCTCAGGATGGAACTCCGGAGGTTGCTCAACCCCCTTCATAGCAGAAATCTCCGGCAAGACCTGTTTCAGTAGTCCGCTCTCATCGAGCAGAAGAAACGCGCGCCGCGCATTCCCTTCCGTCAGCATGCGGGTCAATTCGTCCCGTACTCGCTCGCGTGATACAACCTGGATCTGCTGAGCCGTTTCCTGAATCGCGGCAAACGTCCCTGCCTCAATCGTGTAGCCAAACCGTGCCGCAAAGCGCACCGCCCGCAGCATGCGCAACTTGTCTTCGCCGAACCGCTGCCCTGGATCGCCGATAGTCCGGATGATTCCCGCTTCCAGATCGTGTCGCCCGCCGACATAGTCAAGGACCTCGCCGTTCACCGGATCGAGCAGCATGCCGTTGATGGTAAAGTCGCGGCGAGCGACGTCCTCGCGTGGATCCCGGCTAAAGCACACCTCGTCGGGATGGCGGCCGTCGGAATAGCTGATATCGCTGCGGAAAGTAGCCACTTCGACGGCGTGGGATTTCGAAGAAGCCGCCGCGGAAACATCGCTCGCAGCACCTCCGTCAGGCGCAGGCACCAGTACGACGCCAAACTGCGCCCCCACCGCGTAGGTCTCGGGAAAAATTCCCATCACCTCGTCCGGCGTTGCGTTCGTCGCCACGTCGTAGTCCTTCGGTTCGCGCCCAAGCAAGAGATCGCGCACGCATCCACCCACCAGGTGGGCCTGAAAGCCGTCCTGGCGAAGCGTCCGGATGATGGAGGTGGCGAAATCCTTGAGCATGGCGGGACCGGCTGCGTTGTCCGGCCCGCATCAATCATACCGCTCACTTTTGTGCAACAAACCTCTTGACACGGATGTAAAGCATGCTTTACAGTTCGAGGTGTCAAGCATGCTTTACACAGTGACAATTGTCACGCTGGCCACGTGACGGTTTGTACTGGCGGCTGTACTCGACGTGCAGGATGATCGGTTTGGCTAGTTGTGATCGAGTTCCGCACTTTACGGAGAAGAATATGAATTCCCGACGATTTGCCGCAACCTTCAGAGTCTTTGGCTGGATGGCGTTCTATCTGCTGCTGTCCGCACCCGCGATCATCATGGCCAGCCCGGACAATGGCAACAGCTTTGTGATCCGCAAGGCGCGCGTGTTCGATGGCCATAAGGTGTTGGAGCAAGCCGACGTCTGGGTGGAAGACGGCAAGATCAAGGCGGTGGGCAAGGACCTCAAGACCCCGTCGAACGTGAAAACGATCGACGCCGCAGGCGACACGCTCCTCCCCGGCCTGATCGACTCGCACACCCATGCCTGGGGCGATGCGCTCAAGGAGGCGGAGATCTTCGGCGTCACGACCGAGCTCGACATGTTTACCGACGCGAAGTACATGCAGCAGATAAAGAAAGAGCAGACTGAGGGTAAGGATCTCGACCTGGCCGATCTGCGCTCCGCTGGAACTCTGGCGACCGCACCCGGCGGCCATGGCACCGAATACGGCGTTCAGATCCCTACGCTTTCGTCGCCTGCCGAGGCTCAGGCATGGGTAGACGCCCGCGTTGCCGAGGGTTCGGATTACATCAAGATCGTCATCGACGATGCCAGCGCCTATGGTGGCCATCGCCCGACGCTCGACAACGCGACGCTGAAAGCTGTCATCGATGCTGCCCACAAGAGTGGCAAGTTAGCTGTGGTTCACATCGGCACTCAGAAGGACGCCCGCGCCGTCATCGAAGCTGGAGCCGACGGGTTAGCTCACCTGTTTGCTGACAGCTCTCCGGCGCCTGACTTCGGCAAGTTCGTCGCCGCGCACCACGCCTTTGTTATTCCGACGTTGAGCGTGCTCGAATCAGTGAGCGGCGCCGCCAGCGGCCAGAACCTCAGCACCGATCCGCGGCTCGCGCCCTACCTCACCAGCGACGATATCGGCAATCTGAAACGGTCTTTTCCAAAGTTTTCCACCGCACCGGATGAAAAATATGCCGAACAAACGATTGTTCAACTGAAAGCGGCTCACGTATCGATCTTGGCTGGAACAGACGCTCCCAACCCCGGGACATCGCATGGCGTAAGCATTCATCGCGAACTGGAGTTGCTGGTACGCTCCGGACTCACGCCGCAGGAAGCACTGGCAGCGGCAACTTCGGTTCCGGCGGCAACGTTTCATCTCGACGACCGGGGCGTGATCGCCCCCGGCAAGCGTGCCGACCTGGTGCTGGTCAAAGGCGACCCAACGCAGGACGTCACAGCGACCCGTGACATCGTTTCTGTATGGAAGCTGGGCGCTGAGGATGATCGGGCGAGCTACCGCGCGGTCATCGAGAAGGAAAAGCAGGAAGCTGCGAAAGCCGCGCAGGCGCCTCCGCCTTCGGGAGCAGAGATGGGATTGATCAGCGACTTTGACGATGGCACTCCCAGCGCCAAATTCGGGACAGGATGGACGCTTTCGACTGACAGCCTCGCCGGCGGAAAATCCACGGGAGAAATGAAAGTAATCGATGGCGGCGCCAACGGAGACAAGCACGCTCTGGATATCTCTGGCGTAGTCGACGGCGGGCTTCCCTATGCGTGGGCGGGCGTGATGTGGGCGCCAGGCGCGCAACCGTTCGTTCCAGTAAATCTGTCGTCGAAGAAAAGCATAACGTTCTTCGCCAAAGGCGACGGCCAAACCTACCGCGTTCTCGTCTTCACAACCAGTGGAGGCCGCATTCCGGCGCACCAGTCGTTTACCGCCGGGGCCGAGTGGAAGAAGATCAGCGTTCCTTTCTCCGCATTCAACGGAACCGACGGCCACGATATCTCCGCGATTCTTTTCGTTGGAGGCCCAGCGGCAGGCAAGTTCGACTTTCAGATCGACGAGGTGCGATTGGAGTAGCGCCGCGAGTTGAAATGCGATAACGGGACGCCGCGTAGCTTCTAACCGGCGTCCCATGCTTTTCGATACGAAGTAGCTAGAAGATTCGACACGGCAGTTCGATCCACTTTCTCCGGCAACGACGACGATTTCGCCGCCTCCTCACATTCCGCAAACAGCTTCTGGGCCATGACGAGAACCTTGTCCATGGAGTACTTCCCGGTACGTACGCGGATGAGAAGATCACGTTCTGGACGGGGCAACGTAATAGTGCCCCGCGACACTAGTTCGTGGCACTCATAGAGCAGGCGCAGCGTGTGCATGGCTGCCTTCACGTCGTATCCGTACTTCCTTTCAATCTCAGGGCGCTGCCCCTTCTTGCCTCGCCCCTTCTTCCCGGTCATGCGCTTGAGTTGGTCGTCAGCAAATCCTAAGAACTGCTTCACACATCCTCGTGCGAGAAAAGCATGTTTACTGGCCACAATTTCTTCCCAGATAGCATTCCGAGCAACACTCCCCGCAAACAGGAAGTGCAGAGCCGTGGGATTGCCTTTGCACGCCAACCCTGCCCATTTTTTCAAGGAGTAGAGCGTGATATCTACATCATTTGGCCCGTTGCGCCGCTCATTCCCTGCGGTTGACCAGACGAAATGTGGAAGGGATTCGAGCCCAAGAATCATTTCCGGCGGCTCAACGTAAACCCCGTAGATGTCGAGGTCGTCCGTGCCGTGGACCTTGGCCCCATGTAGCTCTGAGCCACCCACGAACAGGTGAATGAGACGATCCGGGAATGGAAAACCCGAGTCCCTCACGTGTTGGAGCAAATCAGCCATGAATTCCCATACTATTAGGGAAACATGCCCGACGCCTACATCCTCGGCATTGAGAGTTCCTGCGACGAGACCGCGGCAGCCGTGGTGCGCTCGGGCGAGCAGGTTGTCTCCAATGTTGTCGCGTCGCAGATCGCAATCCATCAGCCATACGGCGGAGTCGTACCCGAACTCGCCTCGCGCGAGCATCTGCGCGCGATCGTTCCCGTCGTACGCCAGGCGCTGGCGGAAGCAAAACGCAGCTACGACTCCCTCGATGCCATCGCGGTCACACGTGGCCCGGGGCTTGCCGGAGCATTACTGGTGGGCATCAGCTACGCCAAAGCACTGGCCTTCGCGCTCGACAAGCCACTGATTGCCGTCAACCACCTTGAGGGTCACATCCACGCTGTACTACTCGAGGAGCGGCAGAAGGGCAACCACGAGTTGCAATTCCCGGTGCTGGCCCTGGTCGTCTCGGGCGGACACACCCACCTTTATCTCGCCGCAAAACAGAATGATTCCTGGACCTACGAAAACATCGGCCACACCCGCGATGACGCTGCCGGCGAAGCTTTCGACAAAGTCGCCAAGCTTCTGGGACTGGGATATCCCGGAGGCCCGGCCATCGACCGCCTCGCTCCGCACGGCGATCCCAGGGCAGTGAAATTCCCGCCGGCACAAATCAAGCATCGCGACCGCCGTGGTAGAAGCGACGGCCGAGCGGTCGAACCCGACGACGATCGTCCACGCTTTGATTTTTCCTATAGCGGCATCAAGACGGCGATCTTGCGTTACGTGGAGGCGCACGACATGCTCAGCACCGTGGAAGCGCGGCGCAAGGCGCTGGCGAGTATTCCCAAGCCGAAACTCGAAGACTACCTCGCCAACTGCGACAAGCAGACCCTCGACCTGGTGGCTTCGTTCCAGTGCGCAATCGTGGAAGATCTGGTGGGAAAGACCCTGGTGGCGGCCCGGGCTTACGATGTAGCTTCGTTGTTCGTGACGGGAGGAGTTGCGGCCAACCAGGAATTGCGCCGGACCTTTGAGCGCGAGGGCGCAAAAGAAGGACTGCCCGTGTACTTTCCTTCGCGTCCGCTATCGACCGACAACGCGGCCATGATCGCCGCCGCTGCTTATCCCAAATTTCTAACGAGAGAATTTGCTGCTATGGATTTTTCGGCGGAGGCCGGCCTGGTCTTACGCTAGAAGTCTTGCTCTGGAAGTCCCACGCGGCAAGTTCCGCGCTAGGGAGCAGCTACTTTCCGGCGGCTTGGGCCCCGCTGGCATTGCCCAGCACGGTATCCAGCGCTTTCGCGAGCTGTTCTTCAATGTTGATGTCTTTGTAGATGGCGAAATCTGCGCGCTTCTCCGACTCGTCGAAATTGCTGGTTCGGCGCGCGACAATGATGATTGGGACCTTGGCTGTTTCCGGTTTGCTTTTGAGCGCGGTAATCAACTCGCTTCCCGACATTTTGGGCATCTGCAAGTCGGTAAAAATCAAGTCCGCGGGCACACGGGCCAGCACTTCCAAAGCTTCCTCGCCATTGGTGGCAGACTCTACCGCAAAGCCGCGCTCTTCAAGAAAGCGGCACACGGTGTAGCGGATTAGCATCGAGTCGTCTACGACTAAAGCCACCATCGACATATTCCAGACGGAAACCGACGCGCGCACGGCCCCGGCCTGCACCATAACAAGCGGATGCACACACAACAAGCCTAAACCGCAGGCAGGGATTACCTCCGTCACCAGGCCGCAGCGAAACGGCGATCAGATCTCGCTTTCCTGGGTACGCTCTTCGATGCTCATGTCCCTGAGTTCACTCGATTCAAACACCTCGCGACACTCAAGACATTCGACGAATTCAGATTCCTCATCGCGGCTCACAATCTGCACGCGTGGGTGTTTGCAGGGCTGCCGCATATCTGCGCTTTGAGGAGGAGAGGGCGACTTGGAGGTCATAAATCCGGAAGGTCCCGCAAGAAACAAGGCGGAGGGACGAAATTCGCCGGAATTTCCGGTATTTTAGAACGGCTTTGCGGGTTGTCAAGTCCCCATGCGTGATATGTTCTGAAACTGTGACAACCTGCCGACAGTCTTAAGGTTGTGGGCTCGCCCCCTCAGATCATCAAATTCCGACCAAAATTGTCGCATTACTCTAAGCCATTCAGCCCTATGTATTTACCGTTCAGGGATGATTTCATTCAACTGCCTGCAAGAACTTGCTCCGATCGATCGGGGTGACGTAAAATGAATTACGACAGAAAAGGTCGGAGTTCCATGCCGACCTTATCAGTCGGGTTTTACACAGGGGAACGAGTGCTGAAACTAACCAAGAAGGCCGACTACGCCCTGATGGCGATGAAGCATCTCGCCGAGCACTCGAGCGAGGGCTCGCGCAGCGCCAAGGATGTCGCCGATGCCTATGGTATTCCACCCGAAGCTCTGGCGAAGATTCTGCAGCGGCTGGCCAAGGCTGGATTGTTGCACTCGCAGCACGGTACCAACGGCGGCTATACCCTGGCGCGGGCGGCCCACACGATTTCGGCTTTTGAGGTAATTCAGGCCATCGACGGCCCGTTGTTTATCACATCCTGCGTCACGGTTCGGGGAGAATGCGGCCAGAGCGACCGATGCAATATCCGCGAACCGCTACGCAAGGTAAACGAGAGTATTGAAGCAGTGTTGAAGCGCATCAAGATTTCGCACATGCGGGAAGAACCGGAAGAAACCGCGAGCGACGATCCCAAGTCGGCGGAATTGGTGACCATCACCTGAGCCGTCGGGAACACAAGATTCATCGAAGAGATTAGTCTAAAGAGATTCATCAAAAGCAGGAGAGGCAATCAATGAGCACGGACGTAAAGATCCCCCAGGCACACACGCAGGCGCATCACCCTGACGCGAAGGGTGTGAAGCTGCCCATCTACATGGACAACCACGCCACCACCCCCATGGATCCGCGGGTGCTGGAAGAGATGCTGCCCTATTTCATGGAGAAGTTCGGCAACTCGGCAAGCCGCAACCATTCGTTCGGGTGGGCTGCCGAAGAGGGTGTGGAGACAGCTCGCGAGCGCATCGCCAAACTGGTCGGCGCCACCACGAAAGAAATCATATTCACTTCCGGCGCCAC
This sequence comes from Candidatus Sulfotelmatobacter sp., assembly GCA_017883385.1. Classification (GTDB taxonomy): domain Bacteria; phylum Acidobacteriota; class Terriglobia; order Terriglobales; family Acidobacteriaceae; genus Sulfotelmatobacter. The sequence continues at coordinate 24,997 of JADGNQ010000080.1, forward strand.
CGAGAGCGACAACCTCGCTATCAAGGGCGTGGCTGAGATGTACCGCGAAAAGGGCAACCACATCATTACCGCG
>JADGNQ010000081.1 GCA_017883385.1 Candidatus Sulfotelmatobacter sp.
ATCGAGTTGATCACGCCGGTGGCGATGGAAAAGGGCCTGCGCTTCGCCATTCGCGAAGGCGGCCACACGGTCGGCGCGGGAACGATCGCGGAGATTGTGCAGTAAGGCAAAAGTCAGAAGGAAGAATGCAGAAGTTAAGAGCGAAATCAATTCTGCATTCTGGATTCTCACTTCTGAATTTACAAACGCGGCTTGCGGCTTGCCGCCAGTTCTTTCCTCCGGGATGGCCGGGAGGGGTTAGAGAGATGACACAGTGATTGGAAAAGAAAGAATTCGCATCCGGTTGAAGGCTTACGACTACCGCATTCTGGATCAGTCGACGGGCGAGATCGTGGAAACCGCACGGCGCACGGGCGCACAGATTGCCGGGCCGATTCCGCTGCCCACGATGAAAAACAAGTACTGCGTGCTGCGTTCGCCGCACGTGGACAAGAAATCGCGGGAACAGTTTGAGATCCGCACCCACAAGCGCTTGCTCGATATTCTCGAGCCGACGCAGCAGACGGTGGACGCGCTGATGAAGCTCGATCTGCCCGCGGGTGTCGATGTGGAGATCAAGGCGTTCGGTAAGGAACGCAAATAGCCGTCAGCTGTCAGAAAGAACGGCTCCCAGCCAATAGCAGTCGTGAGCAACGACTAGCCACGCTGGGCACGGAGAAGGAAATGGCAACGAAGGTAGCGGGGATTCTGGGCAAGAAGGTCGGCATGACGCAACTGTTTGACTCGAAGGGCGACGTTCGCCCGGTCACGGTGTTGCAGGCTGGTCCTTGCGTGGTGACGCAGCACAAGTCGGCCACGAAGGACGGCTACGAAGCGGCCCAGATTGGTCTGGTTGAGTTTGTGAAGGAATCGCGGCTGACCAAGCCGGCGCAGGGACATCTGGCGAAGAACAATCTGCCTCCAGTGAAGTTCATGCGTGAGGTGCCGCTCGAAATGGAGGCGCCGGTCGAGGGCGTCGAAGAAAAGGGCGTAAGAGTTGGCGACCGGGTGCTGGTCGATATGTTCGACGGCGAGCGTTTTGTGGACATCGTCGGAATCAGCAAGGGACGCGGGTTTCAGGGCGTGGTGAAACGCCATCATTTTGCCGGTGGCCCGAAGTCGCACGGTTCGATGTTCCAGATCACCGGTTCGATCGGGTCGTCGGCCTTCCCGTCGCGCGTGTTCAAAGGGATGCGGATGTCGGGCCACATGGGCAATGCCCGCGTGACCCAGCGCAACCTGCGCGTACTGGGCGTGGATAAGGACGAGAATCTGCTGGTGGTCGAGGGCAGCGTCCCTGGACCCGAGGGTGGCTACATCATCATTACGAAAGCGAAAAAGCCACCACGAGAACGCCGCGGATTCGCCGGTTCGGCCACGGTCGATCCGTTGAAGGCTGCGAAGAGAGCGGCCAAGAAGGCATAGAGCGGGCGGACGAATGCGTCCGCCGCTACGTGAAAAAGCATATGGCAACTATCGATATACACAATCTGAGCGGCGAGAAGGTTGGAACGCTCGATCTCGCCGACGAAATCTTCGGCGCGGTCAACGAAGATCTGCTCTGGGAAGCGGTGAAGCATTACCGCGCCTCGCAGCGCGCCGGTACGCACAAAACCAAGGGCCGATGGGAAGTTTCCGGGTCGGGCAAGAAGCTCTGGAAGCAGAAGGGCACGGGCCGGGCCCGCATCGGATCGATTCGTTCGCCACTGTGGCGGCATGGCTACACGGTGCATGGTCCGCAACCGCGCTCTTACGGCTACGCCTTTCCCAAGAAGAAGCTGATGGGCGCGTTGCGCTCGGCGCTGGCTGCGAAACTGGCGGACGGAAAGCTGATCGTGGTGAACGCGTTCGACGTGAAAGAGCCGAAGACCAAGGAATTCCGCAAGGCGCTGAATTTGCTGAAGGTCGATGCGACGGTGCTGATCGTGGAAGAAGCGAAGCAGGAGAACCACAACCTGGCATTGAGCGCGCGTAACATTCAGGGTCTCGAGCTGGTGCGCAGCAACGAAGTGCATCCGTATCACCTGCTGCGGTATGACCGGGCGATTTTCTCGCAGCCCGCGATCGAGAAGCTGCAGGTTTCGCTGAAGTCTTCGGTATCGAAGCGGAAGCACAAGGCGGATAAAGACGAAGGCGCCAAGAAGGCGACCGGCACTCCGCGTCGCCGAACCAAGCATGAAAAAGCGGCGGAGGTGGCCTGATGAAATCCGCATACCAGATCATTCGCCGTCCGGTGATTACCGAGAAGGGCCTGGAGATCAAGGAAAACCAGAATACGCTGGTCTTCCAGGTAGCTCCCAAGGCGACCAAGACGGAAATCAAGGAAGCGGTGCAGTCGATTTTTAAGGTGAAAGTGCGCTCGGTGCGCACGGCCAACTATCCGGGAAAAGAGCGGCGGCGCGGGAAATTCGCGGGCTATCGTCCGGATTGGAAGAAGGCCTACGTGCGGTTGCGGGCCGGCGAGAAGATGCCGGAGTACGCGCAGAATTTGTAAGAGCAGCTATCAGCTATCAGCCGTCAGCTATCAGTGAAAGCGACGGTGTGAAGCTGAGAGCTGACAGCTGAAAGCTGAGAGCTTCTATGGCAATCAAGACCTACAGACCGACAACGCAGACGCTGCGCTATCGCACGACGATCGTCAATGACGACATCACGACCAAGCATCCGCACAAGCCCCTGGTCGAGCCCAAGCCGCGCACCGGCGGGCGCCGCAATTCGGGCGACACCACGATGCGGTTCATCGGTGGCGGGCACAAACGCAAGCTGCGCATCATCGATTTCAAGCGCGACAAGACCGGGATTCCGGCTACGGTGGTCAGCATCGAGTACGATCCCAACCGTTCCCCTCGCATCGCTCTGCTGGCGTACGCCGATGGCGAGAAGCGTTACATCATTCAGCCCGAAGGGCTGAAGGTGGGGCAGAAAGTGGTAAGCGGTCCCGAGGCCGACATTCTTGTGGGTAACGCTCTGCCATTGCGGAACATTCCACCGGGCACGCAGATTCATAACCTGGAACTGAAGCCCGGCAAGGGCGCGCAGATGGTGCGGTCGGCGGGGGGGGCGGCGCAGTTGATCGCGAAGGAAGCGGAGTATGCGCTGGTAAAGCTGCCTTCGGGTGAGACCCGCAAAGTTTCCCAGGATTGCATGGCCACGATCGGCCAGGTGGGGAATCTGGATCATGAGAACGTCACGATCGGCAAGGCGGGGCGCTCGCGATGGCTGGGAAAGCGTCCGCATAATCGCGGTGTGTCGATGAACCCGGTCGACCATCCGCACGGAGGCGGTGAAGGCAAGACCTCCGGCGGAAGGCATCCGGTGACGCCATGGGGACAGCCGACGCGCGGGTACAAGACGCGCAACAACAAGCGCACGGATAAGTTCATCGTGAACCGGCGGACGAAGTAGAGCTGAGGGATTTAGTAGAGACGTAGCTTGCTACGTCTCTAGGCAGTGAAGATGCCGCAGGCCGAGACGTTGCAAGCAACGTCTCTACAGAGGGAGTTATGGCACGTTCAACCAAGAAGGGCGCGTTCGTGGATGCCTACCTTCAGGCGAGGGTAGACGGCATGAATTCGCGGAACGAGAAGAAAGTGCTGCGCACGTGGTCGCGGCGCTCCACCGTAGTGCCCGAGATGGTGGGACACACGATCGCGGTGCACAACGGCAAAAAGTTTATCCCGGTGTATGTCACCGAGAACATGGTGGGGCACAAGCTGGGCGAGTTCAGCTTCACCCGCAACTTCAAGGGGCACTCCATGAGGGCGGCGACGGAAGTGGCAGCCAAACCGGCTGGCATCCCGGGCGGTCCGGGAGCGATCACTCCGTCGGCTCCGTCTGCACCGTCGGCGCCGAAGGCGTAGCGAGCTACGAGCTTTGAGCTACGAGCTACGAGTAAGAACTGAGATACGACTATGGAATTTAGAGCGGAAATGCGGTACCTGCGAGTTTCGCCGCAGAAGGCACGCCTGGTGCTGGAATTGATCAAGGGGCGCCGGGTGGAAGAGGCGCGCAACACGCTGGCGTTCACCAAGAAGCGAGTGGCAGCGCACGTGGGCAAGCTGCTGCAGTCGGCGCTCGACAACGCGAACTTTCTCACCAGCGAGAAGGGACTCGACGTCGAGATCGACAACCTGTACGTGAAGAGTGCGATCGCGAACGAAGGGCCGCGCATGAAGCGCATTCGTCCGGCGCCCCAGGGACGCGCGTACCGGTACCAGCGACGCATTTCGCACATTGAGCTGGTGCTGGCGGAGCGCGGGAAGAGTGGCGAAACGTCCAGCAGTGCGGGCGGCGGCCACACAGCGGCTCCGGCCAAGGCCAAGCGGCGGGCTCCGGCAGTGAAGGCGGCGGGCAAGAAGAAAGCGGCAGCGAAGTAGTCAGAGTTTGATTTAGGAGAAGCAATGGGACAAAAAGTCCATCCTTATGGTTTTCGCCTCGGCTACACCAAGCCGTGGAAGTCGCGGTGGTTTGCCGAGCGGGATTACGACAAGCAACTGCACGAGGACGTCAAGCTGAAGGCCGAACTGAAGGACAAGCTGAAGTCGGCGGGCATCAGCGCCATTGAAATCGAGCGGCCGGGCAACAAGCTGCGCATCATCATCAAGACGGCGCGTCCGGGGATCATCATCGGGCGCAAAGGCGCGGAAATCGACAAACTCAAAGCCGAACTGCAGAAGCGCACGGCGGGCAAGGACATTTTTGTCGACATCCAGGAAGTGCACAAGCCTGAGTTGGACGCGCAACTGGTTTCCGAATCGATCGCACTGCAACTGGAAAAGCGCGTGGGGTTCCGGCGCGCCATGCGCAAGGCGGTGGATTCGGCGCTGCGTTTCGGATGCAAGGGAATCAAGGTGCGCGTGAGTGGACGCCTGAACGGGAATGAAATCGCGCGGTCGGAATGGTATCTGCAAGGCCGCTTGCCGTTGCACACGCTGCGCGCCGATATCGACTATGGCTTCACCGAAGCGCGCACGACCTACGGCGTGATCGGCGTGAAGTGCTGGGTGTACAAAGGAGAGATTCTGCCGACCAAGAAGCGCGAACCGCAGACCGCGGTTGGTGGGTTTTAAGCCAAGTTAGAAGTCAGACGTCTGAATGCAGAAGTATGGCGAGTTTCGCTGAGAGCTGAAGGCTGAGAGCTAAGAGCTGATTTATGTTGATGCCAAAGAAGGTGAAGTATCGCAAGCAGCAGCGCGGCCGCATGACCGGTAAGGCCTGGCGCGGGTCGACGCTAGCGTTCGGCGATTTCGGGCTGAAGGTGCTGGAGCCGGGCTGGATCACGGACCGTCAGATTGAAGCCAGCCGCGTGGCTATGACGCGTTTCGTGAAGCGCGGCGGAAAAATCTGGATCCGCGTGTTTCCCGACAAACCGGTCACGAAGAAGCCGGCCGAAACCCGTATGGGCAAGGGCAAAGGCGCTCCGGATCACTGGGTTGCGGTGGTGCGGCCAGGAAAGATTCTGTTTGAGATGGAAGGCGTGACCATCCAGGATGCGACTGAGGCCATGCGACTGGCGTCGCACAAGCTGGCTCTGCGTACCACGCTGGTCAAGCGCGAAGGCGCGGCGCACTAAGGCAGCGATCAGCTCTCAGCTGTCAGTGACGGCGGAGTTGATTGGGCTGATAACTGAAAGCTGAGAGCTATTTATGAAAGCAGACAAAGTCAGAAACCTAACGGAAGAAGAGCTTCGCCATCAGGAAGGCGAACTCGCGGACCAGCTCTTCAAGCTGAAGTTTCAGCTGAACATGGGGCAGACCGAGAGCCTGAAGAAGATTCGCGGTCTGCGCAAGGACATTGCGCGCGTGAAGACCATCATCGGAGAGCGCGAGCGCTCAGCCGCAACGGAGAAACGATAATGGCGGAAACCAATACGTCAGCCCAGGCAACGCCGAAGGTGCAGGGCCGCCGCAAGGAAGTGGTCGGAGAAGTAGTCGCCAACCGCATGCAGAAGACGATTGTGGTGAAGGTGACGCGCAAGAAATCGCATCCGTTCTACGGACGCGTGATCGCGCGCAACAAGAAATTTTATGCGCACGACGAGAAGAACGAGGCGCACGTGGGCGACGTGGTGCGGATCGAGGAGACTCGTCCGCTGTCGAAGCTGAAGCGCTGGAAGCTGAAAGATATCGTGCGCAAGACTGCGCTGGTACCGGAAGCGGCGGTCGAAGTTCCGGGCACCTAGGTTGCGGAGCGAGCTGAGAGAGGGAGATTGACGCCATGGCTGTGATGATGAGATCGATGCTGGAAGTCGCCGACAACTCCGGCGCCCGCAAGCTGCAGATGATTCTGCCGCTGGGCGGCTCGACGGGATTGAACGCCGGGCTGGGCGACGTGATCACGGCGGCCGTAAAAGAAGCGGCGCCCGAGGGTCAGTCGAAAAAAGGAACCGTGGTCAAGGCCGTGATCGTGCGTACGCGCAAGGAGCATCGGCGGCGCGACGGAACCTACATCCGCTTCGACCAGAATGCGGCGGTGCTGATCAACGATGTGGGCGAGCCCGTGGGTACCCGCGTGTTTGGTCCGGTGGCCCGCGAGTTGCGCGAGAAGAAGTTCTTGAAGATCGTTTCGCTGGCGCCGGAAGTAATCTAGGGGAAAGTCGCAAGGTCTCAATGTTTCGAGGTTTCAAGGTGCCTTGAGAATAGAGATCTTCAGACTGTGGTCTTGGTTTTGAAACGTTTAAACCTTGAAACTTTGACTTATGAGAACTGTAAGCACCGAAAACAAGCGAGTGGATCTCCGGCGCAATGACACCGTGAAGGTGATCACCGGACGGGACAAGGGCAAGGAAGGGCGCGTGCTGCGCGTGTTTCCGAATGACGCCAAACTTCTGGTTGAACACGTGATGATGGTGAAGAAGCACGTGCGCCCGAACCCGCAACGCAACATCAAGGGTGGAATTGCCGAGCAGGAGAGTCGGATTGCGATCTCCAACGTGCAACTGGTTTGCCCGACCTGCGGGCCGGTACGCATCGGCCACGAAGTGCGGGGCGACCGCAAGGTGCGCGTCTGTAAGAAGTGCGGGACGACGTTAGACAAATAAGCTGTTAGCTCTTCGCCATTAGCTCTTGGCTTGTGGCGATGATGCAAGCAGCGAGTCGGAAATCGAGCGTCACGAACCGGTACACGTTGAGCTAAGAGCCAAAAGCTAACGGCTAAGAGCCAACACTCCGAAACCGTGAGAGGAAGCTGAAGAGACGAAATGGCAAAAGATAAAAAGGGACAGAAGGAATCACAGGAGCAGAAGGCGCCGGATCAGGCGCGACACAGTGCTAAGGAACGGCCGCGGCTGCGCGCGAAGTTCGAGAAGGAAGTGGCCCCGGCTCTGCAGAAGGAACTGGAACTGAAGAACCCGATGGCGGTTCCGCGCTTGAACAAGATCGTCGTGAACATGGGCGTGGGCGAAGCGACGCAGAACGCAAAAGTCCTCGACCCGGCCGTGAACGAACTGGGCCAGATTACCGGTCAGAAGCCGGTGGTGACCCGGGCCAGGAAGTCGATTGCGGCGTTCAAGGTGCGCGAGGGCCAGTCCATCGGCGCAATGGTCACGTTGCGGGGCGACCGGATGTACGAATTCTTCGACCGCCTGGTGAATATTGTTCTGCCGCGCGTGCGTGATTTCCGAGGAGTTTCGACGAAGTCATTCGATGGCCGCGGGAACTACACGCTGGGGTTGCACGACCAGTTAATCTTCCCGGAGATCTCTTACGAGAAGGTCGACAAGCAGAAGGGCATGAACGTGACGATCGTCACCACGGCGGCGAACGACAACCAGGCGCGCACGCTGTTGAAGCACATGGGCATGCCGTTCCGGACGTAGGGGTAAGTTTGAAAGTTTCAAGGTTTCGCCAGAAGCTGGTAGCTAGGAGCTAAAGTTGGCAACAACAGCAAAACGAGTTAAGGACGGCGTCGGGCCACATCAGAAGCCAGAAGACGTGAAGAAGCCGAAGTTCTCCACGCGCAAGCACAACCGCTGCAAGCTGTGCGGACGGCCGCGCGCTTTTCTGCGCAAGTTCGGCATTTGCCGCTTGTGCTTCCGCCAGCTCGCGCTGCGCGGGGAGATTCCAGGCGTTTCGAAGTCGTCCTGGTAGCAAGTCAGTCGCTGGCCGTTCGCCGTTAGTCGTTCGCAAAGACGAGTGACCGCAAGGGCAGCCGCCAACGACTAAGGACCAACGACCGAAGTTGAAGCTGCCGCAGGTTCTCCGCTGGACGCGGAGCGAACGGGTGGCTAGAGGAGAAGCAAACAATGAGGTTGACCGATCCGGTGGCAGACATGCTGACTCGAGTGCGGAACGCACTCCAGGCCCGGCACCAGAAAGTGGATATCCCGGCTTCGCGGTTGAAGCTGGAGATCGCCCGCATCCTGAAGGAAGAGGGCTACATCTCCAATTTCAAGCCGACGGAAGAGGAAGGCCATAAGGTCATCCGGCTTTACCTGAAGTACGGCGCCAACAACGAGGCGGCCATCTCGAAGGTCGAGCGCGTGTCACGCCCCGGCTGCCGCGTCTACGTGCGCCGCACCGAGATTCCGCGCGTGCTGGGCGGCATGGGGATCAATATCCTAACGACTCCCCGCGGAGTGATGACCGGCCGCCAGGCCCGCAAAGAAGGCGTGGGCGGCGAGTTGCTGTGCGAGATCTACTAGAGAAGCAGCTGTAAGCCGTCAGCCTCCAGTGGAGGCGCGGTGGTGAGGAAGCTGAGAGCCGAAAACCGAGAGCTGAAAGCTTATGTCGAGAATTGGAAAAAAACCGATCCCGATCCCCCAAGGGGTGACGGTTAAGATTGAAGGCAATACCGTCCTGGTGCAGGGACCGAAGGGCAAGCTGGATACTGCGCTGCCGGCCGGCATCAAGTTCGAGCAGAAGGACGGAAACATCGTCGCTATCCGCGAGAACGACTCGCAGGCGGCGGTCCATGGACTGGCGCGCGCCCTGGTCAACAATGCGGTCGAGGGCGTGACCAAGGGTTGGACGCGCGAACTGGAAATCGTCGGTATCGGCTACCGCGCAGAGATGAAGGGGAAGACTACGGTTGTGTTCAGTCTGGGTTTCTCGCATCCCATCGAGTATCCGTTACCCACGGGCGTAGATGCCGCGGTGGATCCCAAGCAGACGAAGATCGCACTCACAGGCATCGACCGCCAGAAAGTGGGACAGGTCGCGGCGGAAATGAGGTCGCTGCGTCCGCCCGATCCGTACAAGAACAAGGGCGTGCGTTACGCGGGTGAGCGCCTCAAGAAGAAGGTCGGAAAGACCGGAGCGAAGTAGAAACTAGCTGTCAGCTTTCAGCTGTCAGCTCGCAGCAACTTCGAATCATCGGAAGTTCTGCGAGTTGGGTCTGCTGACTACTGACGGCTGATAGCTGAGAGCTTAATCATGCTGACACGAATTACGAAGAACGAGAAGCGCGGGCATGTGCACGAGCGCATCCGCAAAAAGATGCAGGGAAGCGCGGAGCGTCCGAGGCTCAACGTGTACCGCTCGCTGAATCACATTTACGTGCAACTCATCGACGACCTGAGTGGCAAGACGCTAGTCTCGGCCAGCACGGCTGAGGGTAAGAAGGAAGACCGGCGCACCGGGGGCAACGTCGCCTCGGCGAAAACGGTCGGCAAGACCATCGCCGAACGCGCCAAGGCCAAGGGTGTGACCAAGGTCGTTTTCGACCGAGGCGGCTATCTCTATCACGGGCGGGTGAAGGCTCTGGCCGAAGCAGCCCGCGAAGCAGGACTTAAGTTCTAGAAAAGATCGCTCCTGGCTTTTGGCTCTTGGCTGTTAGCCAGAGCGAAACAGCCAAGAGCCAAAAGCTAACAGCCAAAGGCTAGGTTTATAGATGCCAACAGTGATCAAAAAGCTTGATGCGGGTTCGTACCAGCTCAAAGACCAGGTGGTTGCCATCAACCGCGTGACGAAGGTGGTCAAGGGCGGTAAGAATCTTTCGTTCGCGGCGCTGGTCGTGGTGGGCGACCCTTCGGCCGGGGTAGTGGGCTACGGTTCCGGCAAGGCCAAGGAGGTTCCTCAGGCCATCCGCAAGGCAATCGAGTCGGCCAAGAAGAATCTGATGAAGGTCAACCTGACGCAGACCAGCATCGCTCATCTGGTGCTCGGACGGTACGGTTCCGGCAAGGTGCTGTTGAAGCCGGCTCCGGAAGGCACGGGAGTGATTGCAGGAGGAGCGGTGCGCGCGGTGATGACTTCGGCGGGAGTGCAGAACGTGCTGACGAAATCCATCGGCACCACCAACCCGCACAACGTGATCAAGGCCACCTTCGACGCGCTCAAGCAACTGAAGACCCGGGAGAGCGTCGCGGCCATGCGCGGCAAGACGGCGCAAGAATTGTAGAGCCAGTACCGGGCACACAGCACCGAGTGCAGAGAAACTGGCAAACGAGGTTTAGAGAATGACGGCGAAGAAAACGAATTCGGGCAGCGGGAAGATTCACCTGAAGTGGGTGCGGTCCGCGATTTGTGCCCCGGTGAAACAGAAGCTGGTGATCAAGGGGCTGGGATTTACCCGGCTGAACCAGGTGATTGAACGTCCGGACACAAATGCCATCCGCGGCATGGTGGCGAAGGTTCCGCATCTGGTCGAGTTTGTGGAATAGCATTCCGTAGAGACGTAGCTTGCTACGTCTCTGCCGGCGGAGAAATTTCCGCGGGCGCAGGAAAGACGTTGCAAGAAACGTCTCTACGAAAGAAGCGAGAAATGAATTTATCGAATATTCGAGCACCGAAGAAGGCGACGGAGAAGCGCAAGCGCGTGGGTCGCGGCATGGGCTCTGGCATGGGCAAGACGTCCACCCGTGGACACAAAGGCCAACGCTCACGTACGGGCTCGCGCATGATCCGCGGCTTTGAAGGCGGCCAGATGCCGCTGCACCGCCGCATGCCGAAGCGCGGCTTCACCAACATCTTCCGCAAGGAATTCAACATCGTGAGCCTGGAGCGGCTGGTGGAACTCGGGGAGACCACGATTACTCCCGAGGTTCTGCGCAAAGTCGGGGTCATTAAGACCAAGCATCCGGTAAAGATCCTCGGCGATGGAGAGCTTAAGGTTGCCATCACGGTGCACGCGCACAAGTTCTCGAAATCAGCGCAGGAAAAGATCACCAAGGCGGGCGGCAAGTTTGAGGTCTTGCAGTAATGTTCGACAAGCTGGCTAACATCTTCCGCATTCCAGACCTGCGCCGGCGCATCCTGTTTACTTTGGGATTGCTGTTCGTGTACCGGCTGGGCGGCCACTTGCCCACTCCGGGAGTGAAGTGGGAACAGCTGGAGCATTTCTTCGAGCAGAACCGGGGCTCGTTCCTGGGATTTGTCGACTTGTTTTCCGGCGGCCAGTTGCGCCGTCTCACGATCTTCGCCTTGGGCATCATGCCGTACATCACGGCATCGATCATTCTGCAACTGCTGACGGTGGTCTATGAACCCCTGGCTAAGCTGCAGAAGGAAGGCGAACTCGGGCGCAAGAAGATCACCCAGTGGACGCGGTATATCACCGTCATTCTGAGCGCGGTGCAGTCTTACGGCATTGCGTTTGGTCTCGAAAAGAGCGGGGATTTCGTCATCAGCCCCGGCTGGAAGTTCCGGCTGATGACCATGTTGACCCTGACCACGGGCAGCGCCTTCATCATGTGGCTGGGCGAGCAGATCACCGAACGCGGCGTGGGTAACGGCATGTCGCTGCTGATTTTCTCCGGCATTGTAGTGGGCTTGCCGCGCGGCGTGGCCGACTTGGTGGAAAAAGCGAAGAACGCGACCTGGGGAGCGATGACGTTCCCACTGATGATCTTTCTGGTCATCTTCATGGTCGGGGTGGTGGCGTTCATTGTCTACGTCGAACGCAGCGAGCGGCGCATACCAGTGCAGTATGCTAAGCGTGTAGTGGGACGCAAAGTGATGGGTGGACAGTCCACGCACCTGCCGTTGCGCGTGAATGCCGGCGGTGTGATGCCGGTCATCTTCGCCTCTTCGATTCTGACCCTGCCGCAGACCATCGGTTACGGACTGCGCAATAACCGCTATTTCGGGGACCTGATCCGCATGCTGGGCTGGGGTGAACCCCTGTACACCTTGCTGTATGCGGTCGGGATCATTTTCTTCGCATACTTTTACGTTTCCATCGTTTTCAATCCCAGCGAAGTCGCCGACAATATGCGCAAGTACGGCGGATTTATTCCAGGCATTCGTCCCGGGAAGCGCACGGCAGACTTCATCAATGAAGTGCTCACGCGCATTACGCTGGTGGGCGCGCTGTACCTGATCATGATTTCGTTCATTCCCGAGTGGATGATCACGGGTATCCATCTCAACCATCTTCCCTGGGTGTTCGGGAGATTCTTCGAGGCCCTGCCGAATTGGATGACCAACGGCTTAGGCGTGAATTTTTACTTTGGTGGAACATCGCTGCTGATTGTCGTCGGAGTGGCGATGGATACGGTGACCCAAATCGAGGCGCAATTGATTATGCGCCACTACGATGGATTTACGCCGCGTAGCGGACGAATTCGCGGCCGTCGCACCTGGTAATCGGACGTTGTAGAGACGTAGCTTGCTACGTCTTGTTTGCAGTAACCGGTACTGCCGTCGGAGACGTTGCAAGCAACGTCTCTACGACTGCAACGTTTGTACGGTTCGGAGTGGATGGGGTTGCTGCACCTCGGCAGTGGTCTTGGGGCGCCGGGGAGACTGGGATCGGGAGGCTTTGGCCAAGCCGATGGCGCAGGAAACCTCGCGTGAAGTGGGTCCTGTGGTGCTGCTCGGACCACCGGGTGCCGGAAAAGGTACCCAGGCGAAGCGCATCATGGAACACTACGAGATTCCCCAGGTGTCGACGGGAGATCTGCTGCGGGAGAATGTAGCCCGGGGAACGGACCTCGGCCTCGTTGCCAAGGCAGTGATGGCGAGGGGAGAATTGGTCTCCGACGATCTGGTTTGTGTCATGGTCCGGGAACGACTGATGCAGCCGGATTGTCACCGCGGCTACGTTCTGGATGGATTTCCCCGGACTGCAGCCCAAGCTGGGTGGCTCGATGCACTGCTCGATCATGAGCTCTTTGACAACTCGCGTCCGACCCGGGCCTGGCCAATTGTGATCCGCCTGGACGTGGACTATAATCAGTTATTGCTCCGGATCACTGGACGCCGTTCTTGTCCCACCTGTGGACGGATCTATAACGTCCACTTCCAGCCGCCCCGCGCGGATGAAATCTGCGACGAAGTTCACGGGACGAAGCTGGTGACCCGCAATGACGACCGGTTGGAAGTGATTCAGCCACGACTCACGGCATACCAGGAGCAGACTCGCCCGGTAGCGGACTACTACCAGCGTACTGGCAGGTTGATCACGGTGAACGGCGATCTGCCCATGGACGACGTCACGGAACAGATTTACCGGATATTGGAAGATCACCACGCTTAAGAATGAAGAATGGCGATTGTGTGTAAATCGACGGCAGAGATTGAAAAGATGCGACACAGCGGCCACATTGTCCGCCAGGTTCTCGATCATGTGCGAGGACTGGTGGCGCCGGGCGTCTCGACCATGGATCTGGAGCGCGCCGCCGAGAAGAAGATCAAGGAACTCGGAGCCAAGCCGGCGTTCAAGGGATATTACGATTATCCCTGTGTTCTGTGCACGTCGGTGAATGAGGAGATTGTGCACGGCATCCCGTCGGAAAAGCGGGTGCTGAAAGAAGGCGACATCGTTTCGATCGACAGCGGGGTCGTGCTCGACGGTTACTACGGCGACTCCGCGATTACGGTGCCGGTCGGCAGTGGACTGAAGCCGGAGTTGCAAAAGCTTCTGGAAGTCACGGAAGCGTCGCTGTACCGGGGCATCGAGCAGGCGCGCATCGGCAACTCGGTGGAAGATATCGGAGCGGCGGTGCAAGAGCACGTGGAAGCCGCGGGATTCAGTGTGGTGCGCGAGTTTGTTGGACACGGCATCGGCACGCGGTTGCATGAAGAGCCTCAGGTTCCAAATTTCGGGAGCCGTGGACATGGTGCCAGGTTGCGCGAAGGCATGGTGCTCGCGATTGAGCCCATGGTCAACTACGGCAAGCCGGAAACGCGCGTCCTGGGCGACAAGTGGACGGCGGTAACCGCGGACGGCAGCTTCAGCGCGCATTTTGAACACTGCGTAGCGGTGACGAAAGATGGTCCGGTGATTTTGACGCAGTGAGCCGCGAGCTTCGAGCTGTGAATTTCGAGCAAGCGGACGCAGTTTGAGGGCAAATATCGAGCATGAAGTTGAGAGTGGTCTGATTCGCTCACAGCTCATTGCTCGTAGCTCGCAACTAAGGGGTGCATGAGCAAAGAAGACGCGATTGAAGTGATGGCGGTGGTTCTGGAGCCGCTGCCCAACGCCATGTTCCGGGTGGAACTGGAAAACAAACACCAGGTGCTGGCGCACGTTTCGGGCAAGATGCGCAAGAACTTCATTCGCATTCTTCCTGGCGACAAGGTCGCGGTGGAGCTTTCACCGTACGACCTGAATCGCGGACGTATTGTGTATCGGTATAAATGATTATGTGGGGACAGTCGCCTCGACTGATGTCTTGCTGAGAACTGAGAACCGAGAACTGAGAACTGTATGAAAGTACGAGCATCGGTAAAGAAGATTTGCGACAAGTGCAAGGTCATCCACCGCAAAGGTGTGGTGCGGGTGATTTGCGTCAACTCGAAACACAAACAGCGCCAGGGCTAAGCCCGCGCCGGGGAGTTAAGGAATGGCACGTATTGCAGGCGTCGATCTTCCGCGCCAGAAGCACATCAACATCGCGTTGACGTATATCTACGGCATCGGTCACCCGCGCGCCGGGCGCATCCTGGACGAGGCCAAAGTCGACCCGATGAAGAAGGTTCAGGACCTGAACGAAGAAGAGGTCAACCGCATCCGTACGGTCATTGAGGCCGAGGGCCTGGTGGAAGGCGATCTGCGCAAGGAAGTTTCGATGAACATCAAGCGTCTCATCGAAATCGGCTCCTATCGCGGGTTCCGCCACCGCCGCAACCTGCCGGTCCGCGGCCAGCGCACACATACGAATGCCCGCACCCGCAAGGGTCCGCGCAAGGGAACGGTCGCGCAGAAGAAGAAGGCGGCGTCGAAGACATAAACCCAGTTCTCAGTTCTCAGTTCTCGGTTCTCAGTTAGAACCGGGTTTTGCTGAGAACTGGGAACTGAGAACTGAGAACTGATTCATGGCAAAACCAGCAGCAGCGGGCGGCGCAGCAGCCGCACCGGAGAAAAAAGGCAAGAAGAAAACCTTCAAAAAGAAGGAGCGCAAGCACGTGCCCCACGGACTGGTGTATGTGCAGGCGTCCTTCAACAACACGATCGTGACCATCACCGACATGAACGGCAACGTTCTGTCGTGGAAGAGTTCAGGGTCGCTGGGGTTCCGCGGATCACGGAAAGGTACGCCATTTGCCGCGCAGCAGGCGGCGTCGAATGCCGCGAACATGGCGCGCGACCACGGTGTGCGCAGCGTGGATGTGCGCGTCAGTGGCCCCGGTTCCGGCCGTGAGTCGGCGGTCCGTGCGCTGGCTGCCTCAGGCATTGAAGTGCGATCGATTCGTGACGTGACTCCGATTCCGCACAATGGATGCCGTCCGCCGAAGCGCCGCAGAGTGTAAAAGCGTCGCTGGCCGTTCGTCGTTGGTCGTTAGCGAGATCCAAACGGCGAACGACAAACGACCGAAGACCAACGACAGATTTTCGTCCGGGATGAAGGGTGAAGCCAAACCTGTAAACCGGTCATCTAAAGGAGAAGAAACTTGGCGCGTTATACCGATGCAGTCTGCCGTCTGTGCCGCCGCGAGGGCATGAAGCTGTTCCTCAAAGGCGCAAAGTGCTTCAGCGATAAGTGTCCTATCGAGAAGCGCAACTTCGCTCCCGGACAACATGGGAAGGACCGCAAGGCCAAGATTGTGGGCTACGGCCTGCAACTGCGCGAGAAGCAGAAGGCCAAGCGCATTTACTTCACACAGGAAGGCCAGTTCCGCAACTACTTCGAAAAGGCTGCGCGATCGAGGGGCGTGACCGGCGAGTTACTCCTGCAGCAACTCGAGCGGCGTCTCGACAACGTGGTCTTCCGCTTGGGCTTTGCCCAATCGCGACGTCAGGCGCGCCAGTTGGTGCGCCACGGGCATGTTGCCGTCGACAACCGCAAGGTAAACATTCCTTCGTATGAAGTGAGCGCCGGGGAAGAGATCGCGATCCGTGAGAAAAGCAAGAAGCTTACCGTGCTAGAACTAGCGAAGGAATTCGCCAGCCACGGCACGATGCCGAGTTGGCTGGAAGTGGATCGCGACGCCTACAAAGCGCGCGTGCTGTCGCTGCCGAAGCGCGAAGATATTCAGTTGCCGGTCAACGAGCAGCTGATCGTGGAACTTTACAGCAAGTAATGAGTTTCCCTGGAATTGGGGAATTTGGTAATTGAGTAATTGAAAAGCAAGACGGGAATGCGGTTGGGTTTCAAATTACCCAATTACTAAATTTCCCAATTACTCAATGTTGAGGTCCTTAGTTTTCGAGCCAGATCAGCCTTTGCTGACGATCGACCTGAATCCGGACCGATTCAGGGAGTCGGCACTGAGCCAAACGGCCGAAGGAGAAACAAATGCTTTGGAGAGGTTTTCAGAAACCGAAACGTCTTGCAGTTGACACTTCCGCCCTTACCGACAAGTACGGCATGTTCTGGGCGCAACCTTTTGAGCGCGGCTTTGGCACGACCGTAGGCAATGCTTTGCGGCGCGTGCTGCTGAGTTCGATTGAAGGCGCGGCCGTCACCGCGGTGAAGATGGAAGGCGTGCTGCACGAGTTCCAGTCAATCCCTGGTGTAGTCGAAGACGCCACCGACATCATCCTCAACCTCAAGCAGATTCCGTTCAAGCTCTCGGGCGATGCTCCGAAGGCGATCTACCTGCGTGCGGATCAGCCGGGTGTGGTCACCAGCGGCATGATTGAAGCCGACGGCGACGTGGAAGTGCTCGACAAGGACGTCTACATCGCGACGGTCAGCGAGGGCGGCAAGCTCGACATGGAAATGCGCCTGAAGCGCGGCCGTGGATACACCTCCGCCGACAAGAACTTTGATGAGGATCTCGGCATCGGCTTCATTCCGATCGACTCCGTGCATTCGCCCGTGCGCAAGTGCAACTATACGGTCGAAGCGGCGCGTCTGGGCCAGATTACCGACTACGACAAGCTGACCCTGGAAGTGTGGACCAACGGCTCCATCACGCCGGCTGATTCGCTTGGCCTGGCGGCGAAACTGCTGAAGGATCACATGAACATCTTCATCAATTTCGAAGAAGAAATCGAAACCGGCACGTCGTCGTCCGACGACCGCAAGCCCGAGATCCACAACGAGAACCTCAACCGTTCCGTTGAAGAGCTCGAGCTTTCGGTCCGCAGCTATAACTGCCTGAAGAACGCGAACATTCAGACCATCGGCGAACTCGTCCAGAAGACCGAAGCCGAAATGCTCAAGACCAAGAACTTCGGCCGCAAGTCGCTGAACGAGATCAAGGAGATTCTCTCCTCGATGGGTCTGAGCCTGGGCATGAAGATCGATGAGCACGGCAATGCGGTGCCTGGGCCGACGTCGAATGTTCCGTTGCCCGCGTCCGCGTACGGACCGGACGACCAACTCTAGAGTGCAGGGGTCAGGGGCTAGGGGTCAGGGATTTGTCGGACCTGCTAGCTACTGACCCCTGATCCCTGGCCCCTGGCCACTGAGGTTTTGAAATGCGTCACAAAGTAGCAGGATACAAACTTGGACGGAACACAGCGCACCGGCGCTCGCTGCTGCGAAACCTGGTCACGTCGGTGATCGTGGAAGAACGCATCGAGACGACGGTTCCCAAGGCGAAGGCGGCGA
The DNA here is from genome assembly GCA_017883385.1 of Candidatus Sulfotelmatobacter sp. Taxonomy (GTDB): domain Bacteria; phylum Acidobacteriota; class Terriglobia; order Terriglobales; family Acidobacteriaceae; genus Sulfotelmatobacter. Next base: position 17,861 of record JADGNQ010000081.1, read on the forward strand.
AACCGATCGTCGAGAAGATGATTACGCTGGGCAAGCGCGGCGACCTCGCCGCCCGCCGTCTGGCTGCGGCGTACCTCATGACCGATGAGGCCGTCGTGAAGTTGTTCGACACCGTCGGTCCGCGTTTCGGCGACCGCAACGGCGGTTACACGCGCATCATCCGCACCCACTGGAACAAAGGCGACGGCGCCGACAAGGCCTTTCTCGAACTGCTCGGCAGCGAGAAAATCCTCGACGAGAAGAAGGAAAAGCGCGCCGAAGTCCGCGCCAAGAAAACTGCCGAAGCCAAGAAAGCCATGGAAGAGGCCGAGGCGCAGGCCCAGGTCGAGAGCGAGACTGCACCGGCCGAGGACGGCGAGAAGAAAGAATAACCTCTCTGTTTGACCAAGGGCACGGCACATGCCGTGCCCTTTTTCTGTGCGCGCAGTGAGCGCATCGATTCCCCCAGTCGTACATGTCCCCCCGCGTCTCCCACTGGTAATCTTTCCTCGCTCGCGACATCTCCATAAACTGCTCTTAATGGCGTTTACTCGCACTCAGATCGGAATTGCTGCGACTGCTGGTGTCCTGCTGGTACTAGTGTTTGTCGGCTACCTGTGGTGGCTGAACGGCCAGGGGCCGGTGCTGGCGCGGTCCGAAGATCACGATCCGCTGACTGGGCTGCCGGTCAGCATCAAGATGAATCCGTTGCGCGATCGCTCCACGGAAAAAGCTGCGAACAAGTTCCTGCGCGAGTTGCGCGATGGGCACTGCGACGATCTGCTATCTAAGTGGGAGCACGACTACCACAAGAAATACGCGCACTACATCTGCAACTCCGAGGCGCAGCACCCGCTGCTTTCCTGGGAACTGGCGGATTGGGAGGAAGCTGCTCCGCTGATTATTCTGCACTACCGCGGCAAGCGGCCAAGCAACGCGGGCCCGGCCCAGCCCGGCATCGACCAGGATCTGTTCACGCTCACCCTGACGCACCAGAGCGGCGGCGAGTGGGTCGTCACCAAGTACGACGCGATGTACTGACGGGCAGCTCCCAGTTCTCAGCTTTCAGTCTCCATTCCCGTGCCTCAATCTGAGGGAGACAGTTTTGCCACAGGCGGTGTCTGGTTCAAGTATGCGTTTTCGATGGAGAACGATTCTTCCTATCTGTGGCTTACTCGTATTCGCAATGCAAACGTACGCGTCGATGCGAATGAACGAGGGTTTTCACAACGGCACCGGGCGCTATTTCTGGTGATCCGCTCTCCGCTTGGACTCGGACCCTCTGGATAGACATTCTTCTTCTCGTACCTCCATCCCGTGCACCGGTAACACTGAGAACTGCGGGTCCTTGGAGCCTTTGGCGACTTGGGTTGATCCCGGATGGTTGTCAAAATGCTTTGTGCTCTTTGCCCGTCCTGCCTTCCTGATTACCAAGGCAATCGTCCATGGCCTAGCACGGCTGGGCGTAAACGAGATAACGAATTTCTTCGTCTCGATGCCACTCCTAACTCTGGCGTGGTTCTACTCGGTCGGGTGGGCACTTGACCGATGGCAAAGCAAGCGAGTGCGAACATGATAAAACTGCTTCATGCCCGTGCGTCCCTCCGAATCTCAGCCTTCCGCTGCTCGTAACATCTATGCCTTCGGCATCACATCTTTTCTGAATGACACCGCCAGCGAAATGGCGTACTGGGTGCTGCCCGCGTTTCTGGTGTCGCTGGGCGCAGGGCCAGCGCAGTTGGGACTCATCGAAGGGCTAGCTGAGAGCGTCGCTTCCTTCGCCAAACTTTTCTCCGGCTATCTCACCGACCGCATTGACCGCCGCAAGCCGCTCGTCGTAGCGGGATATTTCGTCGCCAACGCCGTGAAGCCTTTGCTCTCCGTGGTCACGGCTTGGTGGCACATCCTGCTGATTCGCTTCTCCGACCGTCTTGCCAAAGGAGTGCGCGGAGCCCCGCGCGATGTGATGGTCGCGGAATCTGTCGAAAAGAACCGACTAGGCTCCGCCTACGGGCTCATCCAGTCGATGGATTCGGCGGGTGCGATTGCGGGTCCGCTGGCAGCGCTCGTTCTGCTCGCACACTATGGCATTCGAAGTGTCTTTCTGGCGGCGGCGGTACCGGGAGCGCTGGCCGTGCTGGTGGCGGTGTTCGGTATTCGCGAGACCAAGCGCCGTCAGTCCGATGATGGCGATCCGAAGGCCGCGACGAAAGCTGCGACCGCTCCGGCTACGCTCAGCCAGCGACTGCCGGGGTCGTTCTATTTTGTACTCTCTGCAGTCACGCTTTTTTCGCTGGGAAATTCGAGCGACATGTTTCTGGTGATGCGAGCACAGAATGTTGGCATCCCCGTTGCGCTGGCACCGTTGCTGGGACTTGTCTTCAACGTCACTTATACGCTCGGGTCCTGGCCCGCAGGATGGTTCAGCGACCACTTCTCACGCCGCTGGATCGCGGCCGCCGGGTATCTTATTTTTGCGGGAGTCTATTTCGTCTTCGGACGCGCGCCTTCGACGCTCACCATCTGGATCACAATGGCCGTTTACGGCCTGTACTACGCCCTGACGCAGCCCGTGTTGAAGGCACTGGTGGTTGAAGCCGTGAGGCAAGAAGTGCGCGGGCGCGCGCTCGGCATCTATGCCTTTGTGACCAGCGTGGCCACGCTTGCGGCGAGCCTGATCACCGGAGAACTGTGGAAGCACTACGGGGCTGGAGTGCCATTCTATTTTTCGGCGGGGCTGGCGGTTGTTTCGGCGGTGCTGCTGGTGATCAAGCCCCGCGTCTGAGAAGCCGTTTCCCGACGTTGAAACGCCGGGCTCCTGTTCAGGCGCCTCATCGGACGGTTGCCTTTACGAGCGTTTGGAAACTTTCTTGGACCAGACGTAGCCGAGGAATAGCAGCATCTGTGCGCCAATTCCGGCGCAGGTGTCGAGCAGAACGTCCCACGGCGTACCGGTGCGCGAAGGAAGATAGCTCTGGTGCCACTCGTCGAGACTGGCCACCAACACCGTTCCCAGCACGGCGATGTTTGCCCATCGGACGGTCCACTTGGGATTCCCCAGCGCAGGGAGCGTCTCGCGCCAGGCGCGGAACAGCAGAACGCTCAGCAGTCCGTAGCCGAAAACGTGACCGCCCTTGCGGATGTAGACGTGCCAGTGCTCGAAGCGAGCGTGATTCATCCCAAACAGAAAATGCAGCAGGGGATAGAGAATGCGGCTGGTGTTGTGGGACGAGAGATATGTGCTGGACTCAATGGCAATGACGATCAGCCACAAGATTGCGGCGATCCAGGCCTTGAGAACATGGTGGCGATCGGAACTCAAGCGGGTGCGGCACCGGCAGTTACAGAATCCTCACCTTTCGCAAAGAACGCGAAGAGCCTGCTCTGAGCACAGCGGGATGGGGCAGCCTCCCATGGCACGGAGCCGGCAGCGCCTAAAGGCGGGGTTGAGATGGCGCGACTTGCGGCACGCCTGAAGGCATGCCCTGATACGAATCTCGAAGCGTGCCTGAGGCGATCCACCGATACGTATCCCGCACGATGGATCGGGCTCATCTCGCTTGCCCTATTCGATCGCATAGTTCGGAGCCTCGCGGGTGATCATGACGTCGTGCACGTGGCTCTCGCGCAGACCCGCGCCGCTGATGCGCACGAAGCGCGTTTTCTGCAGCAGTTCGGCGATCGTAGCGCAGCCGCAGTATCCCATGCCCGACTTCAGTCCACCGACCATCTGGTGGACGATCATGGCTACCGAACCTCGGTAGGGAACGCGTCCTTCAATGCCTTCGGGCACCAGTTTTCCCAGGCGGTTCGATTCGCCATCCGCCGCAGAGATGGAGGCGGAGGAGTCCCCTTCCGTGTTCTGGAAATAGCGCTCGCTCGAGCCCTGAGCCATCGCTCCAATCGATCCCATGCCACGGTACGATTTGAAGGAGCGGCCCTGATACAGAATCAGTTCGCCTGGACTTTCGTCGGTGCCAGCAAAGAGCGATCCGATCATGACCACGCTTGCACCCGCGGCCAGCGCCTTGGTGACGTCGCCGGAATATTTGATGCCGCCGTCGGCGATGATGGGAACGCCCGTGTCTTTCATTGCGCGGTAGGCTTCGGCGATGGCGGTGATCTGTGGCACGCCTGCGCCGGTGACGACGCGCGTGGTGCAGATCGACCCCGGCCCGATGCCCACCTTGATGCCGTCGGCTCCCGCCCGCGCCAACTCGCAAGCGCCGTCGAACGTGGCCACGTTTCCGGCGAGCAGTTCGACTCCTGGTAGTTTCGATTTCACCAGCTTCACCGCGTCCAGCACTTTCGTTTGATGGCCGTGCGCGCTATCGATGGCGAGCACGTCCACTTTGGCTTCGGCCAGTTCCTGAGCGCGCTCCAGAAAATCTCCGGTGGCGCCAATGGCCGCGCCTACGCGTAACCGGCCTTGCGGGTCCTTGGCGGCGTTAGGGTATTTGAGTTTCTTCTGGATGTCCTTGACCGTGATCAGGCCTTTCAGGTTGTACTTGTCGTCGACCACGAGGAGCTTTTCGACCCGGTGCTCGTGCAGAATCTTCTCCGCGTCTTCGAGTGTCGTTCCCACCGGCACGGTGATGAGGTTCTTCTTGGTCATCACTTTGTCGATGGGAATGTCGAAGCGGGTTTCAAAGCGCAGATCGCGGTTGGTGAGAATGCCAACCAGTTTGCCGTGCTCGGTGATGGGGACGCCGGAGATTTTGTACTTGCGCATGACTTCGAGCGCGTCGCTGACTCTGTCGGTGGGCGACATGGTCACCGGGTCGACGATCATCCCGCTTTCCGAACGCTTCACCTTGTCGACTTCGTTGGCTTGCTGCTCGATGCTCAGATTGCGGTGAATAATGCCCAGCCCACCCTGCTGCGCCAGCGCAATCGCCATGTGCGATTCGGTCACGGTGTCCATGGCGGCGCTCACGATCGGAATGTTCAGGCTGATTTTCCGGGTGAGTTGCGTCTGGGTGCTGGCCTGCGACGGAATTACGTCGGAGCGAGCGGGCAGTAGAAGGACATCGTCGAAAGTAAGAGCCTCAGGAACAGGAAAATGAATCATAAGTTTCTCGGGATTCCCCAGCTGTGTGGGTAAACTTCCATTCTAGAGACGGCTGGGGGATTGAGGCAAATGGACCGCGAGGTAATGAGTGAAATGGCGGTGTTTCACCAATTGACCGAGTGTAGAATCACCGTTTGCCATGAAACGCTTGCTGGCTCTCTTCGTGCTAGTCGTCTGCTTTGTGCTCTGGTATAGCGTTGCCTCAGACTATGGCGACGTCGTCATCTCAGGCACCTATCATCTTGATCGGAACGACCAAACATCCACCCTAGTTCTCAAAGCGGACCACAGTTTCCAACAAGAACTGAGCGAGCACGGCGAGGTAAGGCGCGCCACCGGAACTTGGAGACGCCTTGGCCAAGGCGGTATCGCGTTTTCAAAGGAGTTTCTAAACGTTTCTGGGCAGGAACCGGGCGCGGATGGAACGGCTTATGGCGATATCCATAAAGACCTTGGATTCCTTGTTTCCATCAAGCTCAGTCAGTATCACGTTTTGTGGTATGGCCGAGTTGACCCTTCCCCTACTAACCCTATTTCCGGTACATATGTCGGAGACGAACCCGGTGTGTCGGCGACATTAATACTGAAGCCGGATCACACCTTCGAGCAACTGATCCACACTGTCGGCATCACGAGGCAAGCCAAGGGAAATTGGAGTGTCCGTCAGAACGGCGACATCGTCTTCTCTCAAGATTTTCTAAAGACTTCTGGAGAGGCGCTCAGAAGCGACGAAACCGCAACCGCCTGGGACCCTAAAGGTTTCAATCTCCAGATTCAGATCGCCATGACTTCCAGATCGGGTGTGCCGATTTTTCGCAAGAAGCAGTTCTTCTGATACAAGCAAACGCATCGTTGTTGATAATTGTTGCAACCAGGCGATTAGACGTCTTGGCAGGTGGTCATTGAGTGTAATGGGGATTTAACGTCAACTAAGCAGCTGTATAGGAGTAGAGAACCCGGTTTTTCACCAGCTCGGCCAGAAACGTATCGGGTACAGCTTCCGACACCCAGACACAATCTTCGTGAAAGTTGTCGCATGCGACGAACGCCAAATGCCCCTGTCTTTCAATCTGCACGTGAACGATACCCGCATAGCCGTTAAACGCAACTTTTGAGACGATTGCTTTCTCGATTTCGGGAACTGTTTCCGGGGTCAGCGGCAGCGTTACAAAATCCAACCTAGGCGATGTTGTATTCCGCTTGAGCACTTCGGTTTCGTTCAAGGATGCGCCAGCGATTTCGGCCAGTTCGGTATGCGACAGTCGTCCCTCGAATGAGATTCTGGCGTCCTCATGCGCAAGCGTTCGCATCACCGCGAACAGCAGCTCTGGCTTGTGTTTGGTGTGCAGCCGGAATCGTGGTTGAGCAGTTGTCATGCTGTCTGACCCAAACAGCATGATAGCTGCTGAGTGTGTCACCTGACGAGAGCAGGCCATAGCGCTCATTTGAGGGGTTTTGAGCGTAATGGGGATTTTTCGACAATCGTCTTGAACTTCACTTTCGCGTTGACGGAAATGTCCTCACCACAATGCCCCGGTCGAGCTGCGACACAGATGTATTATCGGGCTTTGCGACATGGATCGTGTTTAAGAGAACACGGTCGCTAACGAACGTGACGCCCAGCAGTAGAGCGTCCGGGTGAGCCCCAGCCTGCCAGATGTTGGCCTCAATCGTCTGCGTGGGTAAAGTGCGGTACTCGCCTTGGAAGATATGACCACCCTTGAAGTGGAATACGATCTTCCGCTCTTCCGCTGTGGGTGTAGGTCCGTTGGTGCGGCACACCGGAAATCGTGAGCGGTACACAGCTTTGCCGTCGAGCAGCACCACGAGGCTCAGATTTCTCGTATCTTCGCAACTCCCGAACCAGTGCCAAGCACCCGTTGTCTCAGAACTTCGCGCGGTGTCCTGCGCTGACGCTACGGCAGACACAACGCAAGCGCTCAGGAGCAAAATCGCAATCTTTGTCTTACGCATGGCCAGCACTCTACGCCAAATCTTCGCCGAGTTCCACGATGATTGACGAAGACAGGCGATAACACTCAAAACCCCAGTTTCTCGGCTCTCACTGGTTTGTCTTTTAACCACCGGGCGCGTATATTAGAGAACTGAGAACTGCTGTGTAACCGGCTTT
>JADGNQ010000224.1 GCA_017883385.1 Candidatus Sulfotelmatobacter sp.
TTTCGAAGCGATTCAGTCCGATCTCGCGAGTCACGCCGGATCGAGCGTGATTATCCCCGGCGACCATCTGCCGCCTTCTGTTCATGCCCTCGCGCATGCTCTCAATAATCAGCTCGGCAACATCGGGACGACCGTGTTTTACACCGATCCCGTCGACGCCAACCCGGTCAATCAGACCGAGTCGATCAAGGATCTCGTCGCCGACATGCGCGCAGGCAAAGTCGACCTGCTGGTGATTCTCGGCGGCAATCCGGCCTACGACGCGCCCGCCGATCTCAATTTCGCCGACGCTCTGACCAGCACCAAGATTCCCGTGCGCGTGCATCACGGGCTCTATCAGAACGAAACTGCCGAGCTCTGCCAGTGGCACGTGAATCAGGCCCTTGAGTTGGAATCGTGGGGCGACGCCCGCGCTTATGACGGAACGGTGAGCATTATTCAGCCGTTGATCGCGCCGCTCTACAACGGCAAGAGCGCGCTGGAGTTCGTCGCTCTTTTGTCCGGCCAGTCAGACGCGACAGGCTACGATCTCGTCCGCAGTTACTGGCAGAAGCAGCACACGGGCGCGGATTTTGAACAGTTCTGGCGCAAGTCCCTGCACGACGGGTGGATTGCAGGCACAACGTTCGGGCCGAAAGATCTGCGGTTCGCTTCGGTTTCGCCGAAGATCGGGGAGCTGCCCAAGTCCGATCCCAATGCGATCGAGCTGAACTTCCGCCGCGATCCCACCATCTACGACGGGCAATTCTCCAACAACGGCTGGCTGCAGGAATTGCCCAAGCCGATGACCAAGCTCACCTGGGACAACGCCATCCTCATCGGCCCCAAGATGGCGGAGCGGCTGGGTATCAAGACAGAGGATGTGGTCGAGCTCAATTTGAACGGAAAGAAAGTCACCGGCGCCGTCTGGATTCAGGCGGGCCACCCCGACAATTCAGTCACCGTGTTCCTCGGCTACGGACGCAAACGCGCTGGTCGCGTCGGCACAGCTCAAGGATTCGATGCCTACGCGCTGCGCACCAGCGCCGCCCCGTGGATCGCCACTGGTGTGCAGATCCGCAAGACGGGCGACACATACAAGCTCGCTTCCACCCAGGGCTACCAGTCGATGGACACGCCCGACGGCGGCCATCGCCCGCTGGTCCGCGAAACGACGCTCGAGGAATACCGCAAAGAGCCGAACTTCGCGCAGGAAGACGAGCCCGCGCCCGGCCTCACGCTCTACGAGCCCTATCCTTATAAGTCCGAAGACTACTCCTGGGGCATGACGATCGATCTGAACTCCTGCGTGGGCTGCAACAACTGCATGCTGGCGTGCCAATCGGAGAACAACATCGCTGTCGTCGGCAAAGAGCAGGTGGTCATCGGCCGCCACATGCACTGGATCCGCGTTGACGCTTACTACCAGGGTGACCGCGACAATCCCAAAGCATTTTTCCAGCCCGTGCCCTGCATGCAGTGCGAGAACGCCCCGTGCGAAGTCGTCTGCCCGGTCGGTGCCACGAACCACACCGCCGAAGGCCTGAACGATATGGTCTACAACCGCTGTGTGGGCACGCGCTACTGCTCGAACAACTGTCCTTATAAAGTCCGCCGCTTCAACTTCCTGCTGTTCCAGGACTGGGACACGCCGCAGTACAAGATGATGCGCAATCCCGACGTCAGCGTGCGCAGCCGCGGCGTCATGGAAAAGTGCACCTACTGCGTGCAGCGCATCAACGAGCGCCGCATCGACGCCGAGCGTGAAGATCGAAAGATCAACGACACCGAACTCCAGACGGCCTGCCAGCAGTCGTGTCCGGCCGGAGCCATCATCTTCGGCAATATCAATGATCCAAACAGCAAAGTTTCGAAGCTGAAGGCGCAGTCAAGAAACTACAGCCTCCTGGGCGAACTGAACACGCGTCCCAGAACCACGTACCTGGCAGAAGTACGCAACCCGAACCCAGAGTTGGAAGCTAAGGGCTAAGAGTTAATAGCTAATAGCTAAGAGCTAAGAGCTAAGAGCTAAGAGCTTACGAACGCATGACCGAGCAATACAAAACGAGCACCGAACTCGACCGCGCTCCCGTAATCGAACCGGGCCACACCTTCGGCACGGTCACCGAGAAGATCAGCGCGATCGTGCTGACGCGTCCGGCCACGAACGGATGGTTCATCGGCTTCGGCCTCGCCTTCATGCTAACCATGATGCTGCTGTTCGCCATCGGCTACCTGTTCCTGCGCGGCATCGGTATCTGGGGCAACACCGTGCCCATCGGCTGGGGCTTCGAGATCGTCAACTTCGTCTGGTGGATCGGCATCGGCCACGCCGGCACGCTGATTTCGGCCATCCTGTTGTTGTTGCGCCAGTCGTGGCGCAATTCCATCAACCGCTTTGCCGAGGCGATGACGCTATTCGCCGTCGCCTGCGCCGGTATCTTCCCGGCAATTCACGTCGGCCGTCCCTGGCTTGCCTACTGGCTGTTCCCGATCCCCAACACCATGGGCGTGTGGCCGCAATTCCGCAGCCCGCTCATGTGGGACGTCTTTGCCGTCTCCACCTACGCCACGATTTCCGCGCTGTTCTGGTTCATCGGACTCATCCCCGACCTGGCCACGCTGCGCGACCGCACCGACAATAAAGGGCTGAAAATCATCTACGGCATGCTCTCGCTGGGCTGGCGCGGATCGGCCCGCCACTGGCATCGCTACGAAACCGCCTACCTGCTCCTCGCGGGGCTGGCCACGCCGCTGGTGCTCTCCGTCCACACCGTCGTGAGCTTCGACTTCGCCGTCGGCATCGTCCCGGGATGGCACACCACCATCTTCCCGCCCTACTTCGTTGCGGGCGCCATCTACTCCGGCTTCGCCATGGTCCTGATGCTGGCCATCCCCATCCGTAAGATTTATGGCCTCGAAGATTTCATTACCGAGCGCCACCTGCAGAACTCGGCCAAAGTCATGCTGGCGACCGGGCTGATTGTCGGCTATGGCTACCTGATCGAAGCCTTCATGAGCTGGTATAGCGGCGACCGCTACGATGCCTTCACCGTCTGGAACCGGCTGCACGGACCATATGCGGCAATCTATTGGGCGCTGCTGATCTGCAATATTTTCATCCCGCAGGTGCTCTGGATTCGCAGGCTGCGCACCAGCCCGGTCGCGCTGTTCCTGGTCTCCGGCGTGATTCTGGTGGGCATGTGGCTCGAGCGCTTCGTCATCATTGTCATGAGCCTGCATCGCGACTACCTGACTTCCTCCTGGGGCATGTACTACCCCACGCGTTGGGACTGGATGACGTACATCGGCACGATTGGAATGTTCCTGGCGGCCATGTTCCTGTTCCTGCGCGTGCTGCCCGCGATTTCGATCTTTGAAATGCGTACCCTTCTCCCCGAAGCCGAGGTGAAGGAATGATGGCGACTGCGGTGTCGAGGTTCGCAGTGTCGAGCTTGATGGCGAGGTTCGCGGTGTCGAGGTTCATAGCATGAAGCGCGATCCCATCTACGGCATCATGGCGGAGTTCGACTCCGCGCAGGCCCTGATCGATGCGGCCCACGCGACGCACCAGGCCGGCTACCAGAAGATCGACGCCTACAGCCCGTTTCCCATCGAAGGCCTGGCGGAAGAAATCGGTTTCCACCACGACGAAGTTCCGCTCGTCGTGCTCATCGGCGGCATCATCGGCGGCCTGACCGGATACCTGATGCAGTATTGGATGTCGGCGGTTGACTACCCGCTCAACATCGGCGGCAAGCCGTATCACTCGTGGCCCGCGTTCATCATTATCACGTTCGAGATGACGATTCTCTTCGCCGGAATCTCGGCCGTGTTTGGCATGCTGGCTCTGAACGGCCTGCCCATGCCGTATCACCCGGTATTCAACGTGCCGCGTTTTGCACTGGCCTCGAAAGATCGCTTCTTCTTAATAGTGTTCTCGTCCGACAAAAAGTACGACCCAGCAGCAACGCGTCAATTCCTCGAAGGCCTTGCCCCGCGCTCGGTTTCGGAGGTGCCCAGCTAACATGCTGCGCCTGCGAAAATGCTCATGTGGGGACAGCCGCCCCCGGCTGTCCGGTCGAGCGAAGCTCGACAATCCGTCGGCGGGCGTCGGGTGCCCCATCCCTTCGACTATCGTCTCAGGGCAGGCTCTTGCGCGTTCTGTGCGCAAGGGTGGGACCCCACGAACGCCTGCATCTGTGGATTTCCTTCGTGGACCTTCGTGTCCTTTGTGGTTCAAGGTCTTAGCCGCGATCACCACGATCACTCTAACTTCCGCATGCCGCATCGACATGCACGTCCAGCCGCGCCAGAATCCTCTTTCCCGCAGCGATTTCTACACCGACCAGCGTTCGGCGCGTCCGCCGGTCGAAGGCACGGTCGCCCGCGGCCAGTTGCACGAGGACACCTACTTCTATACCGGCAAGATCGGCAACAATCCCGGCGACGTAATGCCTTTCCCTGTGACTAAAGAAGTTCTGGAACGCGGCCGTGAGCGTTTCAATATTTTCTGCGCGCCCTGCCACTCGCGAGTGGGCGACGGCAACGGTTTCGTTCCCTCGCGCGGCTTCGCGCGCAAGCCGCCGTCATTCCACATCGTTCGGCTGCAGAAAGCGCCGGTGGGATATTTCTACGGTGTCATCACCGAAGGCTTCGGCATCATGCCCGACTATACCTCGCAGATTCCGCCGCGCGACCGCTGGAATATCGTGGCCTACGTCCGCGCGCTGCAATTGAGCCAGAACGCGACCATGGCCGAAGTCCCCGCAGGACAGAAGATTCCGTCCGAGCCTCCGAAGTTCCGCGAACCGGGGTCCGGCGCAAGCCTGCCGGTGGTTGTGCCCGAGACCACTTCGAAAGCAGAGGAAGAGAAATGAGCGCGGCGCCCGTGAAACAACTCGATCTGACGGCCCCGCCGATGGTGAAGACCATCGCGCAGCGGTCGTTAATCGTCGGCGTCGTCTTCAGCGTTGTCGCGGTCGTCCTCGCGTTCATGCGGCCCGACGAGTTCTACCGCGCTTACCTGCTCGGCTTCATGTGCTGGCTGGGTGTGGCCCTGGGTTCGATGGCGATCCTCATGATCCGACACCTGACCGGCGGTGGCTGGGGCATGGTCATCCGCAGGATTCTCGGCGCCGCCATGCGCACCGTACCGTTGCTGGCGGCTTTGTTTATCCCGATGATCGTCGCAGTTTGGCAGCACCGGATCTATATTTGGGCGCAGCCGCTCCAAAACATCAAAGACAAGCACCTGCGCGAGCATCTCGAAGACATCACCAAAACGTACCTCACTACGAACGGATTCATCCTTCGCGCCGTGTTCTATTTCGCCATCTGGAATCTGCTGTCATTCCTGTTGTCAACGTGGTCGAAGCAAACCGACCACGCCGGCGCCCCCGACAACACGGACCGCTTCAAGGTGGTCGCGGGCCCGGGCCTCATCCTCTACGGATTCACGATTTCCTTCGCCGCAATCGACTGGGTCATGTCGCTCGATCCCAGCTGGATCTCGACCATCTTCGGCCTGGTCATTCTCATTGGCGAAGTCCTGTCGGCCATGTGTTTCGCAGTGGTAGTCGAGCGCATTCTCTTCAACTACAAGCCCATGTCGGAGATGCTGAAGCCCGACTTCGTCCACGACCACGGCAAGTGGATGCTGGCCTTCACCATGGTGTGGGCCTATTTCAATTTCTCGCAGTGGCTCATCATCTGGGCCGGCAACCTGCCCGCCGAGATCACGTATTACATGCGGCGTTTGAACGGCGGCTGGGGATACATCGGCCTGATCATCGTGATCTTCCACTTTGCGGTTCCCTTCGGGATTCTGCTGTCACGCTCGTTCAAGCGCAACATTCGCAAGCTGGTATGGCTCGCGGTGTGGCTCCTGCTGATGCGCTATCTGGACTTGTTCTGGATCATCGAGCCGAATTTCTCGCAGACACTGAAGTTCACCTTAGCGGACGTAGTCGTCCCCATCGCCATCGGCGGTTTCTGGCTGGCGTACTTCTTCCGCAATCTGGGCGCGCTGCCGCTGCTGCCGGCATACGATCCGTCTGCCGGAGAAGTTCTGGAGCCGGCTCATCACCATCCGGAAAACGCATGAGCAACCAACCCCATCCCGAGAATTCGAAAGGCAACGGCGGCTACGAGCGCCGCGACATCGGCGCCGCCGGAGTCCTCTATTTCCTTCTGGGCCTGGCGGTCGCCGGATTGCTCGTTTACTTCGTCGTGGCCGGTTTGTATTCGTACTTGGAAAAGCGCTCTGAGGCGCAGCAGGCTCCGGTGAATCCGTTGGTGACGAATGCTCCCGCGGACACGCGCCGCATCCCGAAGGACTATCCGCAGGGCGCCTTTCCGAATCCCAAGCTGGAAGAAGACGAGCGCGGCCAGTTGAACGGAATTCGCCTCAAGGAAGAACAGACGCTGAGCACTTACGACTACATCGACCAGAAAGCTGGAACCGTTCGCATCCCGATTGACCGAGCGATGGACCTCGTTGCGCAGCGCGGACTCCCCGTGCGCGCGCAAGAAACCACCGCACAGCCCGTAGCCCCGCAACCTCAGCAGGAAAAGAAGAAGGGACCCAAGAAGTGAGCTGTCCGAATCACAACTCGATGTCCGCAGCCCAAGATCATGTGAGAAGAGTTCATGTGGGGACAGCCGCGCCCGGCTGTCCAGTCGA
>JADGNQ010000082.1 GCA_017883385.1 Candidatus Sulfotelmatobacter sp.
GTAGATGACCGGCAGAAAAGACGAGTAGTAGCGGATGTTGTCTTCGACGACGAGCAACACGGGCACGCCCATGGCGCGGGTGTCGTGCAGCACATTGCGCTTGTCTTCGATGTATTTGACGATCGCGATCAGGATGCGGGCGTTGCCCTGCCAGAGGAAGACGCGGTCAATGTCGGTGACGGGATTGCGCGCGACGAAATTCTTGATCTCGCGATAGTCGTAACCGAGCACGACCACGGGAACGTCGAGTCCGGCACGGCGGACTTCGTGGGCGAGCTGCGCGGCGTCCATATCGCCGACGGCGAGGTTGGTCACAATCAGATTGAACTGCGGATTCGAACTCGCCAGATCGAGCGCTTCGGCGCAACTGGAGACGTGGGTGATTCCGGGGATCTGCTGCAGGTTGAGTTCGAGGGATTCGTCGATGAGGAGTTCGTTAAGGCGTCCGTCTTCGCGCAGGATAAAGGAATCGTAGAGGCTGGAAACCAGAAGGATGTTGTGCACCTTGAAGGGCATCAGGTTTTCGAAGCCTTCAAAGCGCTCTTCGGCGTCGAGGATGGGGGCGGCGATGGGGCGGAGGGTCATTGTCAGCTCAGTCATCATAGCGCCGGGTGCCCCATCCTTGTCGCGTTCTGTGCGACAGGGTGGGGATTTTGATCTCCTCGGGGGATGTTCTTCGAAAGTCAAAATCCCCACCCTGTCTCTGCAAACATCGCAGGGACAAGGGTGGGGACCCGCTTCATCGTTACTACTTCCAGTTCATCGATGCTGCATGCAGCTGCCGGGCTTTGCCCGGCCGGACAGCCGACGGCGGCTGTCCCTACATGTTTCACTCTAGTTCCAGCGAACTACACCAGGCCCTGATCCAGCATGGCGTTGGCTACTTTCAGGAAGCCGCCGATGTTGGCGCCGTTGACCAGGTTGCCGGGCGTGCCGTATTTCTCGGCCGTTTCGAAGCAGTTCTGGTGAATGGCGATCATGATCTTGTGCAGCCGGTCGTCCACTTCCTCGCGAGTCCAGGTCAGCCGTGCGCTGTTCTGGGACATTTCGAGGCCGGAGGTGGCTACGCCGCCAGCGTTCGCGGCTTTGGCCGGTCCGTACAGGATCTTGGCATCGAGGAACATCTTGGTGGCGTCGAACGTGCTGGGCATGTTCGCACCCTCGGCGACCAGCTTGATGCCGTTCTTGACGAGATTCGCCGCGTCTCTTGCGGTGATTTCATTTTGTGTGGCGCTGGGGAAGGCGCAGTCCGCTTTGATGTTCCAGAGCGGGTTGTGCTCCAGTTTGATGTCCGTGGGCATGAAGATCGCTTTCTTGTAGTGATCGGCATAGTCACGGATGCGTCCACGCTTCACGTTCTTCAGTTCAATGATGAAGGCCAGCTTCTCGCGGTCGATTCCGTCCGGATCGTAAATCACGCCGTTAGAATCGGACACGGTAACGGGCTTCGCGCCGAGATCGAGCAATTTCTCGACGGTGTATTGCGAGACGTTGCCGCTGCCGGAGACGAGGCAGAGCTTGCCGTCGAACGAGTCTTTCTTGCTCTTCAGCATTTCGGCGGCGAAGTACACGCAGCCGTAGCCGGTGGCTTCGGGACGAATCAGCGAACCGCCCCAGCCCAGGCCTTTGCCAGTCAGGACGCCGGTGAATTCATTGCGCAGCCGCTTGTACTGGCCAAACAGGAAACCGATCTCACGTCCGCCCACGCCGATGTCGCCGGCCGGGACGTCGGTGTCGGGGCCGATGTGGCGCTGCAGTTCGGTCATGAAGCTTTGGCAGAAGCGCATGACTTCGTTGTCACTCTTGCCCTTGGGATCGAAATCCGAACCGCCCTTGCCGCCGCCCATGGGCAGCGTGGTGAGCGAGTTCTTGAAAACCTGTTCAAAGGCCAGGAACTTCAGGATGCCGAGATTGACGCTCGGATGGAAGCGGAGTCCGCCCTTGTAGGGGCCGATGGCGCTGTTCATCTCAATGCGGAAACCACGGTTGACCTGAATGTTGCCCTGATCATCGAACCACGGCACGCGGAACATGAGGACGCGCTCAGGCTCGACAATTCTTTCGAGCAAACGCGCGGACTGATATTCGGGATGTTTCGCGAGGACCAACCGGAGAGAGTCGAACACTTCGGCTACCGCCTGATGGAACTCAGGCTCGGCGGGGTTCTTCGCTTTCACACTGATCATCACGGATTCAATGTAGTCCCCTGGAACCTTAACTCCCGGGGATGTCATCACAGCCATAGTCCTACCTCCGTAGGTACAACGTAGACATAATGCCGTTGTTCATTGTCGGCCCCCACAGGAAAGAAGCAGTGATAATTCTCACGGGCAGGGGTGATTGGAGTCACTACGAGCTAACTATCGCAGAATCAGTCAACTACGGAGATCAGACGCGTCCCGTGGGGTTGCTTTCCCGGGCACCCCACGGGGCATCCTATGAATTTCCGACTGTGTAGTGCAATCATTGATTGCAATGCTATCATTGATAGCATGGCGAGCATCACCATTCGCAACCTGGACGAGACCACGAAGCGCAAGCTGAAAGTCCGCGCTGCTATGAACGGGCGCTCGATGGAGCAGGAAGCGCGCGAGATCCTGAAGAGCGCGCTGACCCAGGCCGCGAAGAAACATGCCAATCTTGCCGACCGTGTGCGCGCCATCTTTGGTCCGATCGGAGGAGTGGAGATGGAACGTCTTCCCCGAGACCCCATACGCGATCCGGATTGGCTTGCGGAGAGGGAGTAGTGCGTGATTGCAGATTTCAGATTGTAGATTGTAGATTGAAAACTTCGTTGCTGATGTGCCTTTCAATCTGCAATCTAAAATCTGCAATCTAGAATGACACCTGTTCCCTCAGCGCAGAATTCAGCCGATGATCATTCTCGATACCAATGTGGTTTCCGAACTGATGCGCCCGGCACCGGAGGCGCGGGTTCTGCACTGGTTCAGCAGCCAGGCGGCGGAGGACCTGCACGTCACGGCCGTCACGATGGCGGAGATTCTTTACGGCGTCGAGCTCATCTCCGCAGCCAGGCGTCGCGACGTAGTTCGGGCGGGTGCCGAAAAGATGTTCGAGGCCGCATTCGCGGATCACGTTCTGACCTTCGAGGACAGGGCCGCTCGCGCGTACTCGCAGATTGCGTCATCGCGCCGCCGGCAAGGGAAGCCAATGTCGCAAGGCGATGCGCAGATCGCGGCAATCTCGCGAGTGCATGGAGCGACGCTGGCCACGCGGAATCCGTATGTGTTCGAAGGATGTGGAGTGAGGCTGGTGAATCCGTGGGAAGGGTGAGCCTCTGGAATTCCAATACGCATTGTCATCCTGAGCCGCGGCTTTTGGCGGCGAAGGACCTATGCACTCGCCGGGAGTGGCGATGCTGCAAGCAAGTGCCTTATGCAGTCTGCCTGCGCCGACAAAGTACATAGGTCCTTCGTCGCAAAAAGCGCTCCTCAGGATGACAAGGCGTTTTTCATCGGGCAAGTTCTCAGCAGATTCTTGGAAGTTGTTCACCGCTCAGCATGTCCACTACGCGGTTGCCGCCGATGCGACTTTGCAGGACTACGGTGCGGGCCGGCGTCTCTTCCACCTTGCCAACTCGCACTGCGCCTTGCGAGACTTCAACTTTCTTTAGAACGTCGAGGGTTGCGTCCGCTTGCGTTTCCGGCACGAATACCGCGAAGCGTCCTTCATTCGCCACATACAGTGGATCGAGGCCGAGAATCTCGCAGGCGCTTTGAACTGTCTCCTGCACAGGGATCAGAGTTTCTTCCAGCCTGATGCAGACGCTACGGTCGGAGGCGATTTCGTTCAGCGTGGTGGCTAGGCCGCCGCGGGTCAGGTCGCGCAGGCAATGGATTTCTATGCCGGCATTCAGCAGGGCTTCGACTGCGGGCCAGACGCTGGCTGTGTCGCTCAGGATGGGCGATTCGAATTCGAGGCCTTCGCGGACGGAGAGAATCGCGATGCCGTGGCGGCCGAGATCGCCGCTAATGATCACCGCGTCACCAACCTGAACCGAGGCGGGGCCGATCGTCCCTTTGACGTTCGATTCGATCAGGCCGATGCCTGACGTGTTGACGAATATCCCGTCTCCCTTTCCTTTGTCGACGACTTTCGTGTCGCCGGTCACCAGTTGAACGTTGGCTTTCGCGGCTGCCTCTCGCATGGATTCAACCACGGTGCGCAGCGTTTCCATCTCGAGGCCCTCTTCGAGGATGAATCCCGCGCTCAGGTAGAGCGGGCGCGCGCCGCACATGGCGAGATCGTTGACCGTGCCGTAGACGGCGAGGTCGCCGATATTGCCGCCGGGGAAAATCAGTGGGCGCACGACGAACGAGTCGGTCGTAAAGGCAACGCGCGAACCGTTGACCGGAAGAACCGCGCCGTCGTGGCGCTGATCGAGCGTGGGATTGCCGAAGGCAGGCAGAAAAATCTTTTCGATGAGTTGGTGAGTCAGTCGTCCGCCGCCGCCGTGAGCCAGGACGATGCGATCGTCCGCAACTCTAGGCGCCGGACAGCTCAGATTGAATTCTCTGATGGGTTTCTCGTCTGCCATAGTGGTAATAAGCTGCGCACGCACCCTCCGACGAAACCATAGGCGCGCCGAGCGGATTTTCCGGTGTGCACTTCACTGCAAATACCGGGCACTCGTGAGGCTTCTTGATGCCTTGTAGAATCAGCCCGCTGATGCAGTCCGGCGATTCGTGTGCCGGTTCGGCTGACGAAGGGTAACGGCGGTCGGCATCATACTTCTGAAATCGCCCACGCAACTGAAAGCCGCTCGCGGGAATCTCGCCCAAGCCGCGCCACTGGCGGTTCGTCACCTCGAACACTTCGGCGATGCGTGCCTGCGCGGGGCGGTTCCCTTCCCGGCGAGTAGCGCGGGAGTACTGATTCTCCACTTCGTGGCGGCCTTCTTCCAGTTGGCTCACGGTCATGAGAATGCCTTCCAGAAGGTCGAGCGGCTCGAACCCGGTGACAACGATTGGAACTTTGTAACGCGCCGCAATCGGTAGATATTCCTCGTAACCCATGATGGTGCAAACGTGGCCCGCGGCGAGGAATCCCTGGACAACGCAGTTCTGCGAGGAGAGCAGCGCTTCCATGGCGGGAGGAACCAGCACATGAGAGACGAGAAGCGAAAAGTTCTCGATGTGGTCGTGATCGGCCTGCCACGCCGCCATCGCGTTGGCGGGCGCGGTGGTTTCGAAGCCGACGGCAAAGAATACGACCTGGCGATCGGGATTCGTCCTGGCAAGTTTCAGGGCATCGAGCGGCGAGTAGACGATGCGAACATCGGCGCCTTCGGCCTTGGCGTCAAACAAGCTCTTCGAGGAGCCGGGTACGCGCAGCATGTCTCCGAAGGAACAGAAGATCACTTCGGGGCGGTGCGCGATAGCGACGGCTTTGTCGATCAACTCGATCGGCGTCACGCAGACGGGGCAGCCGGGGCCGTGTACGAGGCTGATTTCGCGAGGCAGCAAGTCCTCGAGTCCGGTCTTGACGATGGTGTGGGTCTGCCCGCCGCAGATCTCCATGATCGTCCAGGGACGCGTGACTTTCTTCCAGATGGCCTGCGCTAGTTGCGTGGAGGCTTTCTGGTCGCGATATTCACTGAGGAATTTCACCGAGTTCCTCCTCCACGGCACCGAGTTCCTCGAGATATTTGAAGACGCGCTGCGCTTCCTCCTCGTCAATCACACTGATGGCGAATCCGACGTGAACCAGAACGTATTTTCCGATTTCCGCCTCGGGTGTGTAGGCGAGGTTGATCTCTTTGCGGATGCCGCCGAAGTCGACCTTGGCACGGCGGAAGGCGATGTCGCCGTCGTCCATGATTTCAACTACCCGGCCTGGAACAGCGAGGCACATGATTTGATCTCCCCAGCAACCTTAGTAGCTAAAGCCGCGGCCTAAATCCAACTCCTACGACACGACTTAAAGAGACTGCAGAAACAATTGCCCGCCGACATCGAGTACGACCACGGGGGCTGAAGCCGGATCGATTCTGCTCGCCTAACGCGGCGCTAGAAGCGCCGCTCTTCCACGGTTGCGCACGCGTTTACGGTTTTTCCACCAGCCCTCGAAGTTGTGCTCTTTCCCTAATCTTGCCATCCCGATCTGGCAGGATAGGCGATAGCTGCTACGGTTGACTCATCACCGCTTGGCCCAGTGCAATGCCGCCGTCGTTGGGCGGAACCTGCCGATGCGTATGAACCTGGAAGCCGCGGGATTCAAGGGCGGCGGCCGCACGCTCCGTCAGATAGCGATTCTGAAAAACCCCGCCGCTGAGCACGATCTGCTTCAGACCAGAGTGGGCCGCGACTTCCAGGATCCACTCGACCAACGCGTTGTGGAACCGCGCTGCAATGAGGGACGCGGAAACTTCCGCACGCTTGTCCGCCATCACAGCCAGGATCAAGGGGCCCCAGTCTCCACCGGGTAAAGGATACGCCTCTTCCGTCTGCAAGCGGCCAATTTCATTTTCGAGGAGCATGGCGGCCTGGCCTTCAAAACGGTTCTGTTGCGCTAAGCCGGTGAGACTGGCTACGGCGTCAAACAGACGGCCGACGCTGGTGGTGGGAACGACGTTGATCTTGCGTTCGAGCATGTGGCGTACCTTGCTCATGCTCAGTTGCAGTTGCCCTGCGAGCGAGCTTCGCTCGCCGGACAGCCGGGGGCGGCTGTCCCCACATTCTGCTTCCCCAAAAACCTCGAACAATAAACTCTCCGCCGAGCGCCAACCTTCGCGGACTGCTGCATCGCCACCGGGCAAGCCGAAGGGACGCAGATGGGCGATGCGCTCGAACTGCTTCGCTTCCGCGCGCTGATTCTCCACACGGAAGAACTCGCCACCCCAGATGGCGCCGTCGAGGCCGTATCCGGTACCGTCCCAGGAAATGCCAAGGTAGGCACCCTGCACGTCGTTCTCAGCAGCACAGGCCGCGACATGCGCCTGATGGTGCTGGACCCGGATCACCGGCAGCCCGGATTTCTCGGCCCACTGAGTCGAGGCATAGTCAGGATGAAGGTCGCAGGCGACTAATTCCGGCTTGAAACTGTAGAGGCGACAGAGGTCCTCAATCGCTTTCTCAAAAGCACCTCGGGCTTCCAGCGTTTCGAGATCTCCGATGTGCTGGCTGAGGAAGACGTCCTGACCTACGCCGATGGCGACTGTGTTCTTAAGATGGCCGCCGACTGCGAGCACTGGGGGCAGGCTCTGCCGGACATGAATCCCCAATGGTGCATAGCCCCGGGCGCGGCGCAGGATTCCGGCGCGTCCGCGAGTGAGGCGAACCACGGAGTCGTCGCAGGCTCGCACAATGGGGCGGTTGTGCATCAGGAAATGATCGGCGATGTCTTTCAGCCGGATGGCAGCCTCTTCGTTCGCGATGGCGATGGGTTCGTCGCTGCGGTTTCCGCTGGTGGCGATCAGAGGGAACCGGCACTCCTGCATGAGGAGATGATGTAGCGGTGAATACGGCAGCATGACGCCCAAATAAGGCGAGCAATGAGCGACGTTCGGGGCAATGTCGGTGCCGGGCTTAGGCTGCAGCAGGACGATGGGCGCGGCTTGGGATTCGAGGAGTTGCACTTCCGCGGGCGAAATTTCGCAGTACTTTCGCGCCACTTCGAGCGACGGCATCATGAGCGCGAAAGGCTTTTCTTCGCGATGTTTGCGTTCGCGCAGGCGCCTCACCGCGTCAGGATTGCGGGCATCGACGAGAAGCTGGAATCCTCCGACGCCTTTGAGGGCAACAATTTCGCCTTGAACGAGAGCTTCGACCGCATCTTCGATGGTGCCGTCAAGTTGCGGGCCGCACACCGGGCAGGCGTTGGGCTGAGCGTGGAAGCGGCGATCTGACGGGTTCTCGTATTCTTCGCGACAGTCCGGACACAGCACGAACTCGCGCATCGTTGTATTAGGGCGATCGTAAGGGATGTCGGTCACGATGGTGTAGCGCGGTCCGCAATTGGTGCAGTTGGTGAAGGGATACTCGAAGCGGCGATTCTCGGGATCGAAGAGTTCTTCGCGGCAATCGGTGCAGGTGGCGAGATCGGGAAGAACGTTGACGGATTTGCCGGAGTCGCTATCGCTGGCAAGAATCTCGAACCGCGTGAATCCTTCGACCGCCAGCCAGGAAGATTCGCGTTCCGTTATCACTGCCGCTTTGGGCCGCTCGCGCTCCAGCCTTTGTTCAAAGCGGCCCAACGCCTCGCTCGGGCCCTCGACTTCCACGACAAGGCCTGCCGAAGAATTCAGCACCCAGCCAGTGAGCGACAACTCGGTGGCAATGCGGTAGACGAAAGGACGGAAGCCGACTCCCTGCACGGCTCCGCGGAGGGTGATCCGGAGCCGCTGAAGAGCGGGTTGTGCCGCAACCATCATGGCGCGCGGCGACCGCCGCAGTCCCGATTCTAAGACCTCTCTGAGTGGGGATTCCACCCGGGAGAGCACAGCTGCAGTGCCGTAGCTCAACTTGGTCTGGGTCCAGTGCTTCCGGGCTCACCCACGAATAGTCAGCACCGGGCAATGCGCGTTCGCAATCACATGGTGCGCGGTGGACCACGGAAGGTGCGTGGTGCCTACCTCTGCCGCGGCACGCGCGCCGAGCACGATCAGGTCCGATTCGCGGTCGGCCGCGACCTTGAGGACGCGCTCCGGCACGGAGCCAAATTCCAGTACTGTTTCCGGCGTGTACTGCAAAGCTGCATTCTCTGGAATCAGATCTTGCAAGCGGCGAACACCGTTTTCGATGGGACCGGGGCGGCTACCGAGTTGAGTATAGTCCTCGATAACATGGACGAGGGTAAGCCGCGCGCGAAACTCCTCGGCGAGCGACACAGCGGTCTGTGCGATGAGAGGCGAGCTTTGCGCGAAGTTGGTGGCGAACACGATCTGCCGCAGATCGAGTTCGACCGGAGCCAGATCTCGTCCTTTGTCCTGGAATGCGGGCAACTTGTTGCGGCCCGAAACTTTCGGGCCAACCGTCAGGACCGGGCACCGTGCATGGCGCAGAATGTCTTCTGCCACTGAACCGAGCAACAGTTTGCCCAAGCCGGTGCGGCCGTGAGTGCCGACCACAATGAGGTCAATGTCGTTTTCTTCGATGATGCCGGCGAGGTTCTTCCACACCTGGCCGTGACGAACGTAGTTGCGGTGGGGAATCCCTTCACAGCGTCCGCAGATCAGGTCCAGTTTTTCCCTGGCTTCGGTGTTCGCGTCTTCGTAGATGGTGCTCATGCTGACGTAGTCGACTCCGCCGGTCATCATCAGAAGGCTGGCGTCAGACAAGACGTGCGCGGCGTGCAGCGTGCTTCCGAAGCGCCGGCAGATGGCCGTGGCGTAGGGCAGGGCCGCATCGGATGTGGCGGAAAAGTCGGTGGCGAACAGGACGTTTTTCAACGCCAATGCAGGCGTCGTCTGTTCTCGCTGTGGGTTCTTCTTCGGTTCGACTGAGACTTCGATTTTGGCTTCGACGAGTGCCATGGAACACCTCCTGCACCCGTTCTAAGGATCATCCCGTTGGCCCGTTTTCGATATGCCTTGTATCACCGGTTTCTGTGATCTCAATCACAAGACGAATGATTGTCGCTTATTTTCAGGAAGATAGGGGCGGCGGAGGACTCCGCTTGAAACAGCTGCGGCGCGGCTGCTCGTACGTAGCGCTACTGCGCGAAACCGTCGGCCTGCGTCACTGCACCGATGGCCACGGTGTGGTCGATGTAGATCCGGCCGGCAGCCAGGGCTTTGCGGTCGAGCTCGAGCATGACTGGATTCTTGACCTTCTTTTCCAGCACCTGCATAGCGGTCGCGGGAGACAGGCATTCGGTCTCCTCGAGCAGGGCACCCATCATAACTACGTTGGCCACCTTGGCGGAGCCCAGCTTGTCGGCGATCTCGGACGCCGGGATGCAAACGACTTGTGCTTGCGGAATGCTGAGATCGTCGGGCAGCGCCTCGCGTCCATAGATGATCGTGCCGCCGGGCGCGACCTCGGCGGCGAACTTGCGCAGCGAAATCTCGTTGAACGCAACCAGAACCTGCGGGCGCGACACGAGCGGCGACCCAATGCGGTCTTTCGACAGGCAAACATGGCAGTGGGCGCTGCCGGAACGCATCTCGGGACCATACGAAGGCAGCCAGCTGACTTCCAGGCCTTCCCGCATGCCCATCTCGGCTAGGAGCTGACCCAGGAGCAGGACGCCCTGTCCGCCGAAGCCCGCGATCTTGATGCCGAGCTCGCGGAAATGGTGATGGCGCAGGGGCAGCTCTGCATCTCCCACTGCTCTCTTCTCGCCCTCGATCAACTCCGCGACGGTTTTGTGCGGCGGGATGTTGTTGTTGGGAACTTCCACCTTGCGATCGCGAAACACGTTCAGCGGGAAGTTCGGGATCATTTTTTCGGCGATCCACTTCCGCGCTTCGACCGGATCCTTGCCCCAGATGGTGGGGCAGGGGGAAAGAATCTCGACAAAGGTGAAGCCGGCGCCATCGCGCTGCAACTCCAGTGCCTTCCGCACAGCCCGCCGCGCCTTCATGATGTTCTTGTTGTCAGAGAGTGCGACGCGCTCGATATAGACGGGGGCTTCGAGGGTTGCGAGCATCTCGGCCATGTGCAGCGGGAAACCCTCGTTCACGGGGCGGCGTCCCCAGGGAGAGGTCGTACTCTTTTGGCCAACCAGCGTGGTGGGTGCCATTTGCCCGCCGGTCATGCCGTAGATGGCATTGTTGACGAAGAAGACGCTGATCTTCTCGCCGCGATTGGCAGCGTGCACGATTTCGGCCGTACCGATCGCGGCCAGGTCGCCGTCTCCCTGATACGCCAGCACGATCTTGTCGGGACACGCGCGCTTCAGGGCGGTGGCCGCCGCCGGAGCGCGGCCGTGTGCGACCTGCACGTTGCCCACATCGAAATAGTAGTAGGCGAATACCGAGCAACCGACAGGGCTGACCAGGATCGTCTGATCCTGCACTCCGAGATCTTCGAGGGCCTCGGCGATCAATTTATGAGCGACGCCGTGACCGCATCCGGGGCAGTAATGCGTCTGGTGCTTGAGCTCGCCTTTTCGTTCGTACTCGGGGTAGAACAGTTGCGATTTGGAGTGAACGATTTCGTAGCCGTCCGTCGTCGCTTTCGGCTTGTCCAGGGTCTCGGTAATCTGGATTACGTTGTTCTCTGACATAGGTGGCTCCGGTGCCGGATCCCGCTTGCTGCTCCCACGTAGCGGCGGACGCATTCGTCCGCCCGCCGAGAATCATGTTTGCCCCGCGGACGAATGCGTCCGCGGCTACATGTCCTCATACCGCAGCCGGCATTTGCTCTTCGATCTTGGCCAACAGTTCTTCGACCGCCGGCACATTGCCGCCCACGCGCCCGTAGAACTCGACGGGCCGTTTGCCCTCGAGCGCGAGGCGGACATCTTCCACCATCTGGCCATTGCTCAGTTCCACGACCAGAACTTTTTCCGACCGCAACGCCGTAGCCAAAAGTGCTTTCGACGGGAAGGGCCACAGGCTGATCGGCCGGAATAGTCCGACCTTGATTCCCTGTTTTCGAGCTTCATCCACTGCCGAGCGCAGCACGCGCGATACGATGCCGTAGCCGACGACGAGCAAGTCGGCATCGTCGGTGAGGTACTCTTCCCAGCGCGTCTCGGCCTGTTGGGCCCGGATGTACTTCGCTTCCATGAGGCGCTGGTGCTCTTCCAGATCGTCGGGCTCGAGGAAGATGGAGCTGATCATGTTCTTGCGAGTCTCGGCAGTGCCCTTCACCGCCCAGGGCTTTTCGGGAGCGAGGATCTCGCGGTATTCCAGGTCCAGGGGTTCCATCATCTGGCCTACGAATCCGTCGGTGAGCACGATCGCGGGGTTGCGGTATTTGTCGGCCAGCTCGAAGGCGAGGATGGTCAAGTCCGCCATTTCCTGTACCGAGGCAGGAGCAACCACCAGGTTGCGATAGTTCCCGTGCCCTCCGCCTTTGATCATGGCAAAGTAGTCGCTTTGTTCGGGGGCGATGTTGCCCAAGCCCGGCCCGCCGCGCATTACGTCGACGATGACACAGGGCAGTTCGGCCCCGGCGAGGTACGAGATCCCTTCCTGCATCAGGCTGAGGCCTGGCCCGGACGACGCGGTCATCACCCGCACTCCGGCAGAGGCGGCGCCATACACCATGTTGATGGAGGCTGTTTCGCTCTCGGCCTGGACGAATGTGCCGCCGACTTCGGGAAAATAAAGAGCTGCTGCTTCGGCGACTTCACTGGCGGGGGTGATGGGATATCCGTAGTAGGCGCGGCAGCCAGCCAGGACTGCGCCCTTGATGACCGCAACGTTTCCTTTACACAGTTGGCGCATGTTCGCCTCCGGACTGGACTTGCGACGCAACCGCCTTGGGGGGCGGGGCCAGCCGGTAGACGATGATGGCCCCAGGCTCCGGGCAGCAATAGAAGCAGATGCCGCATCCGGTGCAGTCATGGCCGGTATAGCGCGCCGGATGGACCCCATAGGAACTGAGTTCAGGGGCAAGCTCCAGGCACTTGGGCGGGCAGGATTCGACGCACAGCCCGCATCCTTTGCACTCCTCGACATCGATCGTGATATTGCCGCGCGCTTGGCCCGACATAATCCTCACCTCGATACTGCCGTCTGTGCCCTTTGAGCGTTCTGCAACCACTTGGTCTTTTCACAGTATTCGTAAAGCTCGTTGCGAAAATGGGGATGGGCGATCTCGATGAGCGCTTTGGCCCGTTCGCGAATCGACTTGCCGTGCAGAAACGCCACGCCGTATTCGGTCACGACGTAGCGGACAAGACCGCGCGAAGTGACGACTCCCGCCCCAGGATCGAGCATGGGCACGATCCGAGAAATTGTTCCCTGCTTGGCGGTGGAAGAAATCGCGATGATGGGCTTGCCGCCTTTGGAGCGCGAAGCCCCGCGCAGGAAATCCACCTGCCCGCCGATGCCGCTGTAGAACTGGTTGCCGATCGAGTCGGAACAGACCTGGCCGGTCAAGTCGATTTGCAGAGCGGAATTGATGGCGACCATTTTGTCGTTGCGCGCGATGAACGCCGGATCGTTGGTATAGGCCGTGGGATGAAACTCGAAGATGGGATTGTTGTCGACGAACTCGAACAGGTGCTTGGTGCCCAAGGCAAATCCCAGAATGATCTTTCTGGGCTTGAAATTCTTCCTGGCCCCGGTCAGCACGCCAGCCTCAATCAGGGGAATCACGCCGTCCGACACCAGTTCGCTGTGGACGCCGAGATCCTTGCGGTCCATCAGCATGGGCAGCACCGCGTCCGGGATTCCACCGATTCCGGTCTGCAGGACCGCGCCATCTTCGATCAGGCCCGAGACATTACGGGCGATAGCGATCTGCAGGTCGGTCACGATCGGTTTCTTGAGGGCGCACAAGGGCCGCGACGACTCGACAAAGTCATTGATCTCGTTGACGTGAATGAAGCTGTCGCCGTAGGTGCGCGGCATGTTGTCGTTGATTTGGGCCACGACATGTTTTGCGCATTTCGCGGCGGTGAGAGTGGTGTCCACACCCACGCCAAAACTGCAGAAGCCGTGGGAATCCGGCGGAGAGACTTCGATCAGGGCCACGTCAATCGGCATCGCCCCGCTCTCAAAGAGTCCCTCGATTTCGCTCAGGTAGATCGGCGTATAGTCGGCCCGGCCATCGTTGATGGCATCGCGCACGTTGGCGCCGATAAAAACGGCGTTGTGGCGGAAGTGCCCGGCCATTTCGGGGGCAACGTAAGGCGCGCACCCCATCGTCATCATGTGGACGATTTCCACATCGTAGACTTCCGGCCCGCGCCGCATCAGTGCTTCGACCAGAGTTTCCGGCTCGGCACAGCCGGGCTGAATATAGACGCGCATCCCCGACTGCACGCACTGCAGCGCATCGTCCGCTGTTTTCAGCCGCTTCTTGTATTCCATTTCCCACGACATCGACATCTTTGTCAGCTCCCCTAGCGTGCCTGCAGCGCGCCCTGTTCGCGAGCCGCGCGGGCAATTTGTTCTTCGTACCCCACAACACCATAATAGATCGCCCGGTCGAAGAACATTTCAAGCATTTGCAACAGTTCCAGTTCTCCCATGATTTCCACCGCGCGATCCATGACGGCTTCGCTCTTAAGGAACTCCCAAAGGTTTTCCTTGGTCAGCACGATGGCCTGGACGACCTCGCTGAGCGGCACTTTCTGAGAGGCGCGCCGGGCCCCGATCTCGCGGTAGCGATGCTCGATATCCAGTTCGTTCTTGCCCAGAAGCCACTCGCCCAAGTGGCGGTAAATCTCATAGACGCGCTCTCTGAGTTCCTGCGCGGAAATATCGCGGAAGTGAGTGACCTGAGGACTTGCCTGTACTTTTTCTTCGAGCCCCGCAGCGAGGGCATCGGCATGCGATTCAATCAGACGCACCAATCTGTAGGAGAACATCATAAGGCACCTCTCGTCTTCGTCCCTGAGGCCTGCTTCACCCCACCAGCTTCACAGCGGAGTCCTGGTTGCTCCAGCCCTCAACCGGCACCTTGCCAGCCTCGACATAAGGTTCGAGAGTCTGCGGGATGGTAATGGCGCGCGAAATCATGCATACCGCCTTGGTGCGGCGCAGGAGCGCGAGTCCGGCTTCACATTGCTCCTCGGAGGGCACCGTCAACCTGGGACGAATCAGAATCTCGCTGAAATTGCATCCCGTAGCCCGATTGCGGCGGACACAGCCTTCGATTTCGACTTCCAGGTCGGTGTATTCGAACTTTGCGCTGCGGGCAACATCGTGGAAGGTGGTGGTGAAGCAGCCAGCCAGGGCGCAGAGCAGCAGTTGCTCCGGGGTCCAGCGGCCCTGCAGGCCGCCCAACTCCGCAGCCTCGGAGAAGTGGATCGTATTGGGGGAGGACTCGCACTTGGCCAGTCCAGTGCGGCCTGAGGTCCACCAGGCCGAAACGCGATAGGTGTATTCTGCAGCCATTTTATAACTCCTGGCGCTCCCCGAGGGCGCCCTGCCCACACATCAAGAGGTAAGGGCGAAGATCACCGTGATGGTGGTCTCCACCTCGACCGGTTGCCCATTCAGAAGGTACGGCTTGTAACGCCACTGTTTGACGGCAGTGAGGGCGGCCGGCACCAGCATCGGGTGACCGCTGATCAACTGCAGGTTCGTGATTTCGCCGTTGGTGTTGATGATCGCGCTGAGCACAACCTCACCCTGGATTCGCGCGGCCCTTGCCAAGGGCGGATAAGGCGGTTCCGCCCGATGAACCAGCAGTCCTTTGGTCACGCCTTGAGAGATGCGGACTCGTTGCGGTGTTACCGGAACGAACTTCGGCACTGCGGAGAGATTGGCGGAGTTCACGATGCCACCGATCACGCCTCCCAGTTGTCCACCCGGAATTCCACCGGGTACGCCTCCGACCACGCCTCCGGTCGCAGCCATCGGCGGCGGCGCATCTTCTTCCTTAATCATCTGAATCTTCTGGGGGATTTTCGAGGGCGTGCGTAATTGGCCGTTGTTGAGCATGTCCGTCTGGATAACATGGACCACCTTCTGCACCGGAGCCGCCGCCGGAGGCGGGGGTGGAGGCGGGGGTGGGGGCGCCGACAGAAACGTCAGCAACTGGGCCTTAGGCAGTTCCTCGGTAAAGGCCAGCGGCAACGCCAGCAGGATTCCGAGGGCCAAGCAGTTCAAAATAAACGACGTAGTGGTTGCAAAGAACTTGCGTTTCCGCTGCACGCCAAATTCCAGCAGGCTGTCGGCGAACATAACCCGCTGCGGGAACGCGGGTCCCATGACAAGTTCCTTGCGTGGCAATACGGGCGCCGTGGCCCGGCCTGCCTGGCTTACTTGCTTTACTTCTGGTTCGTGGATGTCGATTGTGCTCATCGGAGCCCTCCCTGATTCGCCCGCCGAGACAGCTCTAATCCCAGCGTGCTAGGGGATGTGTCCTTCGCGGATCACATCTCCGCCTTCCCAAGAACATCTTCGTCCAAGCTATCGGCTGGGCAAATGGCCCTCATCACGGTTCTTCGTGATCGAAATCACGATTTTGCGATTTCGCGCAAACCAAAGTAACCACGGCAGATGCAGCGTGGCCGGGCTGACTAGCTCGGTTTCTGCCCACGAACGGGACCCGCGAAGAGGAAGCAAAAGGTGGTAACGAGCGCAGTTCGGACCTCGATGAAGGCATCCATGGTGTAGTGGAGCACGTGGCGCAAGTACGGTCCAAGCCTCGAAGGGGACTATGCCCTACGCCCAAGACACTTTCTCTTTGACAATTTCGTGACAACGATACTGCGCGGCGGCGCTAGCCTGCTTCGCGTGCCCGCAACCGCGGGAACGATTGGGAGGCGCTTACCATGAATCGACTCAAATCCGTCACGCCCTTGTTCATCCTGCTCTGCCTCACGGCAGTCCTTGTCATCGGGGCCAGTTCCGCTGCCCTGGCTCAGTACACGATCACCAACCTGGTTACGACCACAAAAGATCCGAACCTGGCGAACGCGTGGGGGTTGGCCTACCTGGGAACTGGCCCCTTCTGGGTGGCAAATGAGGTCTCGGGCACTTCGACGGTTTACGATGCGAACGGCACCATCGTCCCTTTGGTGGTTACGGTTCCCTCCGGCACGACTGGGACGGGCAGTCCCACTGGAATCGTCGCGAATCCGACCACGGGGTTTGTGATTTCTCAAAACGGCGTTTCCGCTCCGGCGACTTTCATATTTGACAGCCTGGATGGCACGATTAGCGGCTGGAACAGCTCGGTGAGCGCCACCTCGGCGGTGATCGCCGTCAACAACAACACGACCGCGAACTATCAGGCGCTGACGATTCTGACCTCGAACGGCAAGACCTACCTCTACGCCGCCAACTCCGCCAAGAATCGGATCGAGCAATACGACAGCAACTTCCACCTGGTAAGGACGTTTACCGACTCCAGCCTTACCGGCATGAGGGTGTATGGAGTACAGGCGCTTAAGGGCAAGATCTACGTCACATTTCGCGGGAAGACGGGGGCGGCGGTCGATGTTTTCGGTTCGGCGGGAGTACTGCAGAAGACGCTGACCTCAAATGGCACCAGCGGACCGTTGAAGAGTCCCTGGGCACTGGTGCTTGCGCCGAATAATTTCGGTACCCTCAGCAATGCTCTGCTGATCGGCAACGTGGATGATGGTCGGATCAATGCCTTTAATCCGGTCACGGGCGCCTTCATCGGAAGCTTGAATGACACCAACGGAAAGCCCATCGCGAATCCCGGTTTGTGGGGATTGGTGTTCGGTGGAGGAAGCGCAAACAATGGCAGCAAGAACCAGTTGTTCCTGGCGGCGGGAACCTCGCGCTACCTGAAAGGTTTGTTTGCGGTGATCAACCCGTAGCGCTAGCTCGTCAGACGGAGGGCGCGATAATTGAACCGCGCAATTGCGCGCTACCCCGCGGGGGTGAAGGTCGCAAAATCCGCCAGAATCAGCCGCAGATTTCCTGGATTCGTCGCATAGGCGAGTCCGGTGTCGATATCCACAAGGCCAACGCGGACCAATTTTTCGATTTCGCCATCGAAGTGCTGCATGCCTTCGGTGTCGCCGTCTTGCATCGCCTCGAGAAGCGTCTTGCCGTCCTGCTCTCCCTTTTCCAAGTACTCACGAGTACGCAGGGTGGATTTCAGAATTTCGACGATGGCCACGCGTCCATTTCCATCCTTGCGCGGAATAAGACGCTGCGAGGCAATGCAGCGGAAGCTCTTCGCCAACCGGTTACGAATCGTGTGTTGTTCTGACAGGGGAAAAACTCCAACAATGCGCTCGACGGTTTTCGAGGCGTCAATGGTGTGCAGGGTGGAGAGGACCAGATGCCCGGTCTCCGCCGCCTCCAGTGCGATCTCGATGGTTTCCTTGTCCCGCATTTCGCCAACCAGGATGACCTTCGGAGCCTGTCGTAGCGCGGCTCGCAGGGCGAGCGCAAAGCTGGGGGTGTCGCTGTGAAGTTCCCGCTGGTGAATGATCGACTTCTTATGCCGATGCATGAACTCGATGGGATCCTCGATGGTGAGAATGTGATAAGCATGCGTCTCATTGATGCGATCGAGTACGGCCGCCAATGTAGAGGACTTCCCCGACCCAGTGGGCCCCGTCACCAGAACGATGCCACTCCGGAGGTCGGCGATTTCGCCGAGCTGCGGCGGCAGGTTCAGCTCAGCAAGAGTCGGGATCGCCTGCGGGATCACGCGCATTACGATGGCGTTGCTGCCGCGTTGCTGAAAAATGTTGACGCGAAACCGGCAATGTCCCGGCAAACGATAGGAGATGTCACACGATCCCAGGTTCTGCAATGCATCGATGGCCTGCTTGTTGCCGGCGATCAACTCGTAAGCCATGCGGCGAGTGTCCTCGGGAGTTAACGGCGCCATTCCAGAGATTTTGACCGGAACCAGCTCGCCCGATACTTCCACCACCGGATAACTGCCTGGCGACATGATTAAATCGCTGACCTTGCCGGATACTTTCAACATGGCAAGTAACACAGCCGGGGTAGGAATAGGCTTAGGCTCAGATGCGACAATCACAGGGGCGGTCTTGGCCGCAGTTTCCACTCGGTGGTCCTTTCTGGTGTCTTAAGGGAGATTTACCGATCGATGGACGACGAGGTCGCCTGCCGCTCGGGCGTTTCAGAGCGGGTACCGCGTAAATCACGATGCACGCGGCACGCCAATTGCCGCGTATCGACAGGTAACCGACGGAGGTAAGGCAAGCCGTTGCCACGGTGGGCCATACGGCACCGGGTATGTTCTTCGGCGTTCGAGCGTGTTCATGGGGCTGTCGCGTTTTTGGACGCCTGTCCAGCCGGCGGACAGTCTAAGGCCCGGTTTTCAGCCTCGATTCCGGGAATCGCTGGGAACCCGCGTCAGTTCCACCGCTCAAGAGCGCGTCTCTGTGCTGGCAGCCAGCCGCACGAGATTACGAAGAAGAGAACCAATTGAAAAGATGGAGCGGGAGACCGGGATCGAACCGGCGACATCCAGCTTGGGAAGCTGGCGTTCTACCGCTGAACTACTCCCGCTCAGTACGTGCACGACCATAGTAACTCACTCACCGCCCCCGATGACAAGCGTCTGTATTTGCGGGAGGCGAACCGGGCGTCACTCAAAGTTTCTTTGACAAATCCGTTACATCTCAGTTGCACGGCTGTGGCAGATTGATGCCATGGACGGAGAAGCCCTGCAATCCCCTCCACGAGATTCGCCCGCATCGGAAAGCCCTGAGTCTTTACCGCGGGCTGCTCATTTCGACTCTGAGCTGGAGGCATGGGTTTTCAGTCGATACGCGGATGTACTGGCCGCTTTCCATGAACCGCATCTGTGTCCCGTGGGGCCGCGTGGCGAAGGCCAGCTCTCAGCGGAGGACCGAGTCCTTCAAGCAAAGACCAGGACGGAAACCCTGGCTGCGTTCCCCGCGACAAAACTGGCGCAGTGGGAATCGGAGCTGGAACCCTTGGCTCAGAGGCTGGCCGAGACGCTGCCGGTCTCGGTGCCGGTTGACGTGGTGGCCGACTTTGCGCGGCCATGGTCGCTGGCGTTGGCGGTGCGGGTAACTGGAGCCGATCCGGCAGACGGACCGCGACTGGCCGCGCTCGCTGCCCAGGTCTCCGCCTCTACCGCTGATCCGGAAGACGCCGGCCTGAAAGCCCCCGCTGCGGCGGGTGGAGAAGAGTTGGAACAACTGCTGCGGAACGCGAGCCAGCCCATGGCAGGCGCCGCGTTCGTGGCGCTGTCCCAGACGGTCCCGTGTTTGCTGGCCAATGCCTGGCTGATCTTGCTCAACCGCCCCTGTGACCTCGAGCGGATTCGAGCGAACCCGGAAATACTGCCTCGTGCGGTGGAGGAGTTGCTGCGCGTGGCAGGACTGGCCCGGATTCTCCATCGGCAAGCCGTGGCAGACGTGCAGATTGGGGATGTGACGATCAGGTCTGGCCAGCGCGTCCGCCTGATGCTGGAAGTCGCGAATCACGATCCTGCGCTGTTTCCGGATCCACATGGTCTCGATCTTTCCCGGCGAGGGTCTTGCCACTTTGCCCTCGGGGTAGGACAACATTCGTGCGCGGCGGCGGCGCTGATTCGTATGGCAACTGGGGTTGCGACCAAGGTTTTCGCGCGCAATTTCGTGCCAACAAACCTGCCTGATCCGGTGCAGTGGCACGGAGGGTCAGGGTTTCGGTGGCCCGCGCCCGTTTATGCGCAACGCCGGTCTCTATGAGTTCTCGGGAAGCTTCTAGAGTCCGTTATTTGTTATGACGCCGTCTCGCGATAGCTTTGGCCTGCCGTTCCCCTCTCATCTGGATTAACATGTTTCGACGCTTACCGTGTCAGCATGCAGTCTTACCAAGGACACAGAATTCAATATGC
The DNA here is from genome assembly GCA_017883385.1 of Candidatus Sulfotelmatobacter sp. GTDB lineage: Bacteria > Acidobacteriota > Terriglobia > Terriglobales > Acidobacteriaceae > Sulfotelmatobacter. The sequence continues at coordinate 20,403 of JADGNQ010000082.1, forward strand.
CCACGCCTGGAGACGTACGATTGACTAAGCATTTGAATCGGCGGAGCTTCCTGCAGACCACTTTAGTCGGCGGAGCGGCAGTTGCCGTTTCTCCCGCAGTGTTGCCTGCTTTCGGCGCCGCCCGAGAGACTTCGTCCCCCAAGATTCTGGAATCGCATTCGGCGGCAAACGGTGGCGGGACGCCTCTGCAGCCTGCTGACGTCAAACCGTTCGAACTGGATGAGATCACCGTTTCCGAACTTCAAGATGGGATGAAATCGGGCAAGTTTACAGCTCGCTCCCTGGTGGAGAAATACACGACACGGATCGATGAGATCGACAAGCGTGGTCCCGCGGTGAACGCGATCATCGAACTCAACCCTGACGCGTCCTCGATAGCCGACGCGCTCGATCAGGAACGCAAAGCCAAGGGCCCGCGCGGCCCACTGCATGGCGTTCCGGTCCTCATCAAAGACAACATCGACACGGCGGACCGCATGATGACCACGGCGGGATCGCTGGCACTGGTGGGCTCGAAGCCGCAGAAGGATTCTTTCGTGGCGCAGAGGTTGCGTGCGGCGGGGGCGGTAATCCTGGGCAAGACCAATCTTAGCGAGTGGGCGAACATCCGTTCCAGCCATTCGACCAGTGGATGGAGCGGTCGCGGTGGCCTCACCAAGAATCCGTACGCTCTCGACAGGAATCCCTGCGGGTCGAGTTCAGGCACGGGCGCAGGCATTTCCGCGAATCTCGCCGCTGTGGGCATTGGCACGGAAACCGACGGGTCGATTGTCTGCCCGTCGTCGTCAAATGGACTGGCTGGGATCAAGCCGACGGTGGGACTAGTCAGCCGCGGCGGCATCATCCCGATCTCGCACAGCCAGGACGGAGCCGGCCCGATTTGCCGCACGGTGCGCGACGCGGCGATTCTGCTCGGTGCGCTGACCGGCATTGATCCTGACGACGTGGCGACCGCGCCAAGCGTGGGTAAATCGCAAACGGACTACGCGCAGTACTGCGATCCGAATGGCCTCAAGGGCGCCCGGATCGGCGTGGCCCGGAAGTATTTCGGCTTCAGCGATACCGTGGATGCCCTCATGGAACAGGCTCTGGACGTGATGAAGCGGCAGGGAGCGACGCTGATAGATCCCGCCGACATCGAGACGCTCGGCAAGTTTGATGAGAGCGAGTTGCTGGTCTTCATGTATGAACTGAAGGCCGACCTCAACGCATATCTTGCTCGGCTCGGGCCCGGTGCTCCGGTACGCACGCTAAAAGACATCATTGATTTCAACGAGCGCAACCGGCAGAAAGAAATGCCCTACTTCGGGCAGGACTTATTCGTCAAGGCAGAAGCCAAGGGACCACTTACCGAAAAAGAATATGTGGATGCGCTGGCGAAGAACCATCAACTAGCGCGGACCGAAGGCATCGACGCGCTCATGGACAAGCACCGCCTGGATGCCATTGTCGCTCCCACAGGTGGTCCGGCGTGGCTCACAGACTTGGTCAACGGAGATCACGTGGCCGGAGGAAGCTCCAACGCCGCGGCGGTTGCGGGTTATCCCAACATCAACGTGACCGCTGGTTTTCTTTCCGGGCTGCCAGTGGGCATCTCTTTCTTCGGCAGGGCCTGGAGCGAGGCGACGTTGATCAAGCTGGCTTATTCGTTCGAGCAGGCCAGTAAGGCTCGGCAGGCCCCGAAGTTTCTGGCCAGCATTGGATAGGAGTGCTAGCGATTTTACAAATATTTACCTGACAATTTACTAGGATCAAGGATGCAGGGGGTGTCTTATGCCGAAGCTCTGTGTCCCCGTATCCGCGTTTCTGATGCTGGCCAATCTCACCGCCCCTTGCCTCGTCATAGGTTGCTTCGGGCAGGGGCAGACCTACTCTTCCATTCAGGAGGTCCGCGTCAGCGGTTTGCCGTCGCTGATGGCGCGGTCCAACGATCCGTCGGATGTACTGCGGACATCTCTCGACACCATCCTCCACGACAGAAGCGTCTGCTGCGGGAAGGACTCCGCCCTGGAGGACAGCCTGGAAAGGGCCGAACCTTCGTCTTTGAAAGATCTTGCGGCGAAGATACAAGGCAGCCACCTGCTGAGCGACGGGCGTCCGATCATGATTACGGCGGAGTACTTTGAGCCGGCTGCAATCAACTCCGGGATGCTAATCGGCATGCTGGGCGAGAAGCATGCTCTGCTGTTCCAGTGGAACTCTCACCTGTATGTCTGTTACGGAGTGACCTATCAGAAGGACTATGATCCCAGCACGGGCACGGAACTGGATACGATCCACAAGTTCCTGCTCCTGGATACACGATACTCGGACTCCCGGCGGGAAACGGTCTTCAATCGCGAGACCGACGACTGGAACAAGGTGCAGGGGATGATGCGGCTGCTTCCCGCGCCGCAAAAGGCTTCTGGGCCTTCTAATCTTCCACCACTCCTGCTCCTTCCATGTTAGCCTCTAGTGCAAGAGGGGGTTACATGACGAACCTGAACAAGGTAGTCTCTTCCCTGCGGAACGAGTACTCCCGTCTCGAAAAAGAGATTGGAAGAGTAGGGAAGGCACTGGACGCTCTCGGCCAGGCTGGCGGGAAGAAGCTCAAGAAGACAGGTCGTACCTTGAGCAAGGAAGCCCGTAACCGGATCGCCGCAGCGCAAAGACTACGCTGGGCAAAAGTGCGGAAGCAAGCTGCCAAGCTAGTCAAATCGTAACGCAGTAATTCGCAAGCACCGCAGCGGCCTCGTTCGTAACTTCTTCCAAGAATGTGCGGACGAGGCTTAGCGGGGCCTCATTCAGAGAGTAAGTCAGTAAGTCGCCAGCTTAGGTCCAGCGGAACCACTTCAGGGCCAGCACGAAAGAAATTCCACCCCAAAGAATCAGCACCAACAGGCGTGACCACTGATGCAGCAGCGGCGTGCCCTCGAGAATACTGGCCCGCAGAGCGTCGTTGAGCGCGGTCAGAGGCAGCACCTTGATTAAGGGATGAATGACCGCCGGGAACCTTTCATACGAGAAGAACACGCCTGAGAATATCCACATCGGCATCATCACGAGGTTGATGAGGCCGCTGATGCTCTCGATCTTCTGGGCGCGGCTCGCCGTCAGCAGGCCAACGCCGCCGAAGGTGAGCGATCCCAGACCACCGAGCAGTGCAATCGAGAACACGGACCCGAGAACTCGCATGTGGAAGAAGAGGACGCCGAAGACGAGCAGAAGACCAATTTCGATGACCATCAGCAACAGTCGGCTGGTCATGATCGCCAGAAGAAAATCTCCACGGCGCATAGGCGTGCCCACGAAACGCTTGAGCAGCTTGCGCTGGCGCATGTCGACCAGGGCGAAGCCAATGCCCCACATGCCGGAATTCATCAGGTTCATGCCGAGCAGGCCGGGAATCAGGAAGTCGATGTAACGCGAGCCCGGCTCGGACGATGTAACCGCGTTCGTGCCGACTACATCTTTGCGACCTGCGGCTGCTTGCAGCGCGTCGTTGACCTCGGCTTTGGCGAGCACGCTTTCGGGACGTGCCGGATCGTAGCGGTATTCGAGTCCTCCTTTCGCGTCCGGTTCGATCACGACATCGAATTTGCCGAGGCGAAATCCTTTTCGCGCGTCTTCTGCGCTTAACACCTGAATCTTGAATACCTCATGCTGTGGTGAACGCGCGAGCATTGCCTGGGCATCCTGTAAGCCAGTTCCCTGCACGATCGCGACTGAGGCAGCGTCTGCCGGTTTGTTGCGGAACGCGATGCCCAAGCCGAGAGCAAGTAACAAGGGAAAGACGAACACCCAGAACACCACTTCCGGCTCGCGCTTGAGCTCGAGCAGGCGCGCCATCAGCAGATGGCTGTAGGCGGACCAGCCGCCGTTGCGGCGCGCGGGACTGGGCCGAGTTTTGGCCGGCGTAACCGGCATTTCCTGTGCGACGCTCATAGTTCAATCACCGCGGTCCAATCACCGCGCCTGGGGCTTCCACTTATTCAAGAATTCCGCCAGCACTTCAGGCGTGAGCCCGCGGGCATCTTCGAACTCGCCATTCTTCTGACTGACCACCAGCTTGCCGTCGCTTTCAGCTACCGCGAGAGCGGGGATTCCCTTGTTCAGCGGGACCTCAAATTTCTGAACCAGGTCGGCGTTCTTGTGCTCGTCGGGCCCGAG
>JADGNQ010000225.1 GCA_017883385.1 Candidatus Sulfotelmatobacter sp.
TTGCCTGGGGCGGGCCGGGGACGCACAATATCTTCGGCATGAACAGTTCTCTGCTCGGGGGATCGGCGCGGCCGGGGTTGGATTAGAGCGCATTCGAGATATTTGTGCTGCTTATGCTTCTCTGTACTTTGCACACCCAATCCTCGAAGAACCCCTAGTGTCCTGGACAGTTGTTTTTGCGCCTAAACCAACGGATGGGCCTACCCCTTGGAAGCTCGAGGGCGTCTACTGCGCCGCCGACCTCGCTTATAGCCCCCTCAGGGATGTGCATATCAATCTCAATTTGAACATAACGCGAGATACTCACTATGTTCTCATTCGACTTAGCTCTCTCAGATTCACCACGGAATGCGGTAACGACTTCAGCAAAACCGAGAGTCCAAAAATTGTTGGCATGCTCGGCGGGTTCGGTCGCAACAATCACCGGAAACCTATGCGGATCATAAGACACATCAACAAAGAGCGCGGTCAATTCCCTGCCACCCGAATCGGTTCCTCCAAAGAAGGATGACACCAGTTCTCCATTGTGGGCCCTAGCGAATTTCGCCACAAAATCGGGCATCGTCCTGGCGAGGAGAGACCAACGAAGCACGATGCGACGCGTCCACTCTTTTGCCACGAGCTCTGCAAAACCAGGATCACCCTCTCGAGAAATCAGCGCCTTGTACGCAGCGCGGCCCTCATCGGAAGATCTCCAAGAAGACCAAGAATCTGCGAAAGACGGAGTGTAGTCGGCTATGCCAGCAGCAGCGAAGATCATGTATCTGCCTAACGGGGTGATCTTGCATTGAGAATCGTCTACGGTCCCCTCTAGGCTAAGACCCCGACTGTCTGCCGCTATCATGATTTCGTCGTTCGCCCGGTTGATAACGACCGTAGTTCCGTGCTGGACTTGTGCAAGCGCGCCGCAGCAACAGACCGCCAGAAGCATACCGGAGTATTTCATCTAGCCCTCCGCGACGATTGAGGTGGCGCCGCCCCCTTCAATTGAGGTTGCTCCACCCTTGCGCCTTTTGCAAGGTAGGGGATCTCTTCGAGCGGTCAACGGCTGAGGTGCGGTGCGATCGGCTAGTTTCGTCGTGTTTGAGAAATTGGTTGGAAATTGCCTTCTTTGTGGCGTAGCCCTTCGGTTCTATGGTCTGAGAAGTTCGGCCCCAGTGGAAGAGTTTGGGAAGAAGGTTCAGGCGTCCTTACAGGACGCATTTCATTTCTTGAGTGGTGCTTACCCGCCAGTAGAACTGGCGGGCTATTGTCAGGAGTCCCTACGGGACTCTGTGTCGTAGCTTTCTGCCCTTGCGCTTGGACGCTTCTATCTTCTGCTGCGCTTTGTTTGAGTCAGGCCAAAATCCCCACCCTAGCCGCAAAGAACGCGGCCAGGATGGGGGCACCCGCTTCATTCCCTTCACCCGCTTCATTCTTTCTAGCTTCTCTGCTTCTTTGGCCTGGTTCTTCTGGGTGTGGGCTTCTTGTGGGCTTCTTTCTTCTTGCCGAAGACGCGGGCGAAGATCTTGTCTACATTTTTGAGTTGGCGGGAGAGGTCGAAGGCGTGTTCGATCTGCTGGCGCGGGACTTTGCTGGTGATTTCTTTGTCGGCCAGGACTAGCTGATGGAAGTCGAGGTTCTCTTTCCAGGCACGCATGGCGTGGGACTGGACCAGGCGATAGGCGTCTTCACGGGTTACACCGTGTTCGATCAGGTCGAGAAGAAGTTGGCCGCTGAAGATCAGGCCGTGCGTGCTCTCTAAGTTGGCGCGCATGCGCTCGGGGTAGACGAACATGGTGTCGATGAGATTCGTTGTCTTGGTTAAGAGGTAGTCGGCCAGCGTGGTTGAGTCGGGGAGGATTATGCGCTCGACTGACGAGTGCGAGATGTCGCGCTCGTGCCAGAGGGCAACGTTTTCGAGTCCGGCCTGCGCGTTGCTGCGGACGACGCGGGCGAGGCCGCTGATCTGCTCGAAGGTGACGGGATTGCGCTTGTGCGGCATGGCGGAGGATCCCTTTTGCTTTTCGCTGAAGAACTCCTCGGCCTCGCGGACTTCGGTGCGCTGCAGGTGGCGGATCTCGGTGGCGATCTTGTCTAACGTGGACGCGATCACAGCGAGCGTGCCGAGATAGTGGGCATGGCGATCGCGCTGGATGACTTGCGACGAAACTGCGGCGGCTTTTAATCCCAGGCGGGCGCAGATCTTCTCTTCGAGTTCGGGCGTGAGGTGGGCGAAGACTCCGACGGCGCCGGAAAATTTGCCGACGCGCATGTCTTCGGCGGCGGCCATGAAACGCGCGATGTTGCGCTGCGTTTCGGAATACCAGTTGGCAATTTTGAATCCGAAGGTGATGGGCTCGGCGTGGACGCCGTGGGTGCGGCCGACCATGGGAGTGTCTTTAAACTCCCAGGCGCGGCGTTCGAGAACTTCGGAGAGACGCTGGAGGTCTTGCGCGATGACCTGCGACGACTGGCGGATGAGGAGGGCTTGCGCGGTGTCGACGACGTCGTTGGAGGTGAGTCCGTAGTGGAACCAGCGGGCGTGCGGGCCGACGATTTCGGCGACGGCGGTGGTGAAGGCGATGACGTCGTGGCGGACTTCGGCTTCGATTTCGTGGATGCGCTCGACGCTGAAGTCGGCGCGTTCGCGGATGGCGCGGGCGGCGTCTTTGGGGACGAGGCCGGCTTCGGCGAGGGTTTCGGTGGCGGCGACTTCGACGGCCAGCCAGGTGCGGAAGCGGTTTTCGTCGCTCCAGATGCGGGCCATCTCCGGGCGGGTGTAGCGCGGGATCACGGTGGGAGTCTCCTGTCGCGGCGGCGAAATTGTGGACTAAGGATTCTAAATGGATGGGGGGAAAGAGGCTAGGGTGAGGGCGAAGTGGTGCTGGCTGCCAGAAGCATTAACCACTAAGGGCACGAAGGAGCACGAAGGAAATCAGAGGATAGAGGAAAGCCCCACTCGTCGCACAAGAAGCGCGCGAGAAATGGGTCCCTCGAAGACTGCACCAAAGAGACGTGAGGTGCAGACTGCAGAGCGGCCGCCGAGCGTTCGCTCGGCCTGTCCGGGTCTGAGACCCGGACCCACACGCTGCACCCGCGGGTGCGAATTACCGTGCGGCGGATTGACGCGAGGCCTATTCTGAAGGTACGGGAGAAAATGGGTGCGCGTTCTAGTGGCAGTTTTGTTTATCGGGGCGGTGGTCGTTAGCTACTATCGCTACCGAGATCACTTCTATGCCCTGGAGTCCGCGACGGATAGCAACAAGGGTCACGCCTTCTGGACCATTCTCGCGCTGGTTTTTGCTGTCGTGATCGCCGTCTGCTACTTCATCCTCTTCTAGCAAGTCCGGCCAATGAAAGTGGGGACTGAGAGCGCGGCGTCGCCTGGCGCCGCGAGGGCGGACGAGGGTGTGCGTCCCTGCATTTTTCCTGTATATCGTTTCACGATATAATGCAACACGGACTATCGCTTCACGATACAATCGGCGGCATGAAGAGGCTCACCCTGTCGGATTATCAAGCGCTGGCCGAGTTCCGGTACCAGATCCGAAAGTTTCTGCGTTTTAGCGAGCATGCCGTGCAGGCGGCGGGGTTGGAGCGAGGGCAGTACCAGCTGATGCTGGCCATCAAAGGGATGCCGGAGGGGGTGCGTCCGCGAATCCGGGAACTGGCCAACCGGATGCAGATTCAGCATCACAGCACGGTGGAACTGATCAACCGGCTTGAATCCGGGGGATACGTGCGGCGGGAGCGGGCGCAGGAGGACCGGCGTGAGGTGTTGCTGGTGCTGACGCCCAAGGGCGAGCGGGTGTTGGGGGAGTTGGCGCTGCATCATCATGATGAGTTGCGCAGCGCGGCGCCGGTTCTGGTGACGGCGTTGCGGCGGTTGATGCAGGGGGAGAAGGATTCGGGGCGGAAGCGGGCGGATGCTGAGGAGAGTTGACGGCATCTGCTGGCAAGGAATACCACGGGGCTGAAGCCCGCATGATTCTGTCGCTTTACGCGGCGCTCGAAGGACCGCCCCTCCACGGTTGTGCACGCGTTTACGGGGTCTCCGGAAACTGTGACGGCGTGCGCTGATACGAATCGTAATTACAACGGCGCGAATCGCGCGTGCATGATGGGCTGATAGGATCTTCACGGGAAGCTGCGGCTATGAATGACGGCGGAATGGCGGTGCGCGAGAGTTGGTGGAGGACGCCGCTGTTGCAACGTGTGGCGCGGCTACAGGCGCGGGAAGATCAGGTATTTCTGGTGCTCGCGCTGGTTATCGGCGCGGTGACGGGGCTGGTGGTGGTGGCGTTCATCCTGGTGACGGAGCGGTTGGGGATGCGGTTGTATCCGGTGGGGGGCGCGGCGTGGCGGCGCGTGCTGTTTCCGGTCGCGGGGTCAGTGAGCATCGGGTACCTGTTGTACCGGTATTTTCCGGACGCGCGGGGCAGCGGCGTGCCGCAGACCAAGGCGGCGCTGTTTGCGCGCGGGGGATTCATCAGCTTGCGGACGGTGTTGGGGAAGTTCTTTTGCACATCGGCGACGCTGGCCAGCGGAATCCCGCTGGGGCGCGAAGGGCCTTCGGTACAGGTGGGAGGCGGGATTGCGTCGGTGTTGGGGCGGGCTCTGGGGTTAAGTCCCGAGAAAGTGAAGGCGCTGATTCCGGTGGGGGCGGCGGCCGCGATCGCGGCTGCGTTTAATACTCCGTTGGCGGCCGTGTTGTTTTCGCTGGAAGAAATCATGGGAGACCTGCACGCGCCGGTGCTGGGGTCGGTGGTGCTGGCGTCGGCTACATCGTGGGTCGTGCTGCGGCTGCTGCTGGGGAACAATCCGTTGTTCAAGGTTCCGCAATACCAGCTGGTGCATCCGCTGGAGTTTGCGATCTATGCCGTGCTCGGTGTGGCCGGGGGGCTGGTGTCGGTGGCGTTCACGAAACTCTTGCTGGGCATGCGGGAGCGGTTTCTGCATCTGCCGAAGAGGACGGTCTGGTTTCAACCGCTTGCTGGCGGATTGCTGGTGGGCTTGCTGGGATGGTTCGTGCCGCAGGTGCTGGGCGTGGGATACGGATATGTGGGCGAGGCCTTGAATGGACGGATGGCGCTCAACCTGATGCTTTTGCTGGTCGTGCTGAAGCTTGTCACCGTGACCACGAGCTACTCATCGGGGAACGCGGGCGGCATTTTCGGGCCGGCGCTATTCATCGGGGCGATGTTGGGCGGCAGTGTGGGAACGGTGGCCCATCGGTTGTTGCCGGGATCCACGGCCACGCCGGGGGCGTATGCCCTGGTCGGGATGGGCGCGGTGTTTGCGGGGATCGTGCGCGCTCCCATGACTTCGGTGGTGATGATCTTTGAAATGACGCAGGACTACGCGGTCATCGTGCCGCTGATGATTGCGAATCTGGTGAGCCTATTCCTGGCGTCGCGCCTGCAGCACCAGCCCATTTACGAAGCACTGGCGGCGCAGGATGGCATACATCTGCCGTCGGCGGAGGGGCGGCAACGACAGGGGCTGCGTCAGGTGGCGCGGATCATGCGTCCGGCGAGCGAGTTGCTGACGAGCGAGCTCACGGTGGGGGAGGCGTTACAGCAGGTGCGCGCGAGCGCGTTTCGAAGCTGGGTAGTGGTTGATCAGAGAGTCGCGGGTCAGAGAGGCGTGATCGGAGTGATCAAGCTCTCGACGCTCGAACAGGAAGCGGTGGAACATTCAGCCAAGCTACTGGCGGAACTCGTGCGGGAGCCGGTTTTTCCGCATGTGCATTCTGACCAGGGGCTGGATTTGGCGCTGGACCGCATGGGGGCGAATCAGCTCGAGATTCTTCCAGTGGTGAGCCGTGCTGATGTGCACCGGTTGGAAGGGGTGGTGACGCTGCGCGACGTGCTGGATTCCTATGGAGTCGGTCCGGGCGGTCGAGGTCCGTCCTGACAGTTCTGGTTGGTTCCGTCTACAATGAGGGGCGAGCTTTTCAGGAAATCATTTGCGAGGAGACGATCAATGCAACGCAAGGCTAGCGCGGTTTGGAAGGGTGGACTGAAGGATGGGAAGGGAAGTCTTTCGGCTCCGGGTGGGGTGCTGAACAATACGCAATATTCATTTTCGACGCGCTTTGAGAATGCGCCGGGGACGAATCCGGAGGAACTGATTGCGGCGGCGCATGCGGGATGCTTTTCGATGGCGCTGTCGGCGCAGCTGGGCGGGGCGAATCTGACTGCGGAGAGCATCGCGACTACGGTCACGCTGTCGCTCGACAAGCTGGATTCCGGATGGGCGATTACGGCGAGCCACATTGATGTGGTGGGGAAAGTTCCGGGCGCGGATGCGGCGACGTTTCAGAAGTATGCAGAGGCGGCGGAGAAGGGGTGTCCGGTGTCGAAGGTGCTGAACGCGAAGATTACGATGAGCGCTAAGCTGGAGTAGGAGCGGAGTCGGACGCTACAAGAGCGTTCACCACAAAGGGCACGAAAGGAAACCGCTGGTTTGACACGCGGCGTCGTGTCTGTAGAATAAGAAGTGTAGGTCTTCCTGACACGGCGACGATGGGTCGCCGCTGCAATGAAAGTCCACTTGCCATCGTGGCGGAATTGGCAGACGCGCATGGTTCAGGTCCATGTACTCGCAAGGGTGTGGGGGTTCGAGTCCCTTCGATGGCACCA
>JADGNQ010000083.1 GCA_017883385.1 Candidatus Sulfotelmatobacter sp.
TCCAGAAACTGGCGCAGAAGCTTCGCGGCATCTTGAGGCTGCTCCCATGCCGCGTAATGCCCAGCTTTTGGAATGACCCGCAACTGGCTGTTCGCAATGTGCTGGCGCATCAACTCGGCTTCGTTCACGCCGGTCAGGGTGTCTTCGTCGCCGGTCACGAGCAGGGTGGGAACATTGATGGTCTTCAATGTTTCGACCGAGTCGGGACGGGCGGCCATGCCGCGCTGCACTTGCGCGACGTCTTCCGGGGACATCTGGCGCATCATGCGGAGAGCGCCATTGACCAGGTCAGGACGAGCTTCTCGCGTGGTCTTCCCCATCAGCTTCGGAATCATGGACTCGAAAAACGGTTCGGTGCCGTGGTCGATAACCTCATTCGCGGCCTGCAGGCGTCCGGCGCGGGCTTCTGGACAATCGGCTGGAGCTTTCGTATTGCACAGTCCGAGCGCAGCCACGCGGCCGCGATGCTTTCGCCAGAACTCAAACAGGATGTAGCCGCCAATCGAAACTCCAATCAGCGGAGCGCGGCCAACGTCAGCATCGTCCATCACGCGCGCGAGATCGGCCGCGTGTTTCTCCATTGTCGCGGGGCCTTCGCCGACGCCCGAGTCGCCATGGCCGCGCAAATCAGGCAGGATCAGCCGATAGCGCGTGGCCAGAGTCTCGGCTACGGGCAGCCAGAATTCATGATTGGCGGGAAAAGGATGCAACAGCAGAACGGGGGGACCGTCGCCAACGGCCCAGTAGACGATTTCGGCGTCGCCGCTCTTGATGGACTGGGAGGGAATGCGCTCCATGCAGCGATTAAATCACAAGTGCGGCAGAACTCACGTAGGCCCGGACGCATTCGTCCGGGTGAGAACAGAGACACAGCGGGGCGATACCCTATGGGCGGACGAAGGCGTCCGCCCCTACGCGAGTAGACTACGGGTTCGTTACCTGCTGCACGCTCACAGGAGCTGAAATTAGCAGCGGTTCTTCCGGCATCACGATCCACGCGATGATGTAGGGAACGAAACCGACGCAGGTCATGATCGCCGTGACCAGCCATACGACCCGCACCACCGTCACGTCGATGTCGAAATACTCGGAGAAACCCAGGCACACGCCGGCGATTTTGCGTCCCAGGCGCGGGCGCAGCAGTTTGGTCCGAGCCAGCGATGCGCCGACCCGAATCCCGCAGTAGGCGCAAACGGCCGCATCATCCTGAATGACTTTTCCGCAATAGTTGCAGTACATGGTCCGCCCCCACTAAACAGTACGCAAGTGCAGTCCGAAAGTTCCGTTATTCCCGGTAGGCTTCCCTGATATAGCGGCGGGCCTGGTCTGCCGGGCCCGTGTTCGCGTTGCCGGCCAGTACCGTCTGATATTTCTTCATGGCCAGATCACGCTTTTGCAGCAGGTCGTACATTTCTCCGGCGGCGAGGTTGGCCTTTTGCAGGACATCGGGATCGGGGTTCGGCGCTTCGTTCACTGAGTCATACGCGGCGGCCGCGCCGGCCAGGTCTTTCTTGCTGCGCAACAGCTCGCCCAGGCCCCAGGCCGCCATCTCGTAGTGCAGGTTGCCGTACTTCCCTTCCCGGCCGAGCTGCCACACTTTGCGGTACACGGCCTCGGCTTCATCGGGGCGGCCCGCCGCGCGCTGCAGGTTGGCAACTTCTGTAAGAAACAGGTGATTCCTGGGATACTTTGCCGATAGCTCGTTCATGTAGCCGAGCGCCTCATCGTACTGGTGTTCGCGCCGCAGGAATAGAGTCAAAACGATTTTTGCGTCGACCGCGTTTTCGCCGTCGCTCTTGGCGACCTCGCGAAGATATTCGAGACCCTTTTCTGGAGATCCGCTCATTCCCGCCAGCGCCGCGGCCACCTTCACGCTCCAAGGCAGGCGCCCTATCACATAGTTGTGCGTACCCACGACCATTTTTGCATCCAGATAGTCGGGCTCGAGTTCGATCACTCGCTCGTGGTCATGGCGCGCACCGACGGCGTTGCGGAGCGCCGAAAACCACGCCCGCTCGACCAGCCCCGTGTAGACGGAGAACTGCGCCCGGGTAACACCACGACAATAGAGGGCGTCCACATCTTTCGAATTCGCCTTGAGTTGCTGCTCTTCCAGCGCCTCTGCACGCCGCACCAGTTCCTTGATTCGATCCTTGATCTTCGGTTCAGTCGGGCTTGGGGCCCGGCCGATGAAGCTTTCATTGGTATAGTCCCCGGTGTTCATACCGCCGGTTTCGTACAGGTTATGCATCAATACGGTAGTGAGCAGGTGGTTGATGGCAAAGGGATCATTGGGACGCTTCTCGACGATCTTCTCGAACTCCTGCGTGGCGCGGTCGTACTCCATGTTGTAGAAGTGGTCGAACGCGGCATCGGTCTGGGGATCGTGCATCGCCGCGCTGGGCGTTGCGGGAGAAGGATGCGCTTGTCCCACGGCAGTAAGACACGAGACGAACAGGACAAGGAGGACGATCAGCGCTACCTCGCTGCGCGGCTCAAACTTCGTCAGAAGATATTTGGTTCGGGTGGTCACGGCGCGATTGCCACCTAGTCTAAATGAACTTCCACGTACATGCTTCAGTTCAGGCGAACGATTGGCCAGAACCAGAAACGTCAGCTACGTGCCGACAACGCTACCTGTCAGAGCCGGCAGAGCCTCCTATAATTTGCGCAGTCACAGACTGATCCAGGTTGCGGGAAGGCTCGGGTGAGCGGTTTGCGTCCCGGTCCGCCGAATGGAGCTCGGTTGGACCGCCGAAGCGGGATACGTAGGATGCTTTCTGGGCCTACTGATTGCCGAGCCTTCCTGCGTCCTGTTCAGTTGTTTTGTCTGGTTGTGCGGGAGTCTCTGGGCCTTCGTAACTGGTGCATCTTTACTCGCTGGCTCGCGTAATTATTGCCCGCAGTCGAGACGACACTACTGTCTTGCAGGATTGCAAGTGTTGGCCGCTGAGGGACTTAGACGTCGGCTGGCTTTGGTGGTTGGAATGCCATAGATGTCTTAAGGTTTTCACCGTAGGACCTACTATGTCGGAAGTAGCACAAGAAACACAACCGGAGTTCTGGCGGCCGCCATCCCCGGTGGTTGCCGATCAGGTGGTGCTCCGGGCGGCGATTCCGACCTTTGCCGAAACCTGCTCGCGCTGTGGAACTGAGTTCCTGCTGGGCTCCCGCTTTTGCCACTCCTGCGGCGGACGTCGTCCGGAAGCTCTGGACGCTGCCGTCAAGGCGGATGCCGCCGCCATGGCTGGGCTGTGGGAACAGGCAGTAGCCCGGGTGCGCTCGGTGATAACTGGAGTTTCGTGGAGCAAGGTCAGGTTCCCCGCCTGGCTTCACTATCTGCACTTCCATGAGATCAAACGCTGGGTCGGACTTTCAACCGCATCTCTGATCGCCTTCGTCATGGGCGTGGCATGCGTTGCCGGGGCTCTGATGGTCGGCCTGCTCACGGCCAGGACCTTTGTAGATTGGCAGGCCATCCAGTTCTACCGTGCGGAATGGTTGCTGGCGGCGACGGCGTCGTTCGTTGCCGGAATCCTGCTGAAAAAACCTTCCAGTCGCGATCGCGACAGCGACTAAGTTCGCCTACGATTCGCTTCCTGACCCTGACCCTGACCCTGACCCTGACCCCGCCGCTCGCCTCTGCTGCCCCATGCGGTAAAGATGGTGCACTGGTCCGGTTCCCCGGCCCAGAGGGTGCCCGTAGGAGATCGCGGCGGTGACATAGGTTTTCGCCAGCAAGGCGGCTTCGGCCAAGCCCCGGTCGAGGGCCAGATGGCAGGCCATCGCAGTGGCGAAGGCGCATCCGGTGCCGTGAGTTGAGTTCGAGCGCTGCCGCTCGGCCTTGAAGATCTCCTGCTCGACTCCACGCTTGGTTGTAAAGCTCAGCAAATCAGTTGCTTTCTCGAGATGGCCGCCAGTGATGACCACGGCCGACGCTCCCATTTCGTGCAACTTGGCGCAGGCGGCCTTCATGTCGTCCAGTTCCTTGACAGTGATCCCAGAGATCACCGCCGCTTCGTCCACATTGGGCGTTACCACATCCGCTAGCGGAATCAGGCGCTCGACCAGTAGCCGGACTCCGGCGGCGTCGAGCAGTGCGGCACCGGAAGAGGACTTCAGGATTGGATCCAGTACGATGTTGGGCAGCCGCGCCCTTCCCTTTTGGCTCCCGGAACCGCTTCCCGGCTGGTTGTCGGACTGGCCAGGTGCACGGCTGGAAAGAAAGTCTACGACCGCCTGGACGACCTTTCCGGAACCCAGCATCCCGATGTGAACGGCCGCAATATCCACGTCGGCGGCCAGTTCTTCGAGCGTATCGGTCACCAGGGCTGGATCGACAACCTGGACCCGGCGCACGCCGGCGGTGGACTGCACCGTCAGGGCAGTGATGCAAGCCACCCCGTAGCAGGCGTGAGCGGCAATCGTCTTAATATCGGCCGTAACCCCCGCTCCGGAGGACGGGTCGAACCCCGCGATGGTGAGGACTATAGGAGGTTTTTCGGACATGGACTTCGGTTCAATCTAACCCGATAGTACCCTTCTTCCGGGCTCATGGAGGTTACTTTCGGAGCAGGTGTCCTGAAAAAAATTAGGGCACGACCTTCAAAATCGACCTTGTAAATACATGATTCCATGCAGGTTGTCAGCTTTGTAATCGTAAGCCGTTGATTCCAATGGCTTTGTAAATTCTACCTTGGGAGTCGTGGCCGGTTATTTACCAATTAGTAAATATCTAACCTTCCTGAAACAAAGGGACTTTCCCGGATGTGCCTAAATTACCAACAGGTTACGTGAGAAGTCGATTACTAGGAGGTCATCGCCAGACCCCCCAATTGGCCTTGACACCAGTTTGGCACGTCGATAGCATCTACCAACTGCAGCTAGATACCAGCCTTAAGGCCAAGGGCACTTTTGAGTATGCGAGGAGAACTGAATGCAACGACGTTTAGCTCATGGACTGGCGCTTGCTTTCTTTGTCGCCAGCCTGGGAGCGGCTCAGGGACCGAACATCTCGGAGGCGACACCGGCTCCAGTTAGTTCAATCCGAATCCAACCCGAAGTCCGCAAACAGGTCGGCAAGCCAACACCGTATCAAATTGGGACAGCGTCCTGGTACGGCGAGTTTTTTGATGGAAAACCAACCGCCAGCGGTGAACCGTACGATATGTACGACATGACCGCGGCGCACCTTACGCTTCCCTTGGGAAGCATGGTGCGGGTGACCAACCTGCGCAATGGCCGGGCAGTAGTGGTCCGGGTCAACGACCGCGGACCGATCGTGCCGGGACGGATCATCGACCTGTCCTACGGAGCCGCTGCGGCTCTAGGCTACGACAAGCGCGGTCTGCAACGCGTACGTCTGGATCTGGTCAAACCAAATCTGGCCAACCCCCGCCAGCAGAAGCCCAGCTACCAGACTGTAGCCGTCAACCATCCCCCGGTGGCGGAACTCCCGTAAAAAGCATTAGACTGGCTGGGATGCCAGCGGCTTTACCCAACCGCATCCCGCACGGTAGCCTTGGCTACCGCAGCCATGATCCTCGTCGCGATGACGCGGGCCATGATGATCCGCGTCAGCGGCTCATTGTTGCCCTGGATGTTTCCACCGCCGCCGCCGCACAGAAGATTGTGGCGGCGGTGGGAGACTCCGCCCTGACCTACAAGGTCGGGATGCAACTCTACACCGCCGAAGGGCCGCAGGTCGTGCGCGATCTGGTGGCTTCGGGACGGCGCGTGTTTCTCGACCTCAAGTACCACGACATTCCCAACACAGTGGGAGCGGCCGTGGGCGAAGCGGCCAAGCTCGGCGTAAGCATGCTGACCGTGCATGCGGCCGGCAGTGGAAGAATGCTGCGGGCAGCGGTGGAAGCGGCGCAGGCGAGCCCGGAATTAATTGTCCTCGCCGTCACCGTGCTCACCAGCATGGACCAGAACGACCTGGAGAAGATCGGCATCCGCGGTACTGTCGAGGACAGCGTTGTGCGACTTGCCACCATCGCACTGGCGAACGGATGCCAAGGCGTGGTCACCTCAGCCCGCGAAGCTTCTACGTTGCGCGCGGAACTCGGGCATGATTTCGCCATCGTGACTCCCGGCGTACGCCCGGCTGGCAGCAGCGTCGGCGATCAGGTCCGCGTGGTCACTCCCGCCGAGGCCATCGGCTCGGGAGCCAGCTACATCGTAGTGGGGCGGCCCATCACCGACGCAGCCGATCCGGCGGCGGAGGCGAAGGCCATTCTGGGGCAGATCAGCGGCTAGGCGACGCAGCAAGAATTCAAATCCAAGCTCTGGATTTTTGTTCCGACCCTTCGGTGTAATATCTCGGCTCCAGAAGAACTCATCCTGCTCACAGAGACAAAGTCATGACGGGCGCTCGAAGTGGCCACCCAGCGTTGGGGAAGAAACTCTGTATTGCTTGTAAAGAACCCATTCCGGCAGAGGCGACCGTCTGCGCGCATTGCGGCGCCAGCCAGGAGCCAGAACGGCCATCGTGGAGCAAAGCCGGCCTGAAGTGGATTGCAGGGATTACCGCCGTGGTGGGACTTATCACCGGACTCAGCGGGGTTATCGGCCCGCTCAAAGGCTGGTGGACGCAGGGCCGTCAAACCAAGGGCATGCTCGCCACCGCGCTGAAGCAGGAGGAACTCGGAGAGTATTCGGCCGCGTTCGACACGCTCAGCGAAATCCTGAAGGGCAACCCTGGAGACACGGCGGCGCAGCATGCGAGGCTCGATGTGACCATGATCTGGATCGAGGACACATGGGCCCCGATCCACAACAACGACGCATTCGCGCAGCAAGAGCGCACTATTTTTGCCCGGATGACGCCGGTGCTCGAGGCTGGGCTCGGCACGGACAAGGACTATCGCGCAGCCGACGTGGTCGCGCATCTCGGGTGGCTGAATCTGTTGAAGTGGAAAATCGTCGGAGAAGACGGCAGGATTGAGGAACACCTTCAGCGCGCGCTGCAGATGGATCCCGGCAACGTCTACGCCAACGCCATGATGGGAGACTGGCTGCTCGAAACCCACAACAGCCTCGACGAGGCGCGGACCCATTTCGCCACCGCACTCAAGAGTGGCAAGGTCAAAACCTTCGTCCGCGGATGCCAACTGCAATCGATGATTTATAACGAGTCCCCCGGGGTGCGTGGAGAGCTGATTCGCGTGGCTAACCAGATGAGGAAACAGGGCGATCCAATCAGCGATGCCAACCGTGGCCGCATTCACTCCTACTACAGCCCGATCGTTGCCAGCGACGCAGAAATGCGCGAAGTGGTCTCGGCGGTTCCGCCGGACGAGGCTTGGGCCACGTATCAGTGGGTGAGTCCGCCGGAGACCGATTCGTCGTTCAATGCGCAGGAGGCGCGGTTTATTCAGGCGAACATCTACGAAGTATCGGGCAAGAAAGCGGAGGCACTTAAGATTTACCGGGATCTGACGCACGAGCCAATGGATGCGAACAGCCGGCTGTCGCACCGGGTGCGAGACGCCGTACGGCGCCTGTCGCCGTGACGACTAATACGAAGAATTGAAGGCTGCTTTCTTGCCTGTAGCCTCGGGGCAAACCCTAGTGAGGCGCACAAAAGAAAAACCACTGAACACGCGAATCTCGAACCGCTTCGTTCGACGAAGGAAGTATCCACGAGATCGACTATGAGCAGACGGGCTCTTTTCAGGTTGCCCACCGTTTCCTCAATCATCGAGAGCAGTTTCTCGAAGAGCTCTTCGCTGACACGCCTTCGCTCTTCGAGGAAGAATAACCTCAGACGCCTCAAAGTCAGACAGCCGAAGGCGGCTGTCCCCACATGATTTTGCTTTGGCTAAAAGCTAAGAGCTAACGGCTAAGAGCTTCTCACTCCCACTCAATCGTCCCCGGCGGTTTCGAAGTGATGTCGTATACCACGCGGTTCACGCCCTTCACTTCATTCACGATCCGCGTGGAGATCGTCTTCAGCACATCGTGCGGGAGCGGGACCCAATCGGCGGTCATGCCGTCTTCGGAACTCACCGCACGGATGGCGCAGGTGTAGGCATACGTCCGCATGTCGCCCATCACTCCAACCGACATTACCGGCAGCAGGACCGCAAACGACTGCCAGATCTTCGTGTAGAGGCCTGCTTCCTTGATTTCATTGCCCACGATGTCGTCGCACTCGCGCAGCACGGCGAGGCGTTCGGGCGTAACTTCTCCCAGCACGCGGACGGCGAGGCCAGGACCGGGGAAGGGCTGACGCTGCAGGATTTCCTCCGGCATGCCGAGGTCGCGGCCGATCTTGCGGACTTCGTCCTTGAACAGATCCTTCAGCGGCTCGATCAGCTTGAGCTTCATTTTCGCGGGCAGGCCGCCGACATTGTGATGTGACTTGATGACCTGCGACGGCCCACGCACCGAGCGCGACTCGATCACGTCAGGATAGAGCGTGCCCTGCACCAGCCACTTCACCTTGCCTTCGGTCTTCTCGATACGGCGGGCTTCCTTCTCGAACACTTTGATGAATTCATTGCCGATAATCTTGCGCTTCTTCTCCGGCTCGCTGACGCCTTTCAGCTTTTTGAGAAAGCGATCTGTCGCATCGACCGCATCCAGGCGCAGGCCCAGCTTATCGCGCAGCGTCTTTTGTACTTTCTCGAACTCGTTCTTGCGCAGCACGCCGTTGTTGACGAAGACGCAGGTCAAGCGCGACTTGCCCTTCTTGTCGCGCAGGGCGCGGTCGACCAGGACCGCCGCGACCGACGAATCCACGCCGCCCGAGAGCGCGCAGATGGCGCGTCCTGCGCCGACTTGCTTCTTCACCTGCTCGATGGTCGTGTTGATGAAGTGTTGAGGCGTCCACGTGGGTTTCGCGCCGCATATCTCGAAAATAAAGTTCCGCAGCATCTGCGTGCCTTGCGGCGTGTGGTGGACTTCAGGATGGAACTGGACGGCGTACCATCTCTTCGCCGTGTTCTGAATGCCGGCCACCGCGTAGTGCGTCTTCGCCATCAGCTCGAATCCGGGCGGCAGTTCAAGCGCTTCGTCGCCGTGCGACATCCACACCGCAAGTTTCTTCGCCATCCCCTGAAACAGAACCGAGGCCGAAACGACGTCAATTTCCGCACGGCCATACTCGCGCTTGGCGGCAGGCCGCACCTTGCCGCCGAGGGTGTGCACCATGAACTGCAATCCGTAACAGATGCCGAGCACAGGCACGCCCAGTTCGAACACGCGCGCGTCGGCCGGCGGAGCGTCTTTGTCATAGACCGACCAGGGCGCTCCCGACAGGATGATGCCGGCAGGCGCGTAGCTCTTAACCTCGTCGAGCTTGGCCGTGCAGGGCAGCACGACAGAGAAGACATTCTGTTCGCGGATGCGGCGCGCGATGAGTTGCGTGTACTGTGCGCCAAAGTCGAGGATGACGATGGTCTGGCTGGATAGCGGCTGGGCGGGCTTGGATTGGGTTTCCACGCATGAGTTTCTCAAATTCACCGGCAAAGTGCAAAACGATTCGTAGAGACGTTGCCTGCAACGTCTCTGCCTGCAGTATTGGAGACGCCCGGTCTCGCCGCGCTGCAGGCATAGACGTAGCAAGCTACGTCTCTACGATACGGTCGGAGTGGCAACCGGTGGTGTAGAATCGCGGGACCGTTCTTGAGCGAACTGCGAGGAGGCCATTCCATGGGCGGACCACGACTGACCAGAGATGAATTCACCGCGATGAGAACCGTCGCCAAGGCGAGGGACAACAACCTTGCCAACATGTTTGCCGGGACCAAGCTGACGTTCGCCAAATTCGCCCGCGAGAAGAGCGTCGCCGGCGCTCTTTCCGATGCGAACAGTGTCCGGTCCAATGTGACGACCATGGTCAACGGAATCAAGACCGGCTCCAAAGTCGCCGCCAGCATGCCTTCCATGGGGGCCATCAAAACCCATGCCATGGAGTTCATCCAGATTTCCATGAACCTGCACGACATCTCGGATGTCGTCGAAGCCCTTTCGAGCACCGTCCTGCATGAGCTCATTTCAGAGATCACTCCACTGATTGGAGTGTTCACCAGTTCGTACAAGTCGGTGCAGTCGTGGCGCGCAGTGGTGACCAACGCAAGGGACCTCTATAAATCCGACTACTATCTCCAGGGCGTTCTTCCCGGCGATCCGCAAGCCGCCGCCGAGGCGGTCGTAGTCATCATCAAGCGTTTTCTGGCGGCCAACACTGCGGATGCGGTGCGCAACACGGCTTCGGCTTCGACCAAGATTGCCGGTCTGTTCGCCGACATGGGCACGGCCACGACCGCGGCGATCGGCGCGGCCAGCGCGCTCGCGAAGCTGATTCAGGAACTCTACATACTCGGCCGGGACTACACCGAAATGAAGGCGGGCAACAAGCGGCTGCTCGATCCGGGCACGCTCGACATGAGCGTCTTCAAAGACTGCCCCCTCCTCGGCTGTTACCTGATCTCCTGCTCCGACACCAGCATGATCGCAAACTTCTTTGTCGCCGACATGGGCCTGCCCGGCTGGATGGACAAAGTCGAGAAGATGAAGAAGACCCAGCTCGATCCGCTCGTCAAGAACGCGAACAAGGCGATCGTGTCGGGCCACCTGACCCTCGATGGCCTCAAGGCCAACAAGGGCACGTTCAAGGAGAAGACTCTATTCGCGAACATGAAGGAACAATTCAACCGGCTGATCAAGTCGAACGCGTCGCGAGCGGTAAAGGCGTGATTCCCTTGGACTCCTCATCGTAGAGACGTTGCTGGCAACGTCTCTGCCTGAGGTGCCGCGAAACCGAGCTTCACCGATGCCGCCGGCAGAGACCTAGCAAGCTACGTCTCTACGGCAAGATTCGGCACGTCGCTCAGAATCGGTTCGTCGCGGTCGATCGTCGTTTGAATCGACGGGCCGCTGATCAATCGTTGCCCTTCATCCGGCGGAGCGGGCTGCGGCGGCAACGGCGCCAGCAAGGCCTCTGGCATCTCCACAATGCAGACGTATCCCGCCAGGCGTGCCATGTAGAGCCAATCGGCGAGCACGAAGTAAGCCAGAGTCACCAGCATCATTGCAGTGACAACCAGCCGCCACGGTACGACTGCGGCGAAGCCCATAGGCATGGAGACGACCGTTGTGGCGCCAACAAACGCCACGAGGTGCGCCAGTCCGGTCCAGGTGCTGACGGCAAAAACCGGGCCAGTGCGCTCGCGGCAGAAAGCCACCGCCGCGGAGATCGAGCCCACGGCTTCCTCGCCATCGCGCACGGCAAACACGCCCGCCAGTGATAACAGCCAATTCAGCGCCCACCACACCCAGCAGATCAACGCGGCTAGTGGAAGAAAGAGAAAGAAAGCCACGGCCGGCCGGGGATTGGCATCGGGAGAGGCAAAGCGCGCCAATATGGACGCGCCCATGAACCCGAGAAGCGCCGCCAGCGCCACGGCGGCGCGCAGAAAGTTGAGCCGGGACAGCGCACGGAACGGCGAGTTCTCATCGCTCTTCGTAGAGACAGTGCTGGCAACATCTCTGCCTGAGGTGCCGCGAAACCAAGCTTCACCGGTGCCGGCGGCAGAGACGTTGCCAGCAACGTCTCTACGAAAATAATCCAGCAGACCGCGGACGGTGGCCATGCGTCCCAGAGACGCTGCGATGATCCACAGACAAGTCAGCATCCATGCCGCCAGCATTCCGGCCATCACGGCGCGGTTCAGGCTCCCGCGCAGGATGTGTGCGATCGCCTCTCCGACCAGGTAGGGCTGCCGCGTCCGCAGGAACAGCAGTTCGCCGTTGGTCACGGGCAGCGTGTTCAGGTATTCGAAGAGACCGAAAAAGAAAAGCGTGGTGGCTGTTGCACCCGCAGTCCAACGCCACATGATCTCCGCCAGCGTCAGCGACGGACGCCGGAACGCAGCGCGGAAACCTTCGAGCGTGGGCGAGATGGCCATGCGTAGTCAGGATAACGCAAATGGCGCGTCATACTTCTAAGGTATCTTCAAAACGCGATTTGTCATCCTGAGCGGAGCGAAGGACCTATGCAATCCCGACCACTTGCAGAGGTCCTTCGCGGCAAAGAACGCTGCTCAGGATGACAGTTTGGAATTAGGATGAGCTTTGGAATTGGGATGAGCGAAGAGTGGCGGCTCACTTCAACACGATATTGACCAACCGCCCCGGCACGTACACTTTCTTCACAATCTGTTTTCCAGCGATCGCCGCCTGTACCTTCTCATCAGCCAGTGCGCGCTCGATCACGAACTCCTCCGCGGAGTCGGCGGGCACAACAATGCGGCTGCGCAGTTTGCCGTTCATCTGCACCGGAATCTCGATTTCCTCTTCCTTGGCCAGGGCGGCGTCGTACTTGGGCCACTGCGCTTTGAGCAGGCTTCCCTTCTCCCCCAGCATCTCCCAGAGTTCATGCGCGAGATACGGCGCGAAGGGCGCGAGCAACAGAACGAGGTTTCGTTGCACGTCGGCCAAAAACGCGGCAGGAACTGCCTGCTGCGCGATCGCCTCTTCTGCGCCATACAAAGCGTTCACCAACTCCATGATCGCCGAGATGCAGGTGTTGAAGTGCCAGCGTCCCTGGAAATCGTCACTCACACGCTTGATCGTCTGGTGCAACTTGCGCTGGATGGCGCGCGCCGCGGGCTGTAGAGACGTTGCTTGCAACGTCTCCGCCGGCGGCACTGCGGACGATGGTGAGAGAGACGGTGCAAGCAACGTCTCTATGGCCCGTTTCGGCGCGTTGCGCACCACGAACCGGTACACACGTCCCAGGAATCGCTGAATGCCTTCAATCCCCGAATCCTGCCAGTCAAGATCGCGATCCGGCGGCGCGGCGAACAGGCTATAGAGACGCGCGGCGTCGGCACCGTAGCGCGCAACCATCTCGTCGGGCGAAACCACGTTGCCCAGGCTCTTCGACATCTTCGCGCCGTCCTTGATCACCATGCCCTGCGTGAACAACCGCTCGGCGGGCTCGTCATTGGTGATCATGCCCAGGTCGCGCATGAACCTGGTCCAGAAACGCGAATAGATAAGGTGCAAAATCGCATGCTCGACGCCGCCAATGTACTGGTCGATCGGGAACCAGTACTGCGCGGTCTTCGCGTCGAAAGGCGCGCGGTCGTTGTGCGCGTCGGTGTACCGATAGAAATACCAGGACGAATCGACGAACGTGTCCATGGTGTCGGTCTCGCGGCGCGCCGGGCCACCGCACTTGGGGCAGGTAGCGTTGACGAACTCCGGCACCCGGCCTAGAGGCGATCCGCCAGTGAGTGTGATATCCACGTTCTCGGGCAAGATGACCGGCAAATCTTTTTCCGGCACTGCAACGATGCCGTCCTTCTCGCAATAGAGCATGGGTATGGGCGTACCCCAGTACCGCTGGCGCGAGATGCCCCAATCTTTCAGGCGATAAGTGACCGTCGCTTTCCCAAAGCCCTTTTCCTCGGCGTACGCCGACATCTTCTTAATAGCATCGGCGCAGCTGATCCCGCTGTACGCGCCGGAGTTGATCACCATGCCTTCGTGCGCGACGAACGGCAAGGCTGGCTCGGCCATGGTCTCTTCAGGATCATTCGAGACCGGGAGAACGACGAGGCGAATTTCGAGTTTGTACTTCTTGGCGAACTCATAGTCGCGCTCGTCGTGCGCCGGCACGCTCATGATGGCGCCCGTGCCATAGTCCATCAGGATGTAATTCGCCACCCAGATGGGCACCTTCTCGCCGCTGTAGGGATTGATCGCGTAGCGGTGCGTGTTGACGCCGTGCTTCTCGATCTCGCCGATGTCGCCGGCTTCTTTGGCCTTGCGTTGCTCGGCGATCAGCCCTTGCACCGCCTCACCCAGCGGCTGGTTGTAGCGAGTGAAGTCCGCGACCAGCGGATGCTCGGGAGCGAGTTGCACCGAGGTCGCGCCGAAAATCGTGTCCACGCGCGTGGTGAACACGCTGATGGTCGAACCGGCTGGCCCAGCCGCGCCGTCGAGTTTGAAATCGACGAGCGTACCTTCGCTGCGTCCGATCCAGTTGCGCTGCATGGTGCGGACTTTCTCCGGCCAGCCTTGCAGCGTGTCCAGGCCACGCAGCAACTCGTCGGCATACTTGGTCGTGCGGACGAACCATTGCTCGAGTTCCCGCTGTTCCACCAGCGTGTCTTCGTGGCGCCAGCAGCACCCGTTGACGACCTGTTCGTTGGCCAGCACGGTCGCGCACTTCGGGCACCAGTTCACTTTGCTCTTCTTGCGATACGCCAGTCCCAGTTCGAACAGCTTCAGGAAGAACCACTGGTTCCAGCGGTAGAAATCGGGAAGGCAGGTCGTAACCTCGCGTGACCAGTCGTAGGCGAAGCCCAGGCGCTTCATCTGCGCCTTCATGTTGGCGATATTAACGAGCGTCCACTGGCGCGGAGGCGTCTTGTTCTGAATCGCCGCGTTTTCCGCGGGCAAACCAAACGAATCCCAGCCCATGGGATGGAGTACGTTGTAGCCGTTCATCCACATGTAGCGCGCGAGCGCGTCGCCGATGGCGTAGTTGCGCACATGCCCCATGTGCAGCGCGCCCGAGGGATAGGGCAGCATTTCGAGCACGTAGTACTTCTTCTTAGTCGTGCCGGCGTCAACCGAGATGGGATCAGCAGCGTAGAGAGCAGCGTCCTGCTGCCAGCGCTCGAACCACTTCGTCTCAACACGCTGGGGATCGTAGCGCTCGTCGGTGAGACGGTCAGCCGGGGGCGCAGCCATTCTTGTGTTTTCTTCCTGCGGCATAAGTGATGGTACTAGAAAAGTGAATTCTCGATTCTACAACGCAGGGTGGAAATGTGGCGCGGGCGCTCCCGCCCGCGTGGGAGCGAAGACGCCGTCGAAGGACGCAAGGATTGTGGAGAACGCCGGCGTTTCGTGGGCTGGAGTGCCCGCGCCACACGGTCAAAAACTAGTCCATGGTGATCACGGCTCTGAACCGCACTTTGCCATCGGCGACGCGATCGTACGCTTTGCCGATGTCCTCGAGCTTGTAGGTTTCGGTCACCACCTTCACTTTCTTCTTTGCGACAAAGTCGAGCGCCTCATACAAATACTCGGGGCCATTCTGGCTCGAGCCCAGAATGCGGACGCGGCTAAGCATCATGCCCATGTTGAAGCGGAACGGTTCGTTCGACGCACCCATGACCACCACACGGCCATCGGGACGAATTCCTTGCGCCGCTTCTTCCGTGGATGCCCATGAATTCGACGTACCCAGCAGCACATCCGCGCCACCGGCGGCCAGCAGCGCGGCCCCGCTCTCGACCACTTCGTCGGCGCCCAGTTCGCGGATCATCTTTTCTTTGTCCTTCGACTTGGTCACGGCGATAGTCTCAAACCCCGCGGCCTTGGCGTACTGCAAGGCCAGGTGGCCGAGGCCTCCAATGCCGACCACCGCGACACGCTCGTGCGGCTTGGGATCGGCCAGGCGCAGGCCGCTCCACACGGTGTAACCGGCACAGAAAATCGGCGCGGCCTGCTCGTAGCTCAGGGCGTCCGGGATCAGCATGGTCGCGTCGGCGTAGGCCAGCATGTATTCCGCGTGGCTGCCTTGCAGTCCAATGCCAGTCGAGATCGCGTTCTGGCACAACTCTTTCTTGCCGCGCAGACACCACTCGCAGCGCCCGCAGCCGCGCTGTACCCAGCCTACACCCACACGATCTCCAACCTTGCGGGTCGTCACGCCCGGACCAACTTCGACAATTTCGCCCACCGGTTCATGCCCGAGCACGTGGGGAAACTGCACAGGGATCATGCCGTGAGTGATGTGAACGTCGGTATAGCAAAGGCCGCTGGCGTGAATCTTGATGACCACTTGATTGGGGCCGGCTTTTGGCGTTTGCCACTCTTTGACTTCCCACTTGCCGTTTACGGAGGGGACGACTGCTGCTCTCATAAGAATGCTCCTGGAGGAATATTAACTGTAGTTCACTTTGGATGCCGGTCGGGGGGTGACGGATGCAGAGACGTTCTCGTGGTCGACGATCATGGGAAAGTCACTCGTAGAGACGTAGCTTGCTACGTCTCTCGCCGGCGGCACCGGAAAATCAAGCGTGCGCCGTGGCGCCCGCAGAGACGTTGTAAGCAACGTCTCTACGGTAGGTCTCTCCACTCACTCTGCTCCATTTGCGGTGCAGGTACGGGCAACGGTAGACTTAGGGGTGGCAGGATTGATCCACGGCTTCTCCTGCAGTCGTGCCACGAATTCGAGCTTCGCTCGACGGACAGCCGAAGGCGGCTGTCCCCACATGATCGATCACATTGATCGTTTCCAGGTGAACTTATGCTAGTCGTCATGAAGGCGCAGGCCACCGAAGAACAGGTGCGCGCCGTTTGCCAGAAAATCGAGAAGCTGGGCTATCGCTCCCATTCCATGCCGGGAGCAACCCGCACCGCCATCGGCATCACGGGCAACAAGGGCGAAATCGAACAGGGCACGCTCGAAGAAATGTCGGGCGTGCAGGAAGTCATCCAGGTTTCGAAGCCCTATAAGCTGGTCAGCCGCGACATCAAGGAAGACAACACTGTTATCACCTTTCCCGGAACCGCAGCCACCATCGGCGGTCCGGGCCTTGCGATTGTGGCCGGGCCTTGCGCCATTGAGAACCGCGAACAGGCCTTTGCCGTGGCCGAGCGAGTGCATCGCGCCGGGGCGCAGTTCTTTCGTGGCGGAGCTTACAAGCCTCGCACGTCTCCGTACTCCTTTCAGGGACTCGGCGAGGAAGGCCTGCGCATCATGGCGGAAATCCGCGAGCAGTTTGGCATGAAGATCATCACCGAAGCCATCGACCACGAATCGCTCGACCTGGTCGAGGAGTATGCCGATGTGATCCAGATCGGCGCTCGCAACATGCAGAATTTCTCTTTACTGAAGCGCGCCGGACGCTCCCGCAAGCCCGTGCTGCTGAAGCGCGGCATGTCAGCCACGCTGGAAGAATTCCTGATGGCGGCGGAGTACATCCTGAGTGAAGGCAATTACAACGTCGCGCTGTGCGAGCGCGGCGTGCGCACGTTTGCTGACCACACCCGCAATACGCTCGACCTGAGCGTGGTACCGGCGGTGCAGCGGCTCAGCCATCTGCCGATCCTGGTTGATCCCAGCCACGGGACTGGCAAGCGCAACAAAGTCACTCCGCTGTCGCGCGCGGCAGTAGCCGTGGGCGCCGATGGATTGATGGTGGAAGTGCATCACCAGCCGGACCAGGCACTCTCCGACGGCCCGCAGTCGCTGTTCCCCGATCAGTTCGACGAACTGATGACGCAGGTAAGGCAGATTGCGGCAGTGGTGGGACGAACCGTGCCCGCGATTGGGCTGAGGGAAGCGGTGGCGGTGAGCAAGTAAATTATGCCCACAATTTTAAGAGTTTAGTGCGGATAGTGTATGCGGATTTTTCAACGATCTGTTCCCAGCGGTTTTCTGCGTGCGAGCATCGTAGGGCTGATTCTCTGTGGCATATTGCTAGCGCAGGACACACCAAATAAACCTCCAGCCAAGACCTCCGCGCAAAGTCAAGAGACTGTCTACAAGGCGGGCAGAGATGGTGTCACCGCGCCCCGAGTGTTCTACGCGCCCAATCCTGAGTACAGCAAGAAGGCGAGGCAGGCGAAATATCAGGGAACGGTAGTACTCATGGCAACCGTGTCGGCAAGTGGAGACGTGGCCGACGTCAGGGTCCTAAACAGCCTTGGAATGGGCCTCGACGAAAAAGCGATCGAAGCAGTCCGAACATGGAAGTTCAAGCCCGCAACTAAGGACGGGAAGCCGGTTGCCGTGGAGGTCGCGGTCGAGGTTTCGTTCACGCTGCCCAAGTGATGGCAGCCAATCCTGAGCTGCGGCAGGCTTCGAGGTTTTCCATTTACGTAACGTCCGATAATCTGATTTTATGAAAACCACGTCGATTTCGGTGACCGAGGCCGCCCGCAATTTTGCCGATTGCGTGAATCGGGTCCGCTATCAGAATATGAGCTTCGTCCTGCTCAAGAACGGCACACCGGTCGCCCGCCTTATTCCCGAGAAAGAAAAGATTTGTTTGGGACGCGATCTGGCAAAAGTCCTGCGTGAGGTCGATTTGCCGACGGATGAGGCAGTCGCCTGGAACCGCGATCTGAAGAAAGCGCGCAAGAGTCTGAAGCCCCAACCCGACAAATGGCGATAATGCTCGGTGTGTCGACGTCATTATCCGCGGCGAGAGAGGAACCCTCGACCTCGCGGCGTGGATGACGCAACACGAAGACGAGGGGTTCGAAGTTGCAGCTATTACAGTCGCGGAACTGTGGCATGGCGTGGAACGAGCTAGTGGCGAACACCGACGCAAGCGTGAGCGGTACATTCGAACGATTCTGGAAGAATTGCACAAGATTCCCTACACCGAGACAACGGCGCTGGAACACGCGCGAATATGGGCATCATTGGAATCTTCTGGGCAAATGATTGGTGACTACGACCTGATCGTTGCTGCCACTGCAATTGAGCGCGGCAGTACCATCGCGACCTTAAACAAACGTCATTTTGAAAACGTCCATGGGTTGAAGGTAATCGTGCCGGTGTGACTTGGTGATGCGGCGACGAAGTCCCCACTTCTCGCAAAGGACGCGAGAAATGGGGTACCCTGGTTTTCTTCTGCTAGTCTTTGTTCTTCTCCCGGAAACACAGAACTTTGAAAAAACTCCTCTTCATCGTTGTTCTGATCCCCATCCTGGCTGGGCTCGGCTGGTGGTACTTTCGCGAGCAGGCGTTGCCCGACTACGGACCCCTCTACCGCGAGTACGCCTACGTCACCAACGGCAAGAGCAACACCGTCAGCGTGATTGACCTGCGCACGTTTGCACTGGCAAAGACCATCTCCGTGGGCAGCGAGCCCACCGGAGTCGCGGCCAACCCCAAGAAAAATGAGATCTATGTCGTCAACGCCGGATCGAGTAACGTCAGCGTAATCGACGCGGAGGCGAATACGGTCGTGGCGACGATTGGCGTGCACGGGCGTCCGTACTTCATCGACGTTACCGACGACGGCAAGCGCGCCTACGTGGCGAACTCGGGCTCGTCCAACGTCAGCGTGATAGATCTCGATAAGCGACTGGTGATCGGCAACGTTCGCGTGGGCGCTGCGCCAGGGCTGGCGCGGATCTCGCCGGACGGTTCGACCGTGGCGGTTTCTAATCGCGCCGACAACACGGTGTCGCTGATCGACACGAAACTACTTCGCGTGCGCGCCACCTTGCCCGTCTGCCAGCATCCGGAGGACATCGCCATCCTTCCGGACTCGAGCAAGGCTTTCGTCGCTTGTTCCGGCTCCTCGCAGGTGGCATCGATCGCACTGAGAAACGACACGGCAGGCGGCGACAAGAAGGACGACCGGGTCCTGGCTCTGCTCGACGTGGGCCGCACTCCGGTCAGCCTCACACTCAAGCCCGACGGCGGAGAGCTGATGGTGTGCGACTTCGACTCCGACAGCATTTCCATCATCGAGACCGGAAACGACGAAGTCGGCAGCAGCCTGGAAATCGGTCAGCGCCCGTCGCGCGGCGTGGTCACGGTCGACAACTCGCGCCTCTACGTGACGAACTTCGGCTCGAACAGCGTTGCGGTCTATGACATCGATATGGGCCGCCGCATCGACACGCTGAATGTGGGCAGCCGGCCCGACGCTCTGGCGCTGACCCCGGACCAGAACTATCTTCTCGTGCTCGACACGCAATCAGGGGATGTGACCGTCATCCAGAAGCGCAAGCCGCGGCGCACGGTGGAGACATCCGAGTACTCCCTGCTGACCCTGATTCCCGTGGGCGTACAGCCAAACGCGATCGTGGTGAAGTCATTCATGCTCAGCCCGAAAAAGTAACCGCGCCACTACACATGGCGAGAACGATTCGTAGAGACGTTGCTTGCAACGTCTCTCTCACCACGCGCGGTTACGATTGGACCGGAACGGGCTTCGCGCACAGGCGGTCGAATGCCGCCTTCAGGTCAGCCGCAATGGCCGGAGCTTCTCGTGATTCAATATCGCGGCGTGGCATCAGATAGACGAGTTGCCCGTCGCGCAGAATCCCAATCGACGGCGAGGACGGCGGATGTCCCGTGAAATATTCGCGGGCGCGTTCGGTAGCTTCTTTCTCTTGCCCCGCGAACACTGAATAGGATTGATCTGGCCGGATGGAATTCTGCAGCGCCATGCGGACGGCGGGCCGCATGCGCCCGGCGGCGCATCCGCAAATTGAGTTCACAATCACCATGGTCGTGCCGGGACGATTCTTCAGCGCCTGATCTACAGCTTCGGAGGTGCGGAGTTCTTCCACTCCCAAGCGAGTCAGTTCCTCGCGCATGGGGATCACTATGATTTCGGGATACATCGGCATGTCGTTTGTTCCTCTCTGCGGTGTGATCTCTATTGTAGCGTGAGTTCTCGGTCCCGCCGGCGAAGACGTTGCCAGCAACGTCTCTACAGATGCTTTCGTAGAGACGTAACTTGTTACGTCTCTCTGACCACGAGCAGGTTCGCTGTATATTGAAAGCGATCCCATGCTGCTTCAGGAAAACGTTCCGCTGGCGCCGCTGACCACCTTCCACCTGGGAGGGCCGGCGCGGTTTTTCGTCGAAGCCAAGTCCGCAGGCGAAGTCCAAGAGGCGGTCGCGTTGGCGCAGGCCAGGAACCTGCCTCTTTTTGTGCTGGGAGGCGGCAGCAATCTTGTTGTGGCTGATTCCGGCTGGCCCGGACTGGTCCTGAAGGTCGCGATCCCCGGGATCGAACAGCGTCCCGGGAGCGACGACGAGGGGAGGGTTCTATTCGACGCGGGCGCGGGAGAGTCCTGGGACCGTTTCGTCTCGCACGCGGTCATGGCGAAGTGCGCAGGCGTTGAATGCCTGAGCGGTATTCCCGGCAGCGTGGGCGGAACGCCGGTGCAGAACGTGGGCGCCTACGGCCAGGAAGTCTCGCAGACCATCGAGTCGGTCGAGGTCTTCGACCGCAAGGATGGCCAGATTCGTGAATTGTGCCGCGAAGCCTGCGGCTTCACGTATCGCTCCAGCATTTTCAATACGACCGAGCGCGGGCGCTTCATCATTCTCCGCGTCGCGTACGCGCTGACGCCCGGAGGCGCGGCGTACATCGGCTATGCCGACCTGAAGCGGCACTTCGCGGGCCGCGAGACTTCGCCCAATCTCGCAGAGACGCGCGAGGCGGTGCGGCACATTCGCGCCCGCAAGGGCATGCTGATTGTCGCAGGCGATCCCGATTGTCTGAGCGCGGGCTCGTTCTTCAAGAACCCTGTGCTTCCGGAAGAGGAGCATGCCGATCTCGAGAAGCGAGCGGCCGCGAAGGGATTGCACTTACCAAGCTATCCCGCACTGGAGAAGAGCAAGAAGGTCTCAGCGGCGTGGCTGGTCGAGAAGTCCGGATTCGGCCTCGGATACGGCTTTGGGCACGTGGGGATCTCGACCAAACATGCGCTGGCCATCGTCAATCGCGGCGGAGCCACGGCGGCTGAGGTCCTCACCCTGAAGGATCAGATCCAGCAACGGGTCAAGGAAATCTGGGATGTGCAACTGGAGCCCGAACCGGTGATGGTCGGCTTCTAGACGCAGGGGTCAGGGATCAGGGGTCAGCAAATTCCACATGCATCCGGCGGATCTCTAGGTACCAACCTGAAACAGTCCTGCTAACTCATTACCAGTCCCTGACTCCTGCCCCCCGACAACTGACCCCTCACCCCTAGCCCCTGACCCCAAGGTCTCGCAAGTAGTTGTTTCCCCCCCGTTCTCTCAGCGGAACATTCCTGAACAAATCAGGCCTCCTGGTGGTCTTCATGAGTGAGGACAGACGCGTGCTGGCGGGAGAGGCGATTCTGAGCGGCGTGGCGACCATCGATCGCAGCGAAGACGAGCGCAGTCTGGTTGAGCGCAGAGACGAGGTGCTCGAAGGGCTTGTCAAGGAGCACTCGCGGCTCGTCTACCGCATCGCGTACGCGGCGCTCCGCCGCCACCACGACGCCGAAGACGCCACGCAGGAGACGTTCTTGCGCGTGCTGCGCTACAGCTCGAAGCTGGACGCCGTCGAAGATCCGAAGACCTGGCTGGCGCGGATCGCCTGGCGCGTCGCCGTGGACCGCAACAAGAAGCACGGCCGGCAGCGGGAGATCCCTTTGGAGGATCCCGAAAAGCCGCTCGTAGAAGTCGCTTCCGCGGAAACGCCGGCCGATGAGTCGCTGCACGGCGTGCAGGTGGGCGCGGTGCTGGAGCGACTGATTGCGGCGATCCCCGCAAAGCTGCGCAAGCCGCTGATCTTGTCGACGGTCGAAGAGATGTCGCTGAGAGAAGTTGCCGCGACGCTGGGGATCAACGAAGCAGCCGTGCGGTCGCGAGTCTTCCGGGCGCGGCAGATCTTGGAAGAGAAGCTGGCAGGACGAGTTGGCCGGAAGTAGTGAGACGAAGTAGGTGAGAACCATGACCGACAGGGATGACAAACGGGTGGACGCAGACTGGCAACACGAAAACGACGCGCTCGGACGCGAGTTAGACGAGGCGCTGGCGAAATACGCGGCCGTCGAACCGAGAGCAGGTCTCGAAGATCGAGTTCTGGCCAACTTGCGGGCAGAGCGGGCCAAGAATCCGTATCGCGCATGGTGGCCGTGGAGCGTCGCCACCGCGCTGGCTGCGGTCCTTGTCGTGGTAGCGGCACTCGCTTGGAGACCGGGGAAGCCGCCACATTCGGTCATTGCAAATCATCCTCCGAGCACCGTGCAAAGCACGCAGGAACCGGGGAAGCAGTTTGTATCGAACGGTGGCGCCAACCGGACTCGTCCGCAAAGGCCGGGTACGGCACGAAAGAGAGTCCAGCAAGTTTCTCCGCTTGTAGTGGCGGCGCTTCCCAAGCTCGATCAGTTTCCATCGCCGCAGCCGCTGAGCGAGCAAGAGAAGATCCTGGCGAACTACGTTGCGGAATATCCGGAGCACGCGGTGCTGCTCGCGAGGGCCAGAAGCGAGGCACTCCGTCGGGACCAACTCGAGGAAATAAGGGCCTTTCCATCCGACAACCAAGCCCCGGATTCTGCAGAGCGGAATAACAACAAGACCGAAAGATGAAAACTCAAGGAGAACGAACCAATGCGTAAAACAACGGCAGTTTGGACCATTGCGATTCTGGGTTTCATGATTTGTTGGGGAGCGGCGGGGCGCGCACAGGACGAGGCGCAAGCCAAGTCCGGCGATGAGGCCAAGGCCCACGGGAGAGCTGACGCCGAAGAAAAGCCAGTGCACGCGTACCGTCTCGATTTTTCCGTAAACGAACTGGAAGACGGCAAGAAGATCAACACGCGACAGTATTCGCTTAACCTGAATGGAGACGATGCCAACGAAATCAAGATTGGTACTCGGGTGCCCGTCGAGTCAGGACACGAACAGTTTCAGTACCTGGACGTCGGCACGAGTATCTGGTGCAGGATTGGAGAGCGCCCCGATGGCGTGGCGCTGGCGGTGCGGGCCGATATCAGCAACTTCGCGATTCCAGACCAAGGAACGCACGAGTCCCGGCCGGTGGTACGGCAATTCAAAATCAATGCCAGCACGTTGGCCTTACCGGGCAAGCCGATGGTGGTGGGCAGCGTGGACGATCCCAACTCGAAACGCCAGTTCCAGCTGGAGGTGACAGTGACAAAACTGAGGTAGGTTTGCCTGGCGCGGAACGAAGTCGATCCGTAGAGACGTTGCTTGCAACGTCTCTGCCGCCTGCGCATTTAACGCGTGATTCGCAGACGCCGCCAGCGGAGACGTAACAAGTTACGTCTCTACTGAACCTCCTGTCCCAGTCAGCAAGAAACGGCGCCGCCCCAGTTCGCGACCCTGCTTTATAGGCTGTGACCCCTGGTAAGGGGAGAGTCAATCGATCCGGCTCAAGCGGCGCCTCACCCTAGCTATCGGCAAGTTTTGCCGCCTGCTTGAATATTTCCACAAACATTTTTCGTGTGAGCTTGCCCGTCTGCGTGTTCTGGTTCGATGGATGGTAGGACGCCAGTAACACCTTACCATCGGGTAACCGATAACTGGCGCCGTGTTTGAAGACATAAGCTTTCTTGCTCGCGAGCAAGCCCCTGCGCTTCACGTAGTTCAGATAGGCGTCGAAGCCTACCTTTCCCAGCGCCACCACGACCTTCACCTTTTCTAATCCGGCAATTTCACGATCGAGAAAGTGCGAGCACTCCGCGAGTTCCTGCGGAAGGGGCTTATTGTCTGGCGGAGCGCAGCGGACCGCTGCCGTGATGTAGAGATCGGTCAGCTTCATGCCATCGTTGCGGTCGGTGGCGGTGGGCTGGCTAGCAAAGCCAGTTTCGTGCAACACGGGATACATGAAGTTGCCGGAAGCATCGCCGGTAAACGGGCGTCCAGTGCGATTCGATCCGTGAGCGCCGGGAGCCAACCCCATGACCAGCACGCGCGCGTGTGGATCGCCGAA
>JADGNQ010000226.1 GCA_017883385.1 Candidatus Sulfotelmatobacter sp.
AAATCGAAAAAAATAGCGGTGGTGTGAGAGCTGTCGCGCTGAAACTGGGCCTGAGCAAAAAATCGACTTTCGAGAGTTTCGCTCAAGAAGTGAAAAGCAGCTTAAAGTCAGTTTGGAATAGAACGATCGGACGCGATCCGATGTAAGGGAAATGGAGAGATTTCGATGAGCACACAAGAGAATGTCCAGATTGTGAAGAATTTTCTTGCGGCACTCGGCCGCCGCGATAAGCAAGGTTTGCTGGCGTTGTCTGCCGAAGATATTGAGTGGATCATTCCGGGCGAGAACTGGCCGCTGGCCGGCACGCACCGCGGGCACGCGGGATTGGCGGATGTGCTGCAGAAGGCTAACGAAACGGTGGAAACTTCGTACCCAGAGCCCCCCGAGTTCATAGCGCAGGGAGACCGGGTTGTGGTCGTCGGCTTCGCTACGGGGAGAATCAAAGCCACGAATAAGACGTTCGAGGACCATTGGGTCTTCGCCATTACCGTTCGAAATGGCAAACTGACGAACATCCGGGAGTATATCGACACGCAAGCACTGGCGCGGGCCTCCGAGATGCCCGCGAGCCCCAGGCTTTAACCCATCTGAAATTGGCGGATCTCGGTTAGTGCATTTTCGCCAATGCACAGGGAAATAATCAAAATATGAACCAAACCCCAGTTCAACTCCAGGCTGATCTGATGGCGGACACGGTGGCTTTTCCGGTTCTCTCCGCAGCCGAGTTGGCGGAATGTACGGAGTTCGGCACACGCTGCTCTTTCGCCCCGGGTGAGGAAATCTTTGGTGCGGGTAGCCAGTCCTTCGACTGCTACGTGATCGTCTTGGGCGATGTTTGCATAATGGATGTCTCGACGGACGAGCCGACCTGCATAGTCCGCTTAGGAGCTGGGCAGTTCACGGGCGACATTGATTTGTTCACTGGCCGCCGTGCGGTCGGTTCCTGTCAAGCTGCCACCGTGGTGGAAGCTATCCGCATCGCGCCTGATAGAGTCCGTGAGATGTTGGTGCGCCAGCCAACGTTGGGAGCCCGTATTTGGCGTGCTTTTCAGCGCAGACGCGAGTTACTGATGACAACGGATTTCCAAGGGATCAGTGTGTACGGCGCCAAGGACGACAAACAGACGCTGGAAACGGTCGAGTTACTCTTTCGCAACGGCGTGCCGCATCACTGGATGAACATCGCCGAAGAAAAAAACGCCACGCGACTCCGAGAAATCGCTGGTAGTGAACCCCGCTATCCCGTCATCATCTGGGGCAAGAACTTGCTCTTCCAGAATCCCGGGCTCTCGCAATTGGCGGAGCACATCGGGCTGCGCCATCGTCTCCCGCAGAAAACCTATGATGTCGTTGTTCTCGGGTCAGGGCCGTCGGGACTGGGCGCTGCCATCTGTGCGTGCTCCGAAGGCCTCTCAACCCTGGTGCTCGACGGAATCGGGCCGGGAGGACAGGCCGGCTCCAGCTCGAAGATCGAAAACTACGCGGGTTTCCCCAACGGTGTGACTGGACGCGAACTGGCGCAACTCTCCTACTTGCAGGCGCTCAAGTTCGGCGCGGAGTTCGTCGCACCTTGCCATGTGACGGAATTGAACCGTTACGGCGACGGCCTCTACCAAGTGCGTACTAGCGAAGACGACGTGGCCATCGGTAAGACGGTGATCATCGCGACGGGTGTTTCCTACCGCTTGCTCGACGTGGAAGGATCAAACGACTTGCTCGCTTCCGGCCTTTACTACAACGCTACGGCGGTCGAGGCGCGGATGTGCAAGGGCTGGCCGGTGCATGTCATCGGCGCGGGCAACTCCGCCGGGCAAGCGGCGATGTTCCTTACGCAGTACGCGCGAAAAGTTACGCTAGTAGTGCGAGGCGGTGACCTGCGCAAGAGCATGTCCTCGTATCTCTGCGATCGGGTGGTGGCAAATCCGCAGATCGAGGTTCGCTACCATACGCAAGTAACCGCCATCGAGGGCGCGGAACACATCGGAACCGTTCATTTGCGCGACGAGGACGGAAACGTTGTCCGCGAGGACACTACCGGCCTGTTCATCTTCATCGGCGCCAAGCCGAGAACGGATTTCCTGCCGCCCGAGTTGGCGCGCGACGACAAGGGTTTTGTGTTGACTGGCCCGGCCGTCGCCAAGTTAGCAAGTTGGAAGGAGCGGCGGCTACCCGAGGCACTCGAAACGAGCTTGCCGGGAGTGTTTACCAGTGGCGATTGCCGCAGCGGCACCACCAAGCGGGTGGCCTTTGCCATCGGTGACGGGGCTCTGGCGGTCACTTGCGTCCACAACCTGCTAGGAACCTACGCCACTCGACGGATTGATGTTTTGAATGAGACAAGTGCTGATAGGTCGGACGAGTCGCATTGAGGCAATCGACCTGTCGGCGATCTCACCGGCCCCGAGTGCCAGTCGGGTTTTGGCGAGTGATTGTAGTTAGTGGGAAGCCTTTCTAAGAGTGCCGTGGTTAACAGAAAACGCGAAGTAATTTGGCCTGTGACGCTTTGACAAACAAAGGCGGCGCCGATTCGAAGAATTGGCGGGAGCGACGGGACTCGAACCCGCGGCCTCCTGCGTGACAGGCAGGCGTTCTAACCAGCTGAACTACGCCCCCGCTTTGAAGCCTCAACTCCTTATTTATTACTGCTTGTTCCCTTCTGTACCCGTACATTCCCTAGAATTCCAAAAAGTGCCGTGACAGGGCATCAACGACGTATAACTTATTGGACTTCAACGGTACTGACAACCCGTTCTTGATCCTCTCAGAATTCTTTGACTTGGCGTACCGGACCCAAATCGGACCCAGATTTTTGAGAGAATTGCCGCATTCGAACGATTTTGTCGAACGCGGAGCGTATCCGCAAATTATCCAGACCCGATCAGTCAACACATGGGCGTTTCTGGAGAGCAAACCTGAGAAAGATGCACCAGGCACTTTAAGCGGTTATTGGCAAACCGCTCTGCTTCAGAAATTGTCGGCTATATCAGAGGCTGTCTCCGTTGTTTCCCTGCTCAAGAACCTTTGAGTTAGATTCCGATGTCGTCATTCACGGCGTTTGGAATCGTTGCCCGGAGGCGTGCCGAGAAAAAACTGGATCTTTTCGAGTTCGCCTCCGGCCTGATGGCAGAGACCAGCACGGCGAACCTTGTTGGAAGCGAGCCCAGTCAGGCCGCCGTTGGCGGCGAACTCCTCCACGAGGGTCCCCCAAAGCCTGCGCCATGGGTGCAAGTGCGGTCAGACCGTGCGCTTGTCATATAAGCTTATGCCAGAAGGAGTAGTCCAAAACATAGCCTATGCTCTCTCGATTCAACGTGTGCCTTCTGCTGGCCCTGACCTCTGGCCCAAACCTGTTCGGCGCCGATTTTGCCATGAGGGTGACCGATAAGAACTATCTCGACACGCAGGGTTTCAGCGTGTTTCTCTACGACAGCACCTACCATCCTGTTTTTGTGGACCAAAAGAACACCGCCATGGAGATGATTCTCCACGGGCAGCGCATCGCCACCAATGGCGACGTGCGCCTTATGCCAACTCCCGAACAATGGGACTTGGTGGCAACACTCAAAGATCGTCATGCCGATACGGCGAACAGCCGGCTCACCGCCGACCTCGCCTTCCCGACCTTCACTTTCAGCTACACGCTCGAGGTCGCAGCGGAACCAGGCGGCGTGAGGGTCAGCATCAACCTCGACAAGCCGCTGCCGCAGAAACTGGCTGGTCGGGCGGGCTTCAACCTGGAATTTCTGCCTTCGATCTACATGGGCAAGACTTACCTGGTGGACGGAACCAAAGCCGGCATTTTCCCGCGAACTCCGAACGACCCGATGGTCACGGTGCCGCCGCTGGCTGATGAACCGAAAAAGGCTTACTACCTTGAGGACTGGGATAAGGCCAAGGGCTACACTCAGCCACTACCTTTCGCGCAGGGCAAGAACATCACGCTGGGGCTCGACGACGCGCTGGCCCGGATTAACGTCAAGTCGGAAACGGCCGACCTCATGCTGTTTGATGGACGCAACCGCGCGCCGAACGGCTGGTTCGTGTTGCGTTCGCTGATCCCCTCGGGTAAGACCACCGGGGCCATCGTGTGGCACATCCGGCCGGACGTGATTCCGAATTGGACGCGCCTGCCAATGATCGCGCACAGCCAGGTAGGGTATGCCCCGGGATTCTCCAAGGTGGCGGTTCTCGAACTTGATCCGAAGTACGACGGTCCGAAGACGGCCAAAGTGCTGCGCCTGATGGAGGACGGATCGTACAAGCAGGTGTTCGAGGGGTCGATTACGCCGTCAACGCCGTGGCTTCGGTACGTCTATTCGAAATTCGACTTTACCTCGGTGAAGGACCCTGGGCTTTACGTGATTGAGTACGCGGACCAGCGAACGGCGCCGTTCCCTATCTCTAACGATGCCTACGCGAACATCTGGCAGGACAGCCTCGACCATCACCTTGCCGCGCAGATGGATCATGTTTCCGTTCGCGAAGGTTACCGCGTCTGGCACGCAGCCTCGCACTTGGACGATGGCCGCATGGCGCCGGTGGTCGGGGAGCAATTCGACGGTTGGAATCAGGCAACGGCAACGGACGGGAAGTACAAAGGCGGCGATCACATCCCCGGGATGAACGTGGGTGGCTGGTACGATGCCGGCGACTACGATCT
Source organism: Candidatus Sulfotelmatobacter sp. (assembly GCA_017883385.1). Classification (GTDB taxonomy): domain Bacteria; phylum Acidobacteriota; class Terriglobia; order Terriglobales; family Acidobacteriaceae; genus Sulfotelmatobacter. Next base: position 4,661 of record JADGNQ010000226.1, read on the forward strand.
CGAGGAGCCCGCGCAACTCAGCATGATTCAGAGTCTGGCCCTGGCGTATCGCGAATTTCATCTCGACTACGACGAGCTCAGCGTGGATGAAGTTGCCCGCGAGGTTGAGATGCACCGTCCCGATGGCGTGCCGGATACGGTCGAGCAAGTCAAGCACGGGGCACTCCTCATCCTGGCGCAGTACCACAATATCGGCCACGCGATCCGCGGTACTCACGAACCAGACCTGCGCCAATATACGCAGATAGGGGACGGAGCGTCGAAAACCGACGGCCGTATCTATGACCCGAAATTAGGTCCGAACGAAGTGAAGAGCGAGTACTCCGGCAAGCCGGACGATCGTTGGATTTTCACATCAACGAACCCGTTCTTCCAGTGGAACGGCATCGCAGCGCTGGCTGCGGCGGCCGATGTGCTGAAAGGCTGGGATGACAAATTAGCGAAAGACTGCCTCGATGCAGCGATCAAAGCATGGAACGACGAGAAGGCTCATCCGACGCCGGTCGGGGGCGCCTTTGGCGGGGCTCCGGCAGGTGCTTCCGGCGGAGTGCTGGCCGCTTCGCAGGGTGTGGTAGGTGGCGCGCCAGCCCGTCATAACGGAACAGGCAATGCTGGCGCGTCGGCAAGTTCTGCCTCGACGGCGCCAACACCTCCGCAGCCCAGCTCTGATCGCAACGCGTTCAGTGCCGGGCTGGAATGGACTGGGGCTCTGGAACTGACCATCGCCACTCATGGCGCCGAGCCCTACAAGTCTCGTCTCAAGGAGTTGTTTTCCCAGATGATCACCGAGCAACAGATCGGTTTGCGCGGCTGGACGGCGGTCCGGGCATTGCCTTATCTGGATCCGAGCGCGAGAGATCAAATGCGTGAAGCGGTGAAGTCATACATGGCGGGTCTGGACAAGCGGTTAGACGATACGCCGTTCGGCGTGCCTCCGAGCCTCGGCGGCTGGGGCGGATCGGGCGCCGTGGTTGACATGGGCATCCGAATGTATTTCCTGCACAAGGCGTTTCCAGATCTTGTGGGCCCCGAATACACGCTGCGCGCCGTCAGCTACATTCTCGGCACGCACCCGGTATCGAGCACTTCGTATGTGGCTGGCGTCGGTACGGTCTCGAAGACTAAGACCTACAGCAACAACCGCGGCGACAATTCATACATTCCGGGTGCAGTGATTCCGGGATACATCATCATCAAGCCGGATTTTCCGGAGTGCATCGACGACTACGGGTTCCTCTGGTTCGAGGATGAAGCCGTCGTAGCCGGGTCGGCAAGCTGGGTCGTCGCCGGCAATGCCGCGGACGCGATTGTCAAGGAATCAAAGTGAGGCCAGGACTGGAAGCACGAGGGCATCTTTACTCAACCAGATCTGCATCGTACGGCTTCAGCCGAATGACGCCTTCATATGAGGTACCGCTGATGATCCCGCGCTTGCTGCCGCGAATGTTTACAGCTTTCTCTTCGCCGGTTGTATTTACATACAGCATCCGTCCCTCTACTACGCGTGCGTAAACGCCTGAGGGAGTCTCTGGCCCCTTCTCAATGGCGAGCGCCGGATACAGACTGCGCACCAGCGGAGCAAGCGCCGCCATCTGCGCAGGAACGGCGAGATAGATGGCACGCCCTTTCCCGTAATCGTTGACCGTGATGGCTGGCGATTTCTCGGGAGTATTGGTAAACAGAGCCATAGCCTTGGCCGTCTTTGGCTCAAGCACTTCGTAGAAACCGATGCTGGCCTTTTCTGTTTTGCCATTCAGACTGAATTCGGGAGGCGCGCTTGGCCGGTAGAACTCTTCGGTACGAATCCCGAACACATCGCTCAGCCGTCCCGGTTGCGGAGTATCGAACCACTGGTTGCTCTCATCGACCTTCGCCGACATCGCGGTCATGATCACCGTGCCGCCGTTGCGGACGTAATTTCGGATGGCGTCGGCACT
>JADGNQ010000084.1 GCA_017883385.1 Candidatus Sulfotelmatobacter sp.
CGCAATGTGCTGCACGACACCCGCGCCATGGGCGTGCCCGTGTTGCTCGTCGTCGAAGACAACATCCGCTACTACTCGTCTTTTCTGCCGGTCATCTACACGGAGATCATCAAGCAGTCGCGCCGCGTCATTCAGGAAGGCATCAACGTAGCGCACAAACTTGTCCGCATGCAGGCCCGCCCCAAAATCCTGCTGTGCTCGAATTTCGAAGACGCTGCTCAGCTAGTGCAGGAATACCGCGACTACATCTTCGCCCTGGTCTCCGATGTCGAGTTTCCCTGGGAAAGCAAGCTCAACCCGGAAGCCGGCTTCGAACTGGCGCGGATGGTCAAAACCCTTACACCGGATGTGCCGGTTGTCCTGCAGACCAGCCGCACCGAATTCCGTCCGCGCGCCCATGCCGAGGGCTATTCGTTCCTGCGCAAACGCTCGCCCACGCTCCTGAAAGACCTGCGCCGCATTCTGACCGATCATTTCGGATTCGGCGACTTCGTCTTCCGCATGCCCGACCAGCGTGAAGTGGGGCGCGCAAAAGATCTCAATGAACTGGAAGAACAACTGCAAACCGTCGCGACCGACAGCCTGATGTACCACGCGCAGCGCAATCATTTCTCGCACTGGCTGATGGCGCGCACGGAGTTCGCGCTGGCCGCGAAACTTAGGCCGCGCAAAGTCTCCGATTTCGACGGCCCCGAGCACTTGCGCCGCGATCTGATCGAGTCCATTAACGACTATCGCCGCGAACAGAACGAAGTTCTGATCGGCGATTTCAAGCCCGACACCTTCAAACCATCGGAATCGAGCTTCCTGAGAATCGGTTCCGGCTCACTCGGCGGCAAAGCCCGCGGACTGGCCTTTGTGCGTCATCTGCTGCGCACGCGCCGTATCGCGCGCAGGTTTCCGGATGTGCGCATTTCCGTTCCCCCGGCAGTCGTCATCGCAACGGATCAGTTCGACCAGTTCCTCGCCGAAAATAACCTGAGCGACTTTGCGCTGCACTGTGACGACGACACTGAAATCCAGCAGCGCTTTCTCGACGCTGCGCTCCCCGTCACGCTTCAGGAGAATCTGAAGGCGTTTCTGGGCGAAGCGAACTATCCGCTGGCTGTCCGCTCCTCCAGCCTGCTTGAGGATTCGCAATACCAGCCTTTCACTGGCGTCTACGAGACGTTCATGCTGGGCAACCAGCATGCCAGCCCGCAAACGCGGCTCGACGAACTTGCGGAAGCGATCAAACTCGTCTACGCCTCCACCTTCAGCCAGCACGCCAAAGCGTACGTGCGCGCCACGCCCTACCGCTTGGAAGAAGAAAAGATGGCGGTGATCCTGCAGCAGGTGGTCGGCACAGCGCACGGATCGCGCTTTTATCCGGACTTCTCCGGCGTAGTCCGTTCGCACAACTTCTATCCCGTCGAGCCCATGACTTTCTCCGACGGCATCGCCGCCGTAGCTCTGGGTCTGGGCCGCACGGTAGTCGACGGCGGCAAGTGCCTGAGTTTCTGCCCGCGCTATCCGCGCAATCTCCTGCAGTTTTCCTCGGTCGAGGACATCCTCGCGAACACGCAAACGGAGTTCTGTGCACTCGATCTCGACGGCGCCCCTTATGGCGGAGGCGCCGGTCATCTGCGCGAAGCCCGCTTCGGTCTTGACGTTGCTGAAAAAGACGGCACGCTGCACGCCGTGGCTTCGACCTATTCTGCCGACAATCACGCTGTCTACGACGGCCTGAGCCGCCCCGGCTCCCGCGTCGTGACCTTCGCTCCCATGCTCAAGCACGGCATCTTCCCGCTGGCCGCGATTCTGGAGTTGCTGGTGCGCGCCGGAGAAGATGCCTTAGGCAATCCCGTCGAAATCGAGTTCGCCGTCCGTCTGTCGAGCGCCGAAGAACCCGCCGAGTTCGGCTTCCTCCAAATCCGTCCCCTAACCCTGGCGCGCGACCATCAGGACCTCTCCATCGGCGATGTGGACTCGTCCCAACTGATCTGCCAGAGCACAAAAGTTCTCGGCAACGGACGCATCGAGAACCTGCACGACATTGTCGTCGTCGATTCCCAGCGCTTCGAGCGCAGCCGCAGTCAGGAAGTTGCCCGAGCCGTCGCCCACTTCAACGCCACTCTGACCTCGGAAAATCGCCCTTACCTGCTCATCGGTGTCGGCCGCTGGGGATCGAACGATCCTTGGCTCGGCATCCCCGTCGAGTGGGATGAAATCTCCGGCGCCCGCGCCATCGTCGAGGCCGGCTTCCACGACTTCCGCGTCACCCCGTCCCAAGGCAGCCATTTCTTCCAGAACCTCACCGCCTTCCAGGTCGGATATTTCACTGTTAATCCCGACGCTGGAGAAGGCTCGGTCGACTGGCAATGGTTAGCCGAGCAGCCTGCGGTAGACGAGCAAGGCTGCGTCCGCCACCTGCAATTCGTCCAGCCACTGCGCGTGGTCATGAACAGCAGAACCAGCCAGGGCGTGATCTTCAAGCCAGAAGGGGTGTAGTGGGCTCTTGTGCGATTTGTCATCCTGAGAGAAGCGAAGGACCTATGCATTCGCTGCAGAATGCATAGGTCTTTCGGTCCGCAAAGACGCGGACATCAAAATGACAGAGTTACTAAAGTGATCGCTCATAGGTTTGAATAAGAGCTAATGCTCCCGCACACGGCGGTGTGATCCAAATCACAGCCTGGGCACCTATCCTCCGAACACAATCATCTAGTAGGAAATTTCGCTATTTCCGTCCCTCGGAGTGCCTGTGTTCAAGATCATCCACGCAGAATTCCTAGCGCCCGGCATCAAGCGTTTCGTCATCGAAGCTCCTCGCATCGCTCGCAAACAGAAGCCCGGTCAGTTCGTCATCCTACGCATCTACGAAGAGGGCGAGCGCATCCCGGTCACCATCGAGAACTCCGATCCCGCGCGCGGCACCGTCAATATCGTGGTGCAATCCGCAGGGAAGACGACGCATCTGCTGAATTCTCTGGACACCGGCGATCAGATTCTCGACGTGGTCGGTCCGCTGGGCAAGCCCTCCGAGATCGCCAACTACGGTACGGTAGTCGTGATCGGCGGCGGAGTCGGCACAGCCATGGCTTATCCCACGGCCTCTGCGCTTAAGCGCGCCGGAAACCGAGTAATTTCCATCGTCGGCGCCCGCAACAAAGAGTTAGTAATCCTCGAACCAGAAATGCGCGCCGTAAGCGACTCCCTCATGATCACCACCGACGATGGCAGCTACGCCGACAAAGGCTTCGTCACCGACAAGCTTCGCCAGTTGATTCAGAACGGCACCCGCATCGACCTCGTCGTGGCCGTGGGCCCAATCGTCATGATGAGGGCCGTGGCCGAGATGACCCGCAAGGAGAACATCCACACGGTCGTCAGCCTCAACCCGATCATGATCGACGGCACCGGTATGTGTGGTGGCTGCCGCGTGATGATCGATGGCAAGAGCGAATTCGCCTGCGTCGACGGCCCCGAATTCGATGCGCACCGCGTGGACTTCGCCGTGCTCGTCCAGCGCAACTCCATGTACCGTGACGCCGAGCAGCGTTCCCTCGCGGAATTCCAGCGAGTCACCAGTGCGGAAGGTTCCGGCCAGCAAGTCGAGCACGCCTGTGCTGTAGCCCGGGCAAGTCGTCAAGGAGATCAACGATGAGCCCCACCGCCAAGAAATCGTCAAATCCCCTGCCCATGAAAGAGCGCATCAAAGTCCCTCGCCAGTTGATGCCCGAGCAACCTGCCGAGGAACGTGCCCACAACTTCACCGAAGTGAATCTTGGCTACAGTCCGGAGCTGGCCCAGCAGGAAGCGCTGCGCTGCCTGGAATGCGCCAAGCCCACCTGCACCGACAATTGCCCTGTCGGCGTGAAGGTGAAAGAGTTCGTGGAGCTCATCGTGGTCGGCGACTTCCTCGGCGCAGCCGCTAAGATTCGCGAAGACAACGTCCTGCCCGCTGTTACCGGGCGCGTCTGCCCGCAGGAAGATCACTGCGAGGGCAAATGCCTGCTCTCGAAGAAAGTGAAGCCTCTCGGAATCGGCTATCTGGAGCGCTTCGTCGCCGACTACGAAAAGCGCATGGGAACTCACATCGTTCCCACCGTGGCACCCACAGGAAAGAAGGTCGCCGTCGTCGGCAGCGGCCCTTCCGGCCTCACCGTTGCAGGTGATCTCATCCAGAAGGGCCACAAAGTCCGCGTGTTCGAAGCGCTGCACGAACTCGGCGGCGTCCTCGTCTATGGAATCCCCGAATTCCGCCTGCCCAAGCAGATCATCCGCGAGCAACTCGATTACATGCGCGAAATGGGCGTCGAGTTCGAAACCAACGTGGTCGTCGGCCGCACCGTCACCATCGACGAACTGATCGGAGAAGAAGGCTACGACGCTGTCTACATTGGTACCGGCGCTGGCCTGCCGCAGTTCATGAACATTCCCGGCGAGCATTTCAACGGCGTCTATTCCGCCAATGAATTCCTCACTCGCATAAATCTGATGAAGGCCTACAAGTTCCCCACCTACGACGAGCCCATGCTCGATCTGCAGGGAAAAGATGTAGCCGTAATCGGCGGCGGCAACACGGCGCTCGATGCCATCCGCTCCGCCCTCCGCTTGGGCGCGCGCAAGGCCTACGTGATCTACCGCCGCAGCGACGCCGAGATGCCCGCCCGCGCCGAAGAAGTTCACCACGCGCGTCAGGAAGGAATTGACTTCCAGATGTTGACCGCCCCGGTCGAGTTCGTCGCCGACGGCAAAGGATGGCTGACGGCCGCTCGCTGCGTTCGCATGGAGTTAGGCGAGCCCGACGCCTCCGGCCGCAGGCGCCCCGTGCCCATGCAAGGCTCGGAGTTCGATCTACCCCTGTCGGTGGCGGTCATCGCCATCGGCACCAGCGCCAACCCGATCGTGCAAAGCACTACACCCGGCCTCGGCACGAACAAGCGCGGCTACATTCAAGCCAGCGAGCAAACGCAACGCACCACGCGCGAAGGCGTGTTTGCCGGGGGCGACATCGTAACCGGCAGCGCCACCGTAATTCTCGCCATGGGCGCCGGCCGCCGTGCCGCAAAGTCCATTCACGACTACCTGACCACCGGCGAGTGGTGAGACGGCTCAGGAAAACGTTATTTCCACAAACGCATCGGCGCGGGAAAACGGCGCAGAGATCCACGCCAGCCAATATTTGCGGGTGATTGTTTTTCGTGCGCGAGCGAAATCTTCGGGCGGGAGAAGTCGCGCAGTTGCGGGAAACTGCTCGCCTGTGACTCTTCCCCGAATAGTGCAGGGCGCGACCTGCACCTGACGATTGTTGCGAATGCGCTTGACCTTCCCCATTTTGCTGATGGTCATGATGTAGAGCTTGCTGTCTTCCTCTCCAAACCACACCGGAGTTGCGACGCCGATTCCGTTCTTGCGGAATGTCTTCAGAGATATGTATTTCTGACCTTGAATCGGGGCGGGGATTTGGCTCAGCATGCGGTCATTGTAAATCCTGAGGATGCCATGCTCCGGGCAAGGGACATGCTGTCGCCGGACAGCAAAGGCAGCTGTTCCCAGAGCAATGTCTGCTCGCCTTCCCCTATCGTCTCTGGTTCGGAACGGTCCGCGCCGATTGCCCCGGTCCCTCCATATGTGTTACAAGCCTGAACATGCGTAAATGGATGAGCGATCGCCTACAGCGACGCAAGAAGAAAGCTCCAGAACAGGGAAGTGAGCCCGCAGCTCCACCCCTGCAGCCGGCGTATTTTGATGCGGACCAGGCTCCGAGTCCTGCGCCCGAATCGAGCCGCAACGAAATGGAAGCCTCTGCTCCCAGCGAACCCGAGTTCGAAGCTCAGCCCGCTGGTGAAGAATCCTCCGGCCCCGAATCCGCCGAGCCGTCTCGCCCGCAGTCTGCACCTGCTGCCGCGGGCCAGCGTGGTCGCTCTCGCCGCCGCCGTGGTGGACGCGGTCGAGGTGGTCGCGGTCGCGAACAAGCCGTTGCCCAGGCTTTTACTTCTGCCGCAGCGAAAGGCATTGTTCCTGACGTGGCCGAGGCAGCAGCAGAAGGAGGAGCCCCCGAAACTGCCGAACCCGAGGCCGAAGCTGCGGTCCCGGCGCCGCGCGCACCAAGGGTTCCTGCCGCCGTGCCCGCGGCCGCGCCGCGGCCGCCCAAAGGGATCGTCGTTCTTGCCATCGGACTCCCCGGCTCTGGCAAGACTTCCTGGTTCAAGCGCCACAACGTGGTTCCACTCTCCAGCGACATGGTGCGCTCGCTTCTCTTTGACGACGTCCGCGAACAGCGCTTTCAGGATCTCGTGTTCTCCAACCTGCGCTCCATGCTCAAAGCGCGTCTCATCGCCAAGCGTCCTATGAATTATGTGGACGCCACGAACCTTACTCCCCAGGAGCGCCAGCACTGGATCAAACTCGCCAAAGACTACAACTACGAAGTCCACGCGGTTTTTTTCGATGTCCCGCTGGAGGTCTGCGTCGAGCGCCACCAGCGCCGCGATCGCGTCGTCCCCGAAGACGTGATGCGCCGCATGGCCGCGAAGCTGAAGCCCCCTTCATTCCCCGAGGGATTCGCTAAGATCACCGTGGTGCGAGTGAAGAAAAAAGAAGAGAGTCAATGACACTCCGCTCAGCCGCGAAGCGGCGATAGAATGCAGCCCACAGCTTGCCCTGAGCTTGCCGAAGGGGCGCAAGCCGTGGGTGGTAAGTGGGAATGAGCAAGCCCCGGGGCGGAAGAAAAGCTACGGCACAGACTCTGGAGGGACGCCTGAAATCTTCACCCACACCCACTAATCCCGGTGTGTCTCTACCGACCGTCGCCGGAGATGCCCGCCTTCACCCTTTCAAATACGGCAACAACTCCTTGAAGGCCGCCGACGATGACGCCCGCATCAACTCATAAATCATCATCTCAGTCGATGAAATCACCGCTCCCGCCGCGCGCATCCGCTCCAGCCCAATCTTCCAGTTCCATTCGGTTCGAGAACTAACCGCGTCGGATGCCACGTGTACCAGATATCCTTCCCGCAGCCCCGCCAGCGCCGTCTGCGTCACGCAAATGTGGCTCTCCATCCCGCACAACAGCAGAGTATTGCGGTTCCCCGGCAATCGCTTTAGCGAAGCGCAAAACGAATCGCTGCCGAAGCAGGAGAACAGCGTCTTGTCGATCACCTCAACCTCGGGCAGCAGGGAAGCGATCTCCGCGACGGTCCCACCAAGACCCTTCGCATACTGCGTGCTCACTAGCGCCGGAATCTTCAGAATCCCCGCCGCGCGAATGAGCAACTGCGAGTTCCGCACCAACTGTTCCTTCTGAAAAATTGGCGGCAGCAGCTTCTCCTGTATATCAATCACAACCAGCGCACACTTCTCAGCCTCCAGCGGACGGCGTGCGATTTCGGCATAATCAGTGTTGGGATGAATGCGATCGAGGGCCGTGACCATGTCTGCTCCTGATAGAAAGGTCTGACCGTCCGATTTTACCGCCTCAAGAGAACGGGCGAGCGCGAGTCAACGCAGCGTCGCGCGTGAGTTCCAGACTGCACTGCGCCAAGATTGCCAACCGGTTTCGGTTGACCCCGCCTCGCCTCCAACCATAAAATCAATGTGGGCCTGCAAGCAGCCGGCTCCAACAAAGATACTGCCCCCTCGTTCAACGGCTAGGACACCTGCCTCTGGAGCAGGTTATCGGGGTTCGAATCCCTGGGGGGCAGCCAACCTTTTCTAGCACTGCCACCGCGAAATCGGTATTAAGCTGTTGTGTCTTGGGTGGTGCTTCATGAGATACAAGCAGCTTCTGGCGTGGCTATTGTGTGCCAGCGCATCGGTTTGCGCGAACGGGCAGTCCCCGCAAACCGGCCTCACCGTAGACGAGTCGCTCTGTAAAATTCATTCTTCCGACGACGCGATCACACCTGTCCTCGCAGTTAACAATTCTGGCCCCGAAACAAGTGCACTACTGCGCGTCGAGCTCGTCGACACAGCAGACGTCGTCCGCGGCACCGGAGAGGTGACTGCGCCGCTGCACACCGGACTGAACCAGACTCCCGTTCCTGTGAGCGGCTGGATCCAGAAATCCTCCGAGTGGAACGACTCCGTCTGGTACCGTGTGCGCTACCACGTCACCTCCTCGCAGGCGGGAGCGGCTGCCGTTGAAGGAATCCTCGCGCTTGCGGCGAAGTCGGACGGCCTGTTCGATCTGCGTGTCGTGGCTTCGAAACGCACCGTCCCCGGCATGCCCTATCGCGTGCGCGTGTACGCGCGCTCGCTCTCCACCCTTCTGCCTTTGGCCGCGGTACACGTCTCGGCCCAACTCGAATCGGATGATGATCAATCCAAGCTCAAGCTCGATTCCGTCACCAATAGTCGCGGTTACGCGCAGTTCGAATTCAAGATCCCATCGGCGGAGGGTTGGGGTTCGTCCGCCAGTCTCGACGTGATCGCGCGCAAGGGCCAGGTAGTGCGCGAGGCGACCGATAGAGTTGACTTCGTCGCCCACTGGCAGTTCTTCATCACCACCGACAAGCCGCTGTATCAGCCGGGACAGGTGGTGCACGTTCGCACTCTGCTGCAGGACTGGACCCGGCACGCGGTCGCCAAGGCGCCGGTAACGATCACGATTCAAGACGAAGAACAAACACTCGCCTTCACTGCCACCTCCGAGACATCGCGGTTTGGCGTCGCCCGTGCTGACTGGGAAGTCCCGGAGAATCTGCGTCTCGGCCAGTACTCCATCAAAGTCGCTGGTGGCACCGACGATACCGACGAAGAGGAGAGTTCCAAGACCATCCGCATCAGCCGCTACGACCTGCCCACCTTCACGGTCAATGTTGCGCCCGACCACGGCTACTATCTGCCGGGACAAAACGCCGCGGTTGCTGTCAACGCCGACTATCTCTTCGGCAAGCCGGTCAACAAGGGCCACGTCAAGGTCGTGCATGAGACGGAGCGCAGTTGGAACTACAAAGCGCAACACTGGGATACGACGGAAGAGCAGAAGTGGGAGGGCGATACCGACGCTGCCGGGAAGTTTGTCGCCAATATTGACCTCTCCGGCGAGCAGGACGATCTGCAACACGGCTATGGGCGCTTTCGCGATTTGGACTATGCCGCCTACTTCACCGACCCTTCCACAGGCAAAACCGAGCAGCGCCGCTTCCGGCTGCGCATCAGTCAGGACCCGATTCATCTGTACGTAATCGAAGCCTGGAACTCCGTGGGCCAACTGCCGATCGAGTTCTACATCTCTGCCTCCTATGCCGATGGTTCGCCGGCGCAGTCCGAGGTGGCTATTTACACGGGTTCTCCAGAAGACGACAAGGCGGGTGCATTCCTGCGCAGCGTCAAGACGAACCGCTACGGCGTGGCCAAAGTTCGCGGATTGAACCTGCCCCCGCTCCCGCCGCAGAAGACGGGCAATCCCAGCGCACGACTGGTACTCGAGGCGCACGATCAGCAAGGCCGTCGCGGGCGCGAAACGCAAGATTTCTGGGAGATGGGGGACCGCCTGACGATTCAAGTGACGACCAGTCACCCCTTGTATCACCCCAGCGATCCGGTCGACCTTGACATCTACACCAACCGAAAAGATGCGAACCTGCTGCTCGATGTCCTCCGCGAAGGCCGCGTCATCCAGTCGCAACAGGTGCGGGTGCGCAATGGCCATGCCTACGTTGTCCTGCCCTTCGCGCCCGACTTCCAGGGCGAACTCACCATCGCGGCGTACGCACCCCTGGACTCCGATAGCCAATACGATCTGCCCATGGGAATGCGTACCGTCCTCTACCCGCATGACCCAGCGCTGAAAGTGACCGCGAAATTCGACCACGCCACGTACCGCCCCGGGGATGACGCGGTGCTGGATCTGCACGTGCGCGGCGTCACCGGAGCCCCGGTGGAGGCCGCTCTCGGAACCGTCATCTTTGATCAGGCTGTCGAAGAACGGGCCCGCACCGACGCAGAATTCGGTGGCGCAGGCGGATATGGTTTCCACGATTCCTTCCGCAGCTATTGGTACCAACCAGCGGAACTGGGTGGACTAAAGCGAGAGTATCTAGACCATCTCGACGTGTCCGAGCCATTCAACGAAGACCTGCAGCTTGCTGCCGAGATCCTGCTCATGAATCGCTGGAACGCGGAGCCTCCCTTGGTCTTCGGCGGGGCTGGCTATCCGGATGGCATCGGATCCGCATTCCACGAGCTGCTGAATCGCGAAGTCGCTCCGGTGAAGGCCGCCCTCGACGCTGTCTACGAAAACGGACTCAGCTACCCGCACGACGATGAGTCTCTGCGGCGCATGCTCAGCCAGCAGCATGTCGACTTCGACAAAGTGCTCGATCCCTGGAATTCTCCGTTTCGACCAAAGTTCTCCTTTCAGCAGGGCTTCGCTGTCGTCGATCTCGTGAGTTCGGGCCCAGACAAGAAGCCAGAGACGGCGGACGATGTCACGGCGCTGGACATAAGACGTTGGTATTTCCGTCCCATCGCCGAAGCCATCGCTAAGAGTATGGCGGAGTATCGCATCCGCACCCTTGGACACATCCGCGACCTCCCAACGCTGAAGACAGAATTGGCCGCGCACGGCGTGGTGTGGGATGCTCTGCGCGATCCTTGGGGAAAGCCGTATCTGCCGCAGTTCGGCATCAGCAACACCCGCTACACCCTGACCATAATGAGCGGCGGTCCGGATGGAAAGTTCGAGACGAACCCAACGTCGGATGACTTTCCAGTCTGGACGGAATACAGCGACTACTTCAGCGAAACTGCCACCAAGATTGATTCCGCTCTGGCGCGGTACTTTGCAGCAACGAAGAAGTTCCCTCGGGACGAAACCGAGTTCTACCAGGTTCTCGACGACGCGAAGATCCCACGGAGCTTGCTGGTGGACGCTTGGGGACGCCCCTCATGGCCTGTGTTCGACAATTCGGCGAAGTTTGCCGACCGCGTGGTCATGGACTACAGCCAACTAACCGGCAATGCCCCAGAGCAGACACGTACCACGACGCAGCCGGAGACCGCGACCTTCGCCTTCATTCATCTGTACAGCTCCGGCCTGGATGGCATTGCGCACAGTCCCGACGATTTCGAATTGGCAGTCTTCTCGCGTGAAATTACGCGTCAGAACAGCACGATGCTGGAGCCCGCGCCAACTCCGGGAGCAATTCCTCTCAGCGGAGGCTCGGGAGCGATCACAGGATTGGTCACCGATCCTATGGGCGCTGTCGTGTCGAACGTGAAAGTTACAGCCCAGCTGTACGACAAGGCTTCGTTCGAAGCAGAAACCGATTCAGCCGGCCGCTACACGCTGCGCAATCTTCCCACGGAGTTCTACACCGTTACGGCAACGTCATCTGGTTTCCGCAGTGCCATCGTAAACCGTGTCCCGGTCCGAAGCCTCAGCACGACCGAGCTGAACTTGCGCCTGATGGTCGGCGCCCTGACGGAGACCGTAGAAGTCACTGCGGAAGCCGTGAGTATACAAACACAATCTGCAGAGGTGTCCTCGGTTGCCCCTTCCAACCCGCGCACCCAAGCCGGCGGCCCGATTTCCACTCCGCGCCTGCGCGAATTCTTCCCCGAAACCCTCCTCTGGGAGCCGATGCTCGAAACCGACCTCCACGGCAATTCGCGCCTGCACTTCAAGTTCGCCGACAGCATCACAAACTGGAAACTTTCTCTCATCGCGTCGACCATCGACGGCCAGATCGGCCTGCTCGACAGTTCCATCAAGACCTTCCAGCCCTTCTTCATCGAGCACGATCCACCCTCGGTTCTCACCCAGGGCGACGAGATCGCCTTGCCCGTCGTGTTGCGGAACTACTTGGAAAAATCACAAATGCTGCGGGTAGAGATGAAGCTCGAGTCCTGGTTCAAACTCCTGAGTCCCGCAGTCCGCGAGGCTTCGGTCGCGGCGGGCGAGTCGGAGCAATCACTGTTCCATTTCCGCGTAACCGGCGCCATCGGAAAAGTGAAACAACGCGTAACCGCCGCCAACCGCGAGACCGGCGACGCGGTCGAGAAGCCTCTGCGCATTCATCCCGACGGAGAGCCACGCACAGTCACGTCCTCGCGCCTCTTCACCGCACAAGGCGATCTCGACATCGACATTCCCGACTCTGTCATGCCCGGGTCGGTGCAGGCCGAACTCAAGCTCTATCCCAACCTGATGGCGCACGTGCTCGAAAGCTCGCGCAGTCTGCTCGAACGACCCTACGGATGCGGCGAACAAACCGTCTCATCCACGTATCCCAACGTGATGCTGCTTCGCCTCTACCAGCAGGCCGGAAAGCCCCACGACGAGGTCTACCGCACGGCCCTTCATTTCGCGGGGCTGGGATACGCGCGCCTCTTGTCGTACCAGCATGAAGACGGCGGCATTTCTGTCTGGACGCAAGACAAACCTGATCTCGCCCTGACCGCGTACGCACTGCGCTTCCTGATCGATGCCAGCGAGTTCATCGACGTCGATCCGCATGTCGCCGAATCCGCACGGCAGTGGCTCCTCCATCAACAGGGCGCGAACGGCAGTTGGAGCGAAAATGGCAAGCGCGAGAGCACCAGCCTCACGGCATACGTAACGCTGGCATTGGCGAAGAGCGGCCGCTCGAAGACACTCAAAGCTACAAACCGCACCGGCGCTCTTCCGGTCGAGCCGGCCCTTGGCCACGCGCTCGACTACCTGCGACAACAGTGGATGGCCTCGAACGATCCCTACGCGATCGCCCAAGTCGCCTTAGCCGCTTTCCAATCAGGCGACAAAGCGCTCGGAGTTCAAGCCGACGCGAAGCTTTTCTCCATGATCCATCGCGAGGGCGATTCCTCATACTGGGCGCTCGAAAGCAACACTCTGTTCTACGGCTGGGGCACACCGGGAAGAGTGGAGACGACGGCTCTGGTGGTGCAGGCCTTGACGATCGGTGCCGCAGCCAGCGCCGATGAAAAGACAGCCCGTGCGTTGAGCGAGCAAGGTCTCATCTTCCTGATCAGCAAAAAGGACGGAGATGGAGCATGGTATTCCGGACAGGCCACCATCAACGTCCTCGACGCATTCCTTCTCCTCGCCTCTGCCCCGAGCGAACGACAGGGCACCCCTACCATTGCCGAAGTTACCGTCAATGGCGAAAAGGCGGGCAGATTGAAACTGCCGGCGCCCTATGACGTGGCTGCTCCTCTGCAAATCGACCTGGCCAAGTTCGTAAAGCCCGGCCGCAATCACATCTCAATCTCCCGCGCGGGAGAATCGCAGACTGCGTCGGTGCAGGCCGTTGTGCGCTACTACATCCCGTGGGAGCAATCCTCAGCGAAGAGCAAGGCGGCAGTTCGCACCGGCGACAGCGACGCCCTGTCGTTGCGCGTCACCTACGATCAAACGCAAGTCCAGCGCGATCAGGAAATCCACTGCAAGGTTCACGCCGAGCGCATCGGCTTCCGCGGTTACGGCATGTTGCTCGCCGAAGTCGGCTTGCCTCCCGGGGCGGTGGTGGATCGCGCCTCTTTGCTCGCAGCGATGTCGGGCAACACCTGGGAGATCAGCCAGTACGAGATCCGCCCGGACCGCCTCGTCGTCTACCTCTGGCCCAAAGCGGGTGGCACAGACTTCGAATTCACCTTCCGGCCGCGTTTTGGAATGAACGCTCTCACCGCGCCGTCGATTCTCTACGACTACTACAATCCCGAAGCGCAGTCCGTCGTCCAGCCCGCCAGGATTGAAGTGGAATAGATCAACTCGCCTTCAATCCGTCCGGAACCAGCGGCAGAGATCGCAGCCGCACGCCCGTCGCATCGAAAATGGCATTCGCGACCGCCGGCGCCAGACCGATCATCGGACACTCTCCCGCACCCACCGACGGAATGTCCTTGCGGTCGAGCAGGACGGTCTCAAGCACCGGAACATCGCTGAACCGCGGCACACGATACTCCGACATCCTGCCGTTCAGAATCTTTCCGTTCTCGAATTCGATAGCTTCAAAAAGCGCACCACCCAATCCCTGCACGTTCGATCCTTCAATCTGATTGCGCAGGTTGTCGGGATTCACAATCGCTCCGCACTCAAACGCCGAAACCACGCGAACGACGCGCACTTCACCAGACTTGCGATCCACGTGGACTTCCGCAAACGTAGCAATGTTCCCCAGCTTCTCGTACCCGCCGCCCATTCCAAAGCCTTGCCCCGCCGCAGTCTTACTTTTCCCCCATCCAAACTTTTTCGCGGCCGCCTCGAACACCGCCCGCAACCTCTCATCCTTCAAGTTCTTCAGCCGGAATTCGAGCGGATCCATCTTCACCGCGTGCGCCAGTTCGTCCATCTGCGATTCGCGCGCAAAGTGGTTCGCCGTCGCCGCCAGCGCCCGGTACGACCCCTGCCGCAATGGCGACTGCGTCTCATGAAACACAATGCGCTGGTTCGGAATCTCGTAATAAGTGCGAATCCCCGCCGATCCGGAATTGTAGTTGTGAAATTCCCACGCCGTAATCGTCCCGTCGTTGCGCACTCCGCTCGTCGCGTCGATCACTCCCGCGGGTCGAAAGTACGCCCAGCTGAACTCCTCTTCGCGCGTCCACACCACCTTCACCGGACGCTTCGCCGCCCGCGCCAGCCGCGCCGCTTCAATCGCCGTTTCCCCCGTGTGCTTGCCTCCATATCCGGACCCAGTGTCCGGCATCAACACGCGCACGTTGTCTTCCGGAATGCGAAACGCCTCGGCCAGTTGCCCGCGCACTCCAAAAGGACGCTGCGTTCCGGTCCACACCGTCAAGTTGTCACCGTCCCACTTCGCCAGCGCAGCGCGCGGTTCGAGCGGCACATGCGCGATGTACGAAACTGTGTACGTCTGTTGCACCCGGTGATCGGCGGAAGCCAGAGCCTGATCCACCGCGCCCAAGTCAAATTGATCGCCATCCCCTGTGGGATCCTTGCCCGCGACCGCATTCTTCTTCAGATAGTCGAATAGCTCTTTGCTCGAAGGTTGCAGCTCAGACTTCCATTCCGCATGAACCGCAAGCGCAGCGCCCGCAGCTGCCTCCGTGCTCGCAGCGGCAACGCCAACAAAGTTGCCGTCGCGCACCACCGTCGCTCCCATCTGCTCCGCTTTCTGCGTGTCCACCGAGAGCAACGTCGCGCCAAACGACGGCGGCCGCAACACCTTCCCGTACCACATGTCCGGCAATTTCTGATCCGACGGATAACGATGCCTTCCCGTCACAAAGTCGCGTCCGTCCACTTTGAGAGCCGACTGACCTGCCACCTTCCAGCTTGTCGCCGGTATGAGAGGAGTCTCAGCGGAAACGCTCTGGGCAAGCTGCTGTCCCTTGGTAAGGGCCGCGTATTCGACGGAACGATTGCCTTGCGGATCCGTAATCTTGCCATCTGCCGTGACCAGACGCTGACGATCAATTCCCCATTGTGCCGCCGCCAGACCGATCAGCATCTCGCGCGCCGCAGCCGCCACCTTCCGCAACTGCGGATTCATCGTAGGAGTCGTCCGGCTCCCGAACGTTCCCATGTCGAACGGCGTGAGCTGCGTGTCGCCCATCACCATTTCAATTCTCTCCATCGATACATGAAGTTCCTCGGCAACCGCCTGGCTCAGAGAAGTTCGGATGTTTTGCCCCATCTCGACCTTCCCCGTATACACCGTGACTCTGCCGTCTTCTCCAATGTGCAGCCACGCATCAATCTCTTTCGGCAGAGAATCCCCGCGCCGCTGCCGAGCCCCGCCCGACTCCTGCGCGACAAGCGCGGGCTTGAGAACGGAAACCACCAGCACGCCCGCGCCAAGGAACTTAAAGAATTCCCGGCGATCCAGATCAAAGCGGTACGGTGCCGAAGCCCTCAGTTCGTACCGCTCAGGCTCCAACTCACATTTAGCCAATGTCTCCGCCTCCGGAAGTACACTTGTGGGGACAGCCGCCCTCGGCTGTCCGGTCGAGCGCAGCTCGACTCCCTGTCCACGTGCGGAAACGCCGCCGCTACCAAAGTTCCTGCCGCTCATCGTCCCGCTCCTTTCCCAACGGCTGACGATGTCATCACTTTCGCCGCCCTCTGAATGGCGCTGACGATTCGCGGATAAGTCCCGCAACGACAAATGTTGCCGTCCATGAAATCAACAATGTCTTTTTCGTTAGGATTCGGATTTCGCTTGAGCAGCCCCACCGCCGACATAATCATCCCCGACGTGCAGTACCCGCACTGCATCGCGCCCGCATCGAGGAACGCCTCCTGCACGGGATGCAGTTGCTCACCGCCGGCGAGCCCTTCGATGGTCGTGATTGTCTTCTGAGAAACCGTCCCGACCTTGGTGACGCACGACCGCTGCGCCTTTCCATCGATCAGCACGGTGCACGCTCCACATTGCCCCTCGCCGCATCCATACTTGCTTCCAGTCAAATCGAGACGCTCGCGCAAGACGGTAAGAAGGCTGGTTTGAGGGTCCACGTCAACCGTGTAAGCCCGTCCGTTGACCGCAAGATGAATCGTAGCCATTTCCAAAACTCCAGTTTGAAGCTCACTCACGAGGTGAGGAGCTTTTTCTGAAATGATATACCTCTCAGCGGGTGCACACTCGCTGCAAATGTGGCGACAGCCGCCCTCGGCTGTCCGTCGAGCGAAGCTCGACAGCCTGTCAGTGCAAACTGAGGCAACTATCACTTGCCCCTTAACCCCTCGCGAACCTCACACTTCGGTTACACTTTCCTGTTCCCGGAGGAAGTCATGTTCCCCTACGTCTCCCGTAAATGCTTCGCGCTATCTTTCCTGTTCGCTATTTTGGTCTCTCTTCCCATCGGAGCACAGCAAACCCCAACCGCAACCCCAGCCTATCTCAATCCCGAACTGCCCGTAGATCAGCGTGTCGACGACCTCGTCTCCCGCATGACGCTCGAAGAAAAGGCTTCACAGGTCGTTCATCAGGCTGCCGCCATTCCGCGTCTGAAAGTACCCGCGTACAACTGGTGGACGGAAGCTCTCCACGGTGTCGCCTCCGGCACGGCCACGGTGTTCCCCGAACCTATCGGCCTTGGCGCAACCTTCGACGCTCCGCTCATCCACGAGATGGCCATCGCAATCGGAACCGAAGCCCGCGCCAAGCACCACGAAGATATCCGCAAAGGCAACTTCACCGGCGTCGGTCTCGACTTCTGGGCGCCGAACATCAACATCTTCCGCGACCCGCGCTGGGGACGCGGCCAGGAAACCTACGGCGAAGATCCCTTCCTCACCGCGCGCATGGGAGTCGCCTTCGTCACCGGCATGCAAGGCGACGATCCCAAGTACTATCGCGTCATCTCCACGCCCAAGCATTACGCGGTCCACAGCGGACCCGAACCCACGCGTCACAAGATCGACGTACCCGTCTCGCGCCACGACGAGGAAGACACATACCTCCCCGCATTCCGCGCCACCGTCACCGAAGCCAAAGCCGCATCGGTCATGTGCGCCTACAACCGCATCAATGGCGAGCCCGCGTGCGCCAACACGTTCCTGCTCGAAGACCAACTGCGCACTGCCTGGAAGTTCGAGGGCTACGTCGTCTCCGACTGTGGTGCCGTGCAGGATATTCAGGCCGGACATCACTTCGTCCCCACGCTTCCCGAAGCCGCCGCAGCCGCGATCAAGCACTCCATGGACCTCGAATGCAGCGGCGCTGACTACTCCCACTACGTGGCTGCGGTGAAGAATGGTTTTCTCAAGGAGAGTGAACTCGACGTCGCCGTGAAGCGCCTGATGCGCGCTCGCATGCAGCTCGGCATGTTCGACCCACCCGCGACGGTGAAATACGCGCAGACTCCGTTCCGCGAAAACGACACCGAAGCCCATCGCCAGCTCGCCCTCAAGACCGCGCGCGAGAGCATGGTCCTGCTCAAGAACGACGGCATCCTTCCCCTCAAGTCCGCAAAGAAGATCGCCGTCATCGGCCCGCTCGCCGATTCTCCCAGCGTGCTCCTCGGCAACTACAACGGCATTCCGTCCCGCTCCACCACGGTGCTCCACGGAATCCGCAAGCAGTTTCCAGGTGCCAGCGTAACCTTCGCACCCGGCACTGCATTTCTGCGCGGTGGCAAACCCGTGCCAACAGCGGCACTCGCAACGCCAGACGGCAAGCCCGGTCTCAAAGCAGAATATTTTCGCGGCGTCGAACTCCAGGGCGCTCCCGTCGTTACTCGCGTCGACTCCAGCATAGACTTCGATTTCAACGGAGAAGCTCCTGCTCCGGGCCTCGGCAAGGAAGATTTCTCCATTCGCTGGACTGGCTCACTCACTCCCGACCAATCCGGCACCTATCAGCTCGGCTTCACCGGCGACGACGGATACCGCGTCTGGCTCGATGGCAAACTCCTGGTCGAGGACTGGACCACCCACGGTGCTTCCACCAAGAACGCGGACGTTCCTCTGGAGAAGGGCCACAAGTACGCCCTCAAGATGGAATACTTTCAGGGCGGCGGTGGCGCTGTGGCTAAGTTCGTCTGGACGCCTCCCGCCGAAGCGCCTCTTCCTCATGCGCTCGCCACAACCAAGAATGCCGATCTCGTGATCGCCGTCGTCGGCATCAACTCCGATCTGGAAGGCGAAGAGAGCAGCGTCGACATTCCCGGCTTTAAGGGTGGAGACCGCACCAGCATCGATCTTCCTCAGGAAGAAGAAGACCTGCTCAAAGCCGTCAAAGCGCAAGGCAAGCCGCTGGTCGTCGTGCTCATGAACGGCAGCGCTCTCGCCGTGAACTGGGCCAACGAGAACGCCAACGCCATTCTCGAAGCCTGGTATCCCGGCGAAGAAGGCGGCACCGCTGTCGCCGAAACACTCGCAGGCAAAAACAATCCCGCTGGACGCTTGCCCGTGACCTTCTACAAGAGCACCGAGCAGTTGCCCGCCTTCGAAGACTACGCGATGAAGAACCGCACCTACCGCTACTTCGACGGACAGCCGCTCTACCCTTTCGGCTACGGTCTCAGCTACTCCCAATTCGCCTACAGCGACCTGAAACTCTCCACTCTGACTCTGAAAGCTGGAGACGTACTGACCGTCGATGCCGAAGTCCGCAATGCGAGCAAGCGCGACGGCGACGAAGTCGCACAACTGTATCTGGTGTACTCCTCATTGCCCGGCGCTCCCTTGCGAGCTCTACGCGGCTTCACCCGCGTGCACCTCGCTGCGGGCGCAACGCAGCAGGTTCGCTTCACGCTAGATCCTCGCGACCTGAGCATCGTGGACGAATCGGGCACGCGCGTAATCGCTCCCGGGTCGTATCGCCTTACCGTAGGCGGAGGCCAACCCGGAACCGCAGCCGGCGAAACCGAAACCACATTCACCATCGAAGGAGAATTGAAACTCTCCGACTAGCCGCGAGTCGAAGGAAACTGCGGGTGCCCCATTCTAGCCGCGTTCTTTGCGGCTAGAATGGGGATTTTGACTTTCTGCGTTACACTAGCCAGCCGGAATCCTGATGCCCACAACGATAGACGCGCTCCTCACGAGCCTCGAAGCCGCCAAGGCTCGCTTCAGCCGCGCCGCATCCGCAGAGACAAAACGCCTGCTCGCTCAACTCTCCCGCTGCGAGTTCAGCGATGCCAAGTCGCTCCTCCGTTTCCACGAGACCCTACTGTTCCTCCGCGCGTTCCCACAGTCGTCGTCGGTGGTCGCGCGAGTCGAGAGCCTTCTGAATACATTCCACCGGCGAATCGGGAATCTTCGCGCAGCCGGTACTGACATGGAAGTCTTCGACGACTTCGACACGTCCGGAATCGCGGGCACCACCATGCAGGACACGCTCAACTTCGAAGCCGCGCGCTGGCTGGCGCGCCGCATCCCGCGCAACGTCGAGATCGCGTGGGATGACTACGAGGATGACTATCAAGCCGAGCGCGCGATGGGATCCACGTGGCTGCGCTTCATCCCGCTGCTCAGTGAAGATGCCGACGTGGAGGCCAACATCCCGTGGCGCCGCTGGCTCGACGCGGCAAGAGGACGCGAGCGTGACCTCGACTGGCTGATCCGCCAGTTCGAACAACTCCCAGTGACTGACCGCGAGCGCGCCGAGTTGTACGACTCCCTGCATCTTCCGCTCCGCTGGCATCTGCAGAATCTGAAGTTCTCGCGCACTCTCAACTGGACGAGGCCTCGTCACTTCTACTACCACACCGACCCGCTGATCGTCCGCAGCCAGGTCTCGCTGCCGCGCGAACTCGCGCAACCCGCTCCACGCCTCGTCAAACTCTCGCGCCGCGAAGGCGAGCAAGTCATGCACACCATCCGTGAAGTGATGGCCGTCCGCTACCGCGAACTCTACGGCACAACGCTCGGCGATCCCAATTCCGTCGTGCGCGCGCCGCTCGGCCGCGGCGTCGTGATGTATTTCTGGAACCTGCCTCCGTCGCGCCGCTTGCCGCTTCGCGCTTACGTTGCCGGATTCACCCTCAAGAACGGCGTTCCCATCAACTACATCGAAGCCATCGGCCTGTGCGAATGGATCGAGGTCGGCTTCAACACTTTCTACACCTATCGCCAGGGCGAAACTGCATGGATCTACGCGCAGGCGCTGCGCTGCCTCTGCGCATTCACGACCGCGACCACGATCTCCGTTTATCCCTACCAGATCGGACAGAACAACGACGAGGCCCTCGACTCCGGCGCCTTCTGGTTCTACCGCAAACTCGGATTCCGCTCCGGCAGCAGCGACCTGGAGCAACTCGCCAGAAGGGAAGAGCAGAAGATCGCCGCGAACCCGCAGTATCGCACGCCGAAGAAAACGCTGAAGCGCCTCGCCGAAGCGCACGTGTTCTACGAGTTGGAGCGCGTGGATCCTGGGAAGGGCACGACTTCCGCAGTTTACGAAAGAGTAGGAGATTCGTATCAGGGCACGACTTCCAGTCGTACCGCAAACGCCGTTCCCTCGACTTCGGCTTTAGCCGCTGACGGAATGCCAGGACCGTGGGACACGTTCTCCACCCGCAACCTCGGCCTGCGCGTGAACCGCCGCATGGCGCGCGCGTTCGATGGAGACAGCGCTCGCCTTCGCGCGAACTCGGTCAAACAAGTAAGCCGCGCGCTCAACGTCAACCTGTCCCGCTGGAATCCCGCGGAGCGCCAAGCCTTCGAGAACTGGTCACTCGTGCTGGCGCTGATCCCCAACCTAAGCCGCTGGACGCCGCAAGAGAAGCGCGACGCAGCCCACATCATCCGCGCACAAGCCGCTCCCAACGAAATGCGCTACCTGCGCCTGACCCAGCAACATCCGCGCCTGCGGGCCGCTCTCTTGCGCCTCGGATCGTAACTGCGGGAACGCGGGCTGCTCTCGTCACGTCAAGTCGATCCGAAGGCGGCTACTCCATTTCCTGCCGAAGTTTCTTGGAGAGCTTCTCCATCCGTTTCAAATGTTCGTGGATATCCTTGACCAGCAGGCCATGCTGCAACTGCTGCAGATCGGACTGCATGGCCGCACTCAGCGTCGACAATTCGTTTGCGTCCTGCCGCAGAGTCTGGAGTCTGGCAGCTCTGACGTCCACCTCAGCGGAAGCAGGCACCTGCGAAATCTCTTCCTGGTGCTTGTCGACACTCCGGTTGATTCGCGCCTGCATGTTCGTGTGTTGGCTGGCAGCCGGAACCGTGAGCAGAACCACCAGCAGGAAAACGAGGCGGTTGAGCATACGCACCTCCATCGAGAGGCAGGGGTCTGGAGCGAAATTGTACTCTCGCTACTCGCACAGGTTCGAGGACAAACTTGGGGGACGAGCGTTCCCGTATAACGCGGGCGCTCCTTCCTCTGCGAATCAGCACATGCCCTCACCGCGCGCCTTGCCACGGATTTCCCGTTATGGGAGGGTGTTTACGTTTTGGTAACGGGGGGTACCCTCCCTCCCCCCTGGTCTATTGGAATCATTGATTTAGGGGGAAATTGAAAAGTAATCCTAGGGCATCAATAACTTGCGGGCAAAATCTTGAGCCGCAAGGAGTTAGGGGCCAGTTTGGCGGTCCCCACGCTCATGTCAAGACTGTAGGATCAGGTCGTGGTGGGTGGGACGTCAAGACCACGAAAGTAGATAAGTGGCGGGGCGTTCCTGTTTTGGGAATGTTACACGACCGTGAAGAGTGGTCCTTTTTCCTAACTTAAAATATTCGGCGTGAAGTGGGTGGCCCGGGGGCGCCCTCTTTGCGCAGATTCTTCTAGGGCCTGGGAGGTGTCAGGTTGCTGGGACCGTATGCCGGAGGAAGGCCCATCTTATTCACGATGGCGCGGTAGCGCGGATCAGAATGCAGAAAATCGAAAATCGGATCGCTTTGCAGGAACACCACGTGAGGCTCTCGTTCCTGGCAGCTTTTTTCCAGATAGCGGATCGTCTCTTCTTTGCGTCCGAGTACGGCGAACGCGTCAGCAAGAGTTATGGGTGAGACGTATTGTTTGGCGGCCTTGCGCTTCAACTCATCGGCCGCCACTCGAGCACCGCTCGGAAGCCGCCTCGGCGGTAGATTTGAACCTGCTTGGCCAGTTGATCCTTTTCGCCAGCTAGTTGCAAGGCACGTTCCGATTCAGTCTCCGACTCTTTCTCCATGCCTTTGAAGAAGTACGCCTCAGAAAGAACCTCGTGGAGCTCGGCGTTGTTTGGCTGGGCATCGCTTCGTAAGCGAGCCTCGTTCAGCGCAGCGTCGAAGCGCCGCATTCGAATGAGGATATAAACCAATGCCGCCGGCTCCGAAAACGGATCGAGCTCCATCGCTCTCTTTTCCGCCTGCAGTGCTTCGTCCAGGCGATTCAAGGGACGGAGCACATAGGAACGCACGAAGTGAGCTTCTTCAAGAGTGGGATTCAGTTCCAGCGCGCGTGCGGATTCTCGATCGGCGACCGCCCAATTCCAACGATAGAAAAGCTCTACGATGGCCATGGAGTTGTGAGCCTCAGCGGCCAGATCATCGAGTTCCAACGCCTTCCTGGCTGCGTACTCTGCCTGGGGCATGACCGCCTTTGATGGGGCATTTTCCTCCACCGCCGCTAACGAGTAAGAATCGGCGAGGCCGCTCCACGCAGCGGCGTAGTCCGGCTGGAGGTCAATCGCTTTTTGAAAGTATTCCCGGCTCTTTTCGTATTCGCTCTTGAACCAGTAATACCGGCCATTGTAATAGGCGTCGTGGGCTTCTGAATTGATACGCCGTACCGGCCCGCCCGATCCAGAGATCGTGGCCCCGACTTGCTTTGCGATGGTCTCTGCCAATTCCTTCTGCAGAGTTCCCACGTCGCTCAAGTCGCGATCAAAGCTCTCCGCCCAAACATGGGTGTCGCCGGCGGCATAAATAAGTTGCGCGGTCAGATGCACCCGGCTCCCCGAGCGGCCAACGGAACCCGTGAGAATCCCATCCACCCCTAGTTCCCGCGCGATCTCTGGCAGCGGCCGGTGGACCTTCTTGTACTGCAGAACTGAGGTCCGGGATCTAACCCCGAAGGGTAGATTTTTCGCCAGCATGGTAATCACTTCGTCGGTCATTCCGTCCGCGAAGTACTCCTGCGCCGGATCCCCGGAAAAATTCTCCAACGGCAGCACCGCCAAGGACCTGATCAGCAAAGCTTGCTTAGCAGGATCGTCATCCCGGGTCCGTGTGGCAATGACCCGTCTGACAATCGGAACAGCTACCAGGAGCAGGACCAGCGCCCCGACTACTAGAAGGACGGGCCAGCGCCTTACCGACGCCCTTCGAACCGATTCAACCTTTAGCACCAACCGGTAGCCCTTCTTAGGGATGGTCTCAATCACCCGAGGAGCTTTGGCGTCATCGTCCAGGGCTCGACGCAATTCGGAGATGTTCCGAGTGAGCACATCATCGCCCACGAAAGGCGTATCGGACCAAACTTCGGCAATTAGCTTTTCCTTGGAGACAACGTCCCCTCCGGCCTCAGCCAGGCAGACAAGCACCTCCATTGCCTTCGGCTCGACCCGGATGCCGTTGCCGTTTCGCGAAACGCTATTTAGGGTGGGTCGCACCACCCAGGGGCCCAATCTGAAATCCTGATTCACAGAAACCCCCGACTTCAGCGTGAGTATAGCGCCGTTGTCTCGGCCATCAGCGTTTCCTCAGGGAAAAATCTCCTAAACATCGGCACGCGCGCAGGACTTGATCCGACCGATCCGGCTACCTCGATACAAGAGCTTTCGTGTCGGTCGGTTTGACTGGACCTCCCTAGGTCCGCCTTCCCGGCTTCAGCCAGCTCTCCGGAGAGGAGTTATGATCTGGATGAAAGCGGCGGTGTTACTGCTGGCTTTGACCTTGTTATC